>JBCCEE010000785.1:0-2907 GCA_039030415.1 Acidobacteriota bacterium
ACATCGATGCCGACGGGGCGCGCCACACCTTGCAGGTGTCGGAGGTCGACCTCGAGGCCAGCGAGAAAAAGACGGCTCTCGAGCAGGGACGTCCCTACGTACCGAAGGCCAACCGGGCGTCTCAGCCGGCCGCCCACCAGACCAAGGGTGCGACCGCGGAAGAAGACAGCAAGATCACTCTCTACATGACCAGCTGGTGCGGGTACTGCCGCAAGGCCGACAAGCTGCTCAAATCTCTCGACGCCGACTTCGTGGCCAAAGACATCGAGAAGGACGCCAAGGCAGCGCGCGAGTATCGTTCCAAGGCCGGTGGCCGTAGCGGCGTGCCGCTGCTCGATATCGACGGCTCGGTAGTGCGCGGCTACAACGAGCGCGCCATCCGCCAACTGGTCGCCAAGCTCAAGCAAGACGAAGCGAAATAGCGGCGTCTCGGCGGTGTTCCCGCCGTTCCCGCAGAGGGCGTCGGCGGGTATCGTTTTTTGGATTTCGTGCGGGTTGGCCTACCGCTCAATCCGATGTATTTTTTGCTTGGCGTGCGCTCGATGCATCAAATAGGGAGATTTTGAGCTAGAGCTCTCAAACCCTCTGTAAAGTGCTGTCAGCGCCGCTTTGGACGCGGGCTGAGACAGGCCGTGAGCGGCCCCGAGTCGCCTTGACAGCATAGTGCACGCCGACCTATTCTACCGACCGGTCATTAAGCCGCTGTGGGTCATTTAAATCGAGGTTTTGAGATATTTGGAACAGGCCAAAAAGCACCGCTTTAGTGAGCGGCGCCATCTCGACTACCTCGCCGACTTCTATACTGTATTCAGAGGCCTGCGCCGATCAGCCCGCGATCGAATTGGGTGGAATGCGCAGCGGCCGACGGCCCAGGGGCAACGGAGCCTTTTGCACCCGGTAAGCCTGCACAGCGAATAGAAGAATCCTATGAGATAAGGCGCCAGCAATGCCGACATACCAGAAGCCACCGACGGTCAACGATGATGCCCGCGCGATCCATATTTATCGTGAAGCAGCGCGGATCATTTCCGAGAAGGGCTTCGACGCAACCTCGATGGGAGATATCGCCGAGATCGTCGATCTGACGAAAGGCGGCCTGTACTACTACATCAAGGGCAAGAAAGCCCTGCTCTACGCGATCATGAACTTCGTCCTCAACCTGCTCGAGGAGGACGTGATCGCGATCGCTCGCGAGGGCGACGATCCGGACGAGCGCCTCGCCACCCTACTGGCCGGCTATGTTCGGCTGGTGATCGACGAGCCGAGCTCGATGAACATCCTGGTCAATGAGGAAGAAGGTCTGGACGCCGCCTATCGCCCCAAGGTGATGGAGCGCAAGCGTGCTTTCACCGACTTTCTGCGCGAGAGCATCGTCGCGGTGCTCGAACGCCAGGATCGGATCCCGAAGCTCGATCCCAATGTCGCGGCCCACAGCGTGCTCGGCATGGTGCACGGTGTCGTGCTTTGGTACAAGAACGACAGCACCATCGAGCCGGACGATCTGGTCAACCAGGTCACCCAGATGGCGCTGCGAGGCCTGATTGTCGATCCGCCCTCGACCCCCGATCCCAAAGTCACCCGCACCGACGTCGAGCGCAGTCGACCGCGCGGCCGTCACGCGGCGTAGGTCCTTCGCGGGCGCACCGCCGTGCGCCTCTGCTGCGATAGCAGACGGCAGAACGGGTCGATAGCTGGTCGATAGCTGGGGATCTCGAACGGGGTGTATCTCCCTGCCTGGCAAAAATTCCCGGTCGGGAAGTGACGGGATTGGCCTGTAGGCCTTTGACTCCGGGGGTTTCGCCTCGTCCTACCCTGGCATTCAATTTGCTTTAAAAGTTGGTGATAGCGTCTAGTACTCTGCCAACTGACGGTTCCACCTGACTCTGCCAACACGCACGTCCGCTCAGGGCTGAGTGGATCGGCGCACGATATCTGCGCGCTGTTAAGGCTCAGCAGACCTCGCACGCGTTCGCAGCCTGGCGATCCTGGCGACGGGTCGCGGTTTGTCCCGATAGACGTGTTGCGAAGCCTCACATAGTTGCCATCGGGCATCGTTTTTATGTTTGCCATCAAACTCCAAAGGAGAGCGCTCTAATGAATTTCGACACCAACCAACTCATCGAGCTGGGTACGACCTACGGCGTGCCCGTGCTCAAGGCCCTCGCGATTCTGGTCGTCGGCTGGCTGGTCGCCAAAGTCGCGTCCTACCTGACCAAGAAACTCCTCGACAAGACCGAGCTCGACAACAAGCTCGCCGAGATGGTGACCGGCGGCAAGTCGAAAGACGTGCCGATCGAGGCCGGCACGTCCCAACTCGTCTACTGGCTGGTCATGCTGTTCGTGATCATGGCCGTGCTGCAGAGTCTCAATCTCACCATCGTCACCGAGCCGCTCTCCGCTCTGGCCACCAAGATAGTGGGTTTCCTGCCGCAGGTGCTGGCAGCCGGCGCCCTGGCGGCGATCGCCTGGGCGGTCGCCACCGTGCTGCGCATGGTGGTCAAGAACCTGCTCAGCGCCTTCCAGCTCGACGAGAAGCTGGGGGATTCGGCGGGTGAAGAGACCCGTTCGATGTCGCTGGCGTCGACCCTGGCCGACGGCGTCTACTATCTGATTTTCCTGCTCTTCCTGCCTCAGATCTTGGACGCCCTGCAGATGGAGGGTCTCTCACCGGTCAAAGACATGGTCGGCGAGATCCTGGGCTTCCTGCCAAACCTGCTCGGCGCGCTGGTGATCTTCTTCATCTTCTACCTGGTGGCGCGCATCGTCCAGCGCCTGGTGACCAACCTGCTGGCCTCGATCGGCTTCAACAAGCTGCCGGAGTGGCTTGGCCTCGGTGAGCCGGAAGAAGGCTCCGCCTCGGCGTCGTCGATCACCGGCTGGATCGTGATGATCGTGATCCTCTTCATG
>JBCCEE010000786.1:0-2894 GCA_039030415.1 Acidobacteriota bacterium
CAAAATCGCGGTCCCTGCACCTTGCAGAGACCGCGATCGACGATAAAACCGGGTCTCTACACCGTCAGGAACCCCGATCGAGGCTCAATCGTGGTCTCTGCAGCTTGCAGAGACCGCGATCGACGATAAAACCGGGTCTCTGCACCGTCGGGACCGTGTAATCGACGCTCCGCGGAGCTCTCGGGGCCTCTCGATTCGGTCGGATTGTGTGACGGTGTGCTGGTGTGACGGTATTTCCTACCCAGCTCAGAATCGTGTTTGTCTTATGTAAACCTGTATAACGAATACGCGGGGGGTTGGAATTACCAACACACCAGCACACCGTCACACTTTTTTGTTGGGATGCCTGGTCACGCTTGGCTGGCCAGAGTCTCCACGGTATTCGTCTCCGCGGTGTTGGGGCTCGAGATGGCCATCTGCCTGGGTGCCAGGCGCCTAGTTTAACCGACCGGGCCGACATCTAGCCAACATCGAGTCGACGTCGAGCCAACACCGGGTCGACGTCAACTCGCTACGCTCAGTTGCCCGCGGCGGCTTCCGGCTTGGCCGTCTCGCCGACGGCGTACAGCGCTTTGTGGGTGCGCAGCAGAATCGTATCGCCGAGGAAGGCGGGCGACGCGGCCATGCGCTCTTCGAAGGTATTTTGCGCCAGCAGCTCGTAGGTCTTGCCGGCCTTGATGACCGACACGGTGCCGTCTGAGGACATCAGGAAGACTTTGCCGTCGGCGACGACCGGCGAGCCGCGATGGGGTGCGCCGTGGACGCGCTCGTCGTAGACCTTCTCGCCGGTCTTGGCGTCGAGGCTGGTGAGGGTGCCGCGCTCGCCGCTCAGGTAGACCAGGCCGTCGTGGACGACCGGGGACGGCACGTCCGGCGTGCCGCGCTCGAGGTGCCACGTGGCCTTGCCGGTGACGTCGCCCTTGGCGCCCTTGGGATCGATGCCGTAGACCGGGCCGCGCTTGGCCGACGGCACGACCATCAAACCGTCGGTGAAGATCGGCGTCGCCACCAGCCGGAACGACGGGTTGTAGCCGTCTTTGGGGTTGAGGCCGCCGTGGCGCCACTGCTCGGCGCCGTCGCTCAGCCGGTGGGCGCTCACGTAGTCGGCGCCGTGGATCACCAGCAGACGCTGGTCACCCGCTGGATACGTGAACGGCGACGTGTAGGAGTGCAGGCACTCGTCCGTCGCGTCGGTCTTGCGCTCGTGCTTCCACGCCTCCTTGCCGGTCTTCTTATCCAGCGCCACCACCCACTGGCCGTTGGTGTTGAGCAGCTGCAGGAACAGCTTGTCGCCGTCGACGAAGGGTGAGGACGACAGGCCAAAGTAGAGGCTGAGCGCGCCGTAGCGCTCCTCCAGGTTCACCTTCCAGGCGACCTTGCCGTCGAGATCGACCGCCGCCAGCGTTCCGTTGCCGTACATCACCCAGATGTGCTCGCCGTCGGTGACCGGCGACGGCGACGCCGGATTGGTCTCGTGGGCGAACTGCGCCAGCCCGCCCTGGAAATCGTAGGCGCCGCTAGACACCGTCGTGCGCCACTGCGGCTTGCCGGCCTCGTCGACCGCCATCACCACCAGGTCTTCGCTGCCCTCGACCGTCGAGGTCAGGAAGATGCGCTCACCCCACACCACCGGCGTGGAGGCGGCGTGGCCCGGCAGCTCGAGACGCCAGCGGACGTTGGTCTCGGCGTCCCAGCTCGACGGCAATCCCGTCGCCTGGCTGGTGCCGTCGAAGCGTGGACCGCGCCAGTGCGGCCAGTTTTCGGCGGTGGCGGTGACGGCAAAACCCAGGGTCATAGCGCAAAGCACCAAGGCTCGGAGCGGCTGGCTCATAGCGGTATCCTCCATGGAAGCGACGTTTCTAGCATTTTAAGTCGTTTGGGCTGGATTGCGTCCAAGAACGCTCGATAGACGGCTGCGCTTCATCGGCAAGGAGCACCAGTCCTCCCGAATTCTGGTTCCCCCCTTTGGCAAAGGGGGGTTAGGGGGGATTCTCTTCGATGTCTACCGAGCCTGCAGAAATCCCCCTCGATCCCCCTTTTTCAAAGGGGGAGGTCAGAAAACGAGCTCGTTACGTCGCAGGCGGCCCTTACTTGTTGGCGTTTACGTCGCGGGACCATTCACGGATCCGTGCGATCTCGTCGTCCTCGAGGCCCAATGACTCGAGGAAATCCTGGTGAGCCTCGGGCGTCAGACGCTCGAACTCCTGGTGCCAGCGGCCCATGTCGTCTTCGCTCAGGCCGGTAGCGCGCAGGATCGCCACCCAGCGCTCCTTGGTGAGCGAGCGCGTCTGGCGCAGGGAGACCTCGTTCTGCAGGAGGTCGACGATTCTCTGCTGCTGACGCCGCAGCTGGTGGATCTCCCGGCTCAGGCCTTCGAGACGCTGGCCCAGCAGCTCGGTGGCGGCGCTGTTGCCCGAGGCCAGCACGCGGGCGATGTCTTTGAGCGGCAGCCCGGCCTGGCGGTAGAGGTCGATCGTCTCCATGCGCTCGACGTCTTCCTCAGAGTACAGCCGGTAGTTGGCGCGGCTGCGCAGGGAGGGCGACAGCAGGCCGATCGAGTCGTAGTACAGCAGCGTGCTGCGGGACAGACCGAAACGCTTGGCGAGCTGGCTGATGGTCAACATATCGGAGACTCTAGCTGGATCGCATCCCAGAACAACCTTCGTGAGTTGGTAGGTCGCGCTGGTGGAACGAGCACGGCCGAGGACTGTTTGAGCTGGAAACGCATTTGGCGCTCGTAAGCGCCCGGAGAGCAAGGGTTTATGCAGCTCGCAGCTGACCCGGCGAGCTCCGCAGGCCGAGCGCAGTCTACCGAGCGCGACCGTCTATCGCTCGTTCTTGGATCGAATTGCTTCACGAACGAGCCAAGAGGCGGGCTGCCGCATGGCAGCCCG
>JBCCEE010000787.1:0-2884 GCA_039030415.1 Acidobacteriota bacterium
CTGGCGGGCCTGGCCGTCGCCGACGGGCTGGCGGCTGCCTTCTCGCTGACGGCCGGCTGACTCTGCCAGGCTGCGGCCTCAGGAATACAGGTTGGAGTCGCGGCGTATGAGATCCAAGACGACACTTGTCGCCAGGATCAGTAGATCGTCCTCGCCGTCGGCAATCTCGATGCCGTAGCGGCCGTTCCACGCCCACAGTTTCTTGGAGGCGCGAGCGACCTGGTGACCGCCGCGCTCGAAGGTGAATTCGCAGCCTGTGAAGGAGCCCTGCACCCGGAAGTCTTCCTGGCCGGGCACGCGGACCCTGAACTGCCGGCCGCTGAACGTCAGCTTCTGAGTCACCGTCGCCGCCAGCTGCTGCTGACGGTAGATCTCATAGCGCGAATGCCAGCTCATCGGCCGCTGCCGAATGAACACCAAAACCAGGCCGTCCAGGTTCATCAGGCTCACCTTGCGGCTCCAGCTGAGCTTCTGGCCTTCCACCTTGAAGGCCTCCTGCTGGTTGGCATCGTAGATCGTGAAGGCAATGCCGAACGTCCGGGCCTTGGGCTGCATCCAATAGCGCATGAATCCCCCGAGTCGTTACGAGAAACTCTACGATCGTTCGCTGCGCTTTGTTCGTCCCAGCATCCAGGGTAAGCTCGCGCCGGAGGTCGAGATGACGGAAACCACCGCAGAGAATCCCGAGTACCCGGACCATGACAGCTCGATCGCAAACACGCTGCGAGGCGTCGCGCTATTCCGCGACCTGGACGCCAGCGAGCTCGAGCGACTAGTGGGTCGCTTCGAAGCGCTGAGCTTCCCCGCCGACCAGCTCATCGTGAGTGAAGGCGAGGCAACGTCGGGCCTGTACGTGGTGCGCGAGGGCTCGGTGGCGGTGTTTCGAGCGTCGGTCGGCAAGCCGGTGCAGCTGCTCGCGCGCCTCGGAGCCGGCGACCTGTTCGGCGAGCTCGACATCTTCGGCGAGGGCCAGCACATGGCCTCGGTGCGGGCTTCGGAAGCCAGCAGCGTGCTGCGTATTGCGCATCAAGATCTGCTGGATTTCTTCCGCGATCATCCCGAGATCGAACAGAAGCTGCAGCTGGCGGCGGCTCGCCGCCACCTGGCCAACGTCACCGCGCACCTAGATCTCGGCCGACGGCGCGAGGTGCGCATCCACTTGGGACAGCCGATCCGACTGGAGCTGGCTCCGGGCGACGTGCGGGCCGCGACCCTCGAGAACCTATCGCTCGACGGCCTGTCGCTGAGCGGCGCGCCGGACGACTGGCAGGTCGGCCGCACCGTCAACTTCGGCCTCGGCCTGCGCGAGGGGCAGCTACAGCTCGAAGGGCGTGTCGTCTGGCGGCGCGACGAAACCCTGGGAATGGCGTTCAACAAAAGCCATCCCAATCACGACACACTCATTCAAATGGCGATTCGCGTCGCGCTCGAGCTCAAAAAGCACCGAGCAGAGCCGGTACAGTAGCTAGCTCCCTCGCAGCGGTTCAAGCGTACTTACGAGCCAAGTACTCAGCAAGCTCACCTTGAGAACCATCTGCGCTGGCGTCTTTGAAGGAGCCTGCAAGCTCTGCTACCAGCCCTTCTGGCTGAGCCTCCAAGTCCTGCTGCGCCGCCAGTCCGACCAAGAGCTGTTCGACCAGGGTCGCCAAACTAATCCCGCGTGATTTGGCGAACTGTTGGGCCCACCCGAGTAGCGCTTGGTCGATCTCCAGGATCTGTTCGGTCTTCATGAGCGCAGTGCGTCACCTCCGCGCTATCGCGGAGGTGACGCGAGTAAGCTATACTACGAGGCCCACGGTGAGCAGCAGGGTCTGCGGGTCGAGGACGATGTGGGTGTCCTCGTTGAGCATCTGCTTCTGGTCCTTGAGGACGTGCAGCCGCACCTTGGTGTCTTGGGAGTCGAGGCGGAAGGCGAGGTCGGTCAAGTCCTGGATGCTTCCAGCCGGCGGCGGCAGGTGACCAGGCTCGGCCTGCGGTCCGTCGCGGTGGGTTTGGCAGGTCATCCACAGCTCGGCACCGGCGTCGGCCGCCAGAGCCTTGACCGCAGCGATCTTCTCGGGGTTCAGATCCTCACCTGCGCGATCGACATCGTCGAGCAAGATCACCTGGGGGGTGAAGCTCATGACGTCCTCGAGCATCTCCAGGCCACTCTTCATGCGCTCGATCGAGAACGACTGAGCGACGTAGTTGTGGATGTGACGCCGACGCTCGATGTCGAGCTGGATCGCCGCCCAATGCTCTAGCTTCTTGTCGCGACGCAGCATCTCCATCAGCACGTCGTCATACCACTGACGCACTTTTTCGACGGTGCCTTCGAGCGAGATGTGCAGCACTTTCTGACCGGACAGCAGAGCATCGATGCCGATGCCGACCATGAAGGCGGTCTTGCCGATACCGGCACGCGCCATCACCAGAGCGAGGTGGCCGGGGCCGGGGCCCGGGTAGCCGTCACGCTCGAGCAGCTTGCGGGGGGACCGGCGCAGGTTGATCATCAGGTCACTCATCAGTCGTCCTCCTCGGTCACTTGGCCGCCGTATTCCTTGAGCAGCTCTTCCTTGACCTCTTTGGGCGCCGGCCCGTACTTCGAGAATTCCATCGTGAACTCGGCCTTGCCCTGGGTCTCAGAGCGCAGGTTGGTCGAGTAACCGAACATCTCCGCCAGCGGAACCTCGGCCTCGACTCTAGCGAAGCCGGCGTCCTCAGTGGAACCGAGGACGTTGCCGCGACGCTGCATCAAGGTGCGGTAAACCGCGCCCTGAAACTCGGCCGGCCCCTCGACTGCGACCTTCATCACCGGCTCCAGCACCTGCGGCTTGGCTCTGCCGTAGGCCTGGCGGAAGGCGGAGCGGGAGGCCACCATGAAGGCCATGTCGGAGGAGTCGAC
>JBCCEE010000788.1:0-2877 GCA_039030415.1 Acidobacteriota bacterium
ATCGGCGACAACGACTTCAACATCAAGCTCAATCGAGCGATCAGGTTTCTCAAGGCCGGCAAAAAGGTCAAGGTCACCGTCTTTTTCCGCTACCGGCAGCTGCGTCGACCCGAGCTCGGTATCCAGATCCTCGACAAGATCACCGAAGCGACGCAGGAGATCGCCACCGTCGACACGCGCTCGCGTCTCGAAGGGCGGCAGATGACCATGATCCTCAGCCCGATCGTGCAGACACCGTGACCTCCCGCGAGGCGGTGCCTGATCACCGCGGGTCACCAGGCGGAGTCCCATGAGAGCGTTGCTCGATCTCTTCCGCAGCCGCAGCCAGGAAACGCGCGGCAGCGGCGAAACCGAGACCGTCCGCAAGATCGTGCGGGCGTTGGACGCCATGGAGGGCGAGCGCGCGCAGTTCATTGCCGCGTTCGCCTACCTGCTGAGCCGGGTCGCCAACGCGGATCTCGAGATCAGCGGCGAAGAGACCGGCAAAATGGAGGAGATCGTCCAGCGCTTCGGCGAGCTGCCCGAAGAGCAGGCGATCCTGATCGTCGAGATCGCCAAGAGTCAGAACCGGCTGTTCGGCGGCACCGAGGACTTTCAGGTCGCCCAGGAGTTCAAGCGGCTATCGACGCGTGAGCAGCGCGTCGAGCTGCTGCACTGCCTCTTTGGCGTCTCGGCCGCCGACAACGAGATCTCCGGCACCGAGGAAGCCCAGATCCGGCAGATCGCCGACGAGCTCGGCTTCAGCCACCGCGAATACATCGACGTGCGCTCGTCTTACAACGACAAGCGCACCGTCATGCGGCGCTTCAAGAACGAGTAGCCTGGCTCCCGGGTCGCAGGCGCGACCCGGCGAATAGACGCCTCGGCGTCGACGCCTCGCAGCGCCACCGCGCGACGGCGAGCCGCCCCGAGATCGAACGGTTTCAACCACGGGAATTCCGTATGCAGCGGCGCCAGGTACCGCGGCTCCTGCTGACGCAGCAACGCCTCGAAGCTTGGATCGTGGACCTGATCATCGAGCCGACGCAACGCTTGGAGCAGCTCCGTCCGGATCGCGGGATCGGCCACCAGCGTCGACGTGAAGGCCAGCTCGCCGCCGACACAGTCGAGCTGCACGGTGTTAGTCGCCTGCACGGTGTCTGTCGGCTGCACGGTGTTAGTCGCCTGCGCAGTGTCAGTCGGCTGCGCGGTGGTCGACGGCGCCCGCTCGCGCTCGGGCAGCACGCCGGTATCGAACGCTACGGGATGCAGACGCTGGGTCGCGGGGTCGTAGAAGAATCGCAGGTTGTTCCACAGCGCCATGTGGACGGCACCAAAGATCTCACAGTGTGCCAGGAAGGTGCCCCAGCCCTCGGCGTCGAAGACTTCGGACGGTAGTCGACTCCCGTCCTGGGCCGACCGTAACAGCTCAGCGGCATGATCCAGCTGACGCGACAGCTCGGCCGACGCCCGGATCTCGCGGCTTTCGAAAGCGTCGATCGGCGCCGACCGCCAGTCATTGGCGTCGCGCGGCTTGGGCACCTCGAGCGACCAGGACACGCCTAGGCGTTCTGCGGCGGCCACCCACTCCCGCCACAGCCGGTCCTCGTCAAAACGCAGGAAGATTCCCCGCCGCCGATCACCATTGAGCAGCCCGCTGCCAACGTGCTGCTCGAGCTCCATCAAGCCGATATCGCGCCCACCCAGGACGAGCCGCACGATCTCGGCCCGCGGTGCCAGCACGCCGTGGTGGCGCAGCACGTCGAAGAACACCGCTTCGCGATGGAAGCCGCGGGTCCACGGCGCATGCAGCGAGAAGCGCCGCATGCCCAGCACGTCGCCAGTGGGTCCGCCGCCTGTCAGCCCGCCGCCGGTGACCTCCTCCCTCGTGACCTCGCCACGCAGGGACCAGCGGTCACCGGCCCAATGGTCGCTCAGGTCACCTTTCAGCCGCACCCGCGCGCCCAGGGTCTGCTCACCGAGACGCAGGCTGGCATCGACCAGGTCATCCCGCGACGCGAACAGCACGCCGACCCGCAACGCCTCGGCGCGCTTCTCCGCGATTCGCCGCAGTCCGCTCGGATCGATCCCCAGCTCGAGGCGTTCGATCCGCGGTCCCTGCCCCACTGCGTTGCGATAGAACGCCGGCACCGCTGCCAGCATCTCTTGCGCCGCAGCCAGCGTCTCCGCCGAGCGCAGCGACGGCCGCAGCGGGTTGGCGAGATAGAGCCTCCCATAGTGCGCCAGCGGCAGCGCAAGCGCCAGCACCGCCAGCACCAGAATCCACCACCACCTACCCCGGCGATGCAGGTTGGCTGAACGATCGAGATGCGTAGCTCGGGCTGTCACGACGTGCTTGCTCTTGAAGAAGACGATGGCTTTGACGAAGACGATGACCTTGACGAAGACGTGGCTGAGCAGAGCGGCTCATCAGCCCTGACCTACCCATGTGGGTGTAGGAACGGGAACCCTACCGAGACGCGAATGTTCTACCAACTCCCCCAGTCTCATCTAGAGGATCGAGTCCACTTGGCGAGCTCCTTCTGGTGGCGATGCTAAGCTCTGGGCCGTGATCACTCTCCGCGCGGGCATGCTCTGCGGCCTGGTCATTTTGGCCTGCAGCACCCCTCCGTCTCTTCCGGAAGATGAGGCTACCAACAACTCGCTGAGCTTCCGTGAAATCCACCGCGAGGCGGGCGTCGTCTTTCGCCATCGACACGGCGGCACCGGCGAACGCTACATGGTGGAGACCATGGGCTCAGGCGGCGGCTGGCTCGACGCGGATGGCGACGGCTTACTCGACCTGTATCTCGTTCAGAGCGGCCCGGTGCCCGGCGCCGAAGAGGATCCCGTCCAGGCCGGCTCCTCCAACCGGCTGTTTCGCAACCTTGGCGACGA
>JBCCEE010000789.1:0-2872 GCA_039030415.1 Acidobacteriota bacterium
CAGGATGAGGCCATCGAGCGGCTGGTCAGCGCCATCAAAGTCTCGCGCGCCGGCCTGCGCGATCCGCAGAAGCCGGTCGGCAGCTTCCTGCTCACCGGTCCGACCGGCGTTGGCAAGACCGAGGTCGCCAAGCAGCTCGCCGAGGTCATGGGCATCACCTTCCTGCGCTTCGACATGAGCGAATACATGGAGCGCCACACCGTGTCGCGGCTGGTCGGGGCCCCGCCGGGTTACGTCGGCTTCGATCGCGGCGGCCTGTTGACCGAGGCGGTGTCGAAGAGCCCGCACGCCGTGCTCCTGCTCGACGAGATCGAGAAGGCCCACGGCGACGTCTTCAACATCCTGCTGCAGATCATGGACCACGGCACCCTCACCGACACCAACGGCAAGCAGGCCGACTTCCGCCAGGTCATCCTGCTGATGACCAGCAACGTCGGCGCCCGCGCCATGTCCGGCCGCTCCATGGGATTCGGCACCGACGACGATTCGCGTCGCTCGGCCGACAGTCAGCAGGCCTTCGAGCGCTTCTTCAGCCCCGAGTTCCGCAACCGGCTCGACGCCCGGCTGCAGTTCAACTCCCTGAGCCCAGAGGTGATGGGGCTGATCGTCGACAAATTCGTCGGCGAGCTGCGCCAGCAGCTACGCGCCAAGAAGGTGAAGATCGAGCTCACCGACGCCGGTCGCCAGCAGCTCGCCGAGCTCGGCTACGATCCAGCCTTCGGGGCACGCCCCTTGGCTCGGGTGATCGAGGACAAAGTGAAGCGCGTCCTCACCGATGAGCTGCTGTTCGGCCGGCTCGAGAACGGCGGCACTGTCACCGTGGACGCCGAAGGTGGCGAGATTGCGCTGCGTTACGATTGAGCCCAGTCCTTCTCCGAAACGTGATCTCCAAGCAGGGGTAATTCCTCGCGCAATGCGCGAGGGTTGCTTTGCATGCACGAATCCTCGGCTGGCGGAACCGCCCGTGCTACGGTGAGGCTATCCGCGAAAGCGATGGGGCAGCTGCTGGGTGGACGTCGAGACGACGGCACGGTGAAGTGCGTCGGTGCGCCCGGCCAATCAAAGGAGATCGGCATGCACTCTCAGGGACGAAATCGGCTCACTCGGATCCACGGCATGATTTCGCTCAGCATCCTGCTGGTCGCTGCTCTGATCTCCAGCGGCTGTGTCGGCCTCGCCGAGGATATTGCCACCCACCTGGCCAAGCAGGATCTCAAAGAGATCAATCAGGATTTCACCGTCTTCGAGGCGGATCTGATGCAGTTCCGGAAATGCCTCGAAGAGCGCGGGGGATCCTGTGAGGGGGATGCGCAAACCGCCTTGCCGGCGAGCCAACAGCATGCCCAGGGCGAGGCCGTCACGTCGAAGCTGCCGGGCAGCAGCACGCTGCTGGCGTCTTCGATGAATCAGCTCGATGACAACAACCCGACCCTCAGGGCCTATCAGGTCTTGACCCATCCGGTGGTGGCGCAGGCCAGCGGACTGCACCATCATTTGCGAGGCCACGACGTCGAGGAGACGCCCGACGTCTCGGCCCAGGCCAATGGCGAGTCCAGCACGATCACGGTCGATCTCAAGCTCGCCAGCGCGCAGCATTTTCACAGCCACCTGATGTCGTCGATCGCCACGATCGCCTGGGAGTCCCTGGCCGGGCATTGCGACCGTCTGCTGGCGGAGCATAGAGGGCACAGCGGCTACCCGGAGCTGGTGAAAGACTGTCGACGCGTCACCTTTATCCGCGGCTACCTCGACGCCTACCTGCGCAACGGTGAGTTTCTCGAGGTCGACGTGCAGTTGGCCAAGGCCGTCCAAGCGATTCAAACCGAAGGCGCCACGATCGAGGGCGACATCCAGACCCTGCAGGACGACGCGGAACGTCTCGAATCGCAGCTCGCCACCGCCGAGTCGACGGCGATCGCCGATCTCGGCACCCAGGCGTCGTCGATCGGCAGCGACGTGACCCGCCTGATCGACGGGGTCGCCGACGACATTGAGGGCCGCTACGGTAGCGTTGGCCGCGACCTTGCCAGCGGGCTGCGGTCCCTGGCCACGCAAGCCGGCACGCTCGCCAGCTCACTGGCCCAGCAGGCGGAGTCCAAGGTCGACTCGGAGCTGCAGTCGCTGGTCACCGGGCTCGACGGCGTGCTGAACCAGCTCAGCAGCAAACTGCAGGAGCTGCAGCAGAAGGTGGCGGACGTCGACAGCGATCTCGTGAATGACATCAACCAGGGCCTGCAGGGTGCCGACGCCAAGCTGAGCAACGTCTTTCGGTTCTCGACCATCGGCTTCGTGTCGCGCGACGCCCAGTTCCAGGCCAACCTGCCTACCCTCGACGTCACCCTCGATCCCACGGCGCATCGCCTGGTCACGATCACCGACGCCGATGCCGGTAACCAGCAGATTACTGGCTCGACGAACCTCAGCAACTTGGGTGTCGCGACGGATACCTCCGGCGTCGGCACCGGCAGCAAGATCGGCGCTGAGATCGTGCGGGTCTTCCTGGAGGCTTTGTTCGACGCTCATGAAGGGCTACCGGCCGTGGCGCCGGTAGGGGCGTCTCGCGCCACGGGCCTGGCCCTGGGTGACGAGAGCCTGCCGCTATTTCAGGCGCCGACGGGCAACGTCAGCGCTACCGACTTCAACCACATGACCCGCATCAACGACCGCGTCGCCACCCAGACGCGGCTGATCGTCGGCCGGGTGATCTCCGGTATCGGGCCCTTCAGCCTCAACAATCCCCCGCTCGAAGACTTGCTGGTAGAGATCATCTCCACCAGCGTCCGCAAAGCCGCCGAGAAGGCCAGCTGGTGCTGGTACGCCTGCAACCTCGATGTCGACAGCCGGCAGCTCGCGAAGGCGGTTGAGAAGGGCG
>JBCCEE010000790.1:0-2861 GCA_039030415.1 Acidobacteriota bacterium
AACGCGTGCTGGCCGACATATGAAGCGACGTCATCCGCGAGACGTTTAGGCACCGTCTCCACCATGAGCCCTTTCTTCCGCTTCTTCGCCTTGGGATCCGTCATCCGAAAGTCCTCAACCAGCAGGACCGAGTAGTCGCTGAGGTCGACCTTCGGCCACTTGGCGACGTGCTTCTCACGCTTGCCGCGACGGCCGACGAATTCACCCTCCGGTGACTCCAGCGCCAAACGCTCCGCCTTGCCCCACCGCTCGGTAATGTGCCGCTCCGCGGTGCGACGCTCTTTGTCCGTGGGCGTCACGTGCGCGCGGGAGCGCTCGAGCAGGGCTTCACCCAGGGTCGCGTCGAGCTCGTTGATGCCGTCGAAGGTGGTGTTGAAGTAGTAGACCTGCCCGGCTTCGAGCACCAGGTATTTGTTGATGCTCGTCCAATTCGTCCACAGGATGTACTCACCGGGATCGACGTAGGAGAAGCTGTAGCTGTTGTTGTCGATCACCCCGAGCAGCTCCTGATCCAGGTAGACGAACATGCTGCGAGCACCCCCGCGGCTGTCGGCTTCCCGCACGTAGTAGACCAGCGCCTGATCGTCCCGCAACTCGCCCATGACCTTGCTCGGGCTGCGCTTGGCGGCTTCGGCAGGCCCGGCGCTACCCAGCAACATGCCGCCGAGCGCCAGGATGAGCGAGCTGATTATCACGATGCCGTATCGCCTCGATTCCACCCGGTTCGAAACCGACTGGGCTGAAAAACGCTGCCTGCGGCCGATGCTTTGCTGAATCTTGCTTTGCTGAACCGTGCTTTGCTGAACCTTGCTTTGTTGAAACACAGTGTTCCTCCTCGCTGCATCACACCCTCAGGCGATGGACGCCGGGCATGCCTCGTTGGGTTGAGAGACCTTCAACTCGAAAGCGGAATCAGCACGTGGTTTCCCTCATCGCGACGCGTCGCGGAAGAAATTTTCGAGTCGGGTTGTACAGCTCGACGCGTTTCTGCGCCAGTAAGGACGAGTCGAACCGTCGGCCCGCACCACCCGCCGTAGGAGGACCCGCATGAAGCCACACCACAAGATCTCGCATCCAGCACACGACGAAGACCTGGGACCCACGACTCCCGGAGGGCCAGCTTCGAGGACGCTGGCGGCCACGGCTGCTCTGCCCAACCCAATTCGCCCACCCGAAGTGATCGGGCCGTACCGGATCCTGAACCAGCTCGGCGAGGGCGGCATGGGCGTCGTCTACCTGGCCGAGCAGACCGAGCCGGTGCGTCGACGCGTGGCCCTCAAAATGCTGCGCAGCCGACTGCCCCACCGCCAGCTCCAGGTGCGCTTCGCCGCCGAGCAGCAGGCGATGGCGCGGCTTCACCACCCCAACATCGCCCAGCTCTATGAAGCCGGCTCGACCTCGGAAGGCCTGCCCTACTTCGTCATGGAGTGGGTCGACGGCGTTCCGATCACCGAATACTGCGACCGCGAGCGGCTCGGGATCCGAAGGCGGCTCGAGCTCTTCCAGGCGGTCTGCGGAGCGGTCCAGCACGCGCACGAGAAAGGACTTCTGCATCGCGACCTCAAACCTTCCAATATCCTGGTCTACGAGGAGCACGGCCGGGCGATCCCCAAAGTGCTCGACTTCGGGATCGCCAAGTCGATCGATCAGCCGCTGGTCGAGGGCACGCTGTTCACCGGCGAGCGGGTGATCGGCACGCCGGCATACCTGTCGCCGGAAGCGGTATCGCCCGCCGACACCGGCATCGATATCGACACCCGCTCGGACGTCTACTCCCTGGGAATTCTGCTGTATGAGCTGCTGGTGGGGGTGCGCCCGTTCGAGCCCACGGGCATCTCGGTGGTGAAGGTACTCCGGCAGATCATCGAGGAGGAGCCGGCCGGCCCCAGCGTCAAATGGGCCGAGCTCGAGCAGACTGCCCAATTCGAGCTCGCCCACGCTCGGGCGCTCGACGCCGGGTCGCTCGCCAAGCGGCTGCGGGGCGAGCTCGACTGGATCGTCCTGAAGGCGGTGGCGAAGGACCGCCAGGAACGCTACGCGTCGGCCACTCACCTGGCGGCGGATCTCGAGCGTCACCTGCGCCAAGAGCCGGTGGAGGCGGGGCCGCCTTCGATGGTCTACCGCGTGCGGAAGTTCGTGCGCCGGCAGCGTGGCCTGGTGACGGCCGCGGCGCTGCTCCTGCTGACCCTGATCCTCGGCCTCACCGGCACGCTGGTGAACCTGCAGCGCGCGACCCAGGAAGCGGAGCGAGCGAGTCGCGAGGCGCAGCGGGCCAATCAGGAGGCCGCCGCGACCCAGCAGGCGCTCGAGGAGACCGAGGAGATCTCCGAATTCCTGCAGCGGCTCTTCAAGGTGTCCGACCCGGGCGAAGCTCGCGGCAACACCGTCACGGCTCGCGAGCTGTTGGATCAAGGGGCCGAGAAGATCCGCGCCGAGTTCGAAAACCGGCCGCTCACCCGGGCGCGCTTCATGCTGACGATCGGCGAAGTGTACGAGAGCCTGGGGCTGTTCGATCAGGCGGAGCCGCTGCTCGAGGAGGCGTTGACCACTCGCGAGGCGGAGCTCGACCCGGATCACCCGCAGGTCGCCGGGGCCGTCAACTCGCTGGGGCGGCTGCGCTTCACCCAGGGCCAGCTGGACGAAGCCGACGTCCACTTCCGGCGCGCCCTGGAGATCCGCGAGCGGACGCTGCCGCCGGATCACCCCGACCTCGCCTCGAGCCTCAATCACCTGGCGTTTCTCCTCACCAACCAGGGCCGCTATGACGAGGCCGAGCCGCTGCATCTGCGCGGCCTCGAGATCGAAGAGAAGGTCCTCGGGCCGAATCATCCGAGCCTCGTCATGGGCCTCACCACCCTGGG
>JBCCEE010000791.1:0-2851 GCA_039030415.1 Acidobacteriota bacterium
CGCCGAGCCCGATCGCCCCGAGGTTGGGCGACATCCACAAAACCAAGGCCAGAATGGCGAGGGCGCGCTGGGTCGAAATGCTCACGATTTCAGGATGTCAGACCAAAATTCCGCGCGTCAAGCACGCGACGCTCGCCAAGGAACAAATTCCCGCCGTGCCAGAATATGGCCAAGCCTACGATGCATCGCGAGGGAAAGGCCCCAGGGGAACCGACGATCGCTTCAGCGCGCTAGTCGACGTCGCACTGCGGCTAGCCAGCTCCGCCGGATCAGGCCGCTGCCGGGGCGCACGACGCTAGCCCCTCGAGCTCGCCAGCGGCCCACGCGTCATAGAGACTGCGCAGGCAGTCGCGCAGATTGCCATGATGACGTTCGAACAGCGCTTCGAGACGCGGTCGCAGGCGGGTCGCCGGGATCGGCCCGACC
Source organism: Acidobacteriota bacterium (assembly GCA_039030415.1). Taxonomy (GTDB): domain Bacteria; phylum Acidobacteriota; class Thermoanaerobaculia; order Multivoradales; family J023; genus JAAELT01. Next base: position 427 of record JBCCEE010000791.1, read on the forward strand.
AGCTCGGCGACGAGCTCCAGCAGCAGGCCCGGGTCGGTATGGTGCTGGCGCAGGGTCGGCAAGCGCCCCGCGCTGTGGCTGGTGACGACCAGGCCGCCGGCGCCGTGGCAGCGCCACGCCAGCCGGCGCCACGACCAGGCCCCGAGCTGCTCGACGCCATCGACTGTGACGAGATCGCGCGCTCGCAACCCGGCCAGCTGGCGCCAGTCGCCGGCGGAGAGGCGAGAGCGCTCAGCGCTCAAGCGCAGCGGCACGATACGCCAGCCCTCGGCCGTCAACCGCTGCTCCAGATCTTCGAGCAGAGTGGTCTTGCCGCTGCCCTTCGGCCCTACCAGAGCGCCACGGTAGTCGAGCGCCGCGAGGCGCGCGAGTAGATCTCGCCACTGGACCGTTCCCAGACGGTAGCGCAACCGCAGCACGCGGCTGACCCGGAAGGGGTTGGCCCGCGCCGCTCGGTCGACCGCGGGGGACGCGTCCAGCGTCACAGTCGGACCTCTTCAGCTCCCGGTGCACACACAATGTTGACCCGCGACACTTCGCCGCCGGGATCGAGGCTGGCTTCGATCGCCCACACCAGGGAGATCAAAGTCCCCGAGAAGCTCCAAGGAAAGTCCGGCAGTCGGAAGGCGAAGGCGTGATCACCCGTGGCTGCCGGCGTCTCCAGGCGTTCCTGCTCGATGATCTCGACATCTTCGGTGCCTTTGCCTTCGGTATGCCACAGCAAGCTGATCGGCACCGAATTCGGAGGGCGGCCCAGAGACTGCCAGCTCACGCGTCCGCGCACCTCGCTGCCGGGCTCGTAAGCCTCACCGGTTTCGAGTTGGATGTGAATGCTCATCGGCGTGCCTCAGCTCGGGATCCTCAGGCCGGGTAGACGACGATGGAAAAACCATCGTCGACATCGGGCCACCAGGGAATGTCGCCCTTGACGGTCAAGCGCCATTCGATGTCGTTGTTGGGGGCGTCGAAGGTTGGCATGGTGCGCTCGGGCAGGGTGAGCTCCACGTGACCCCGGTGGATCTCGCCAAAGTGGTGAGTCTCGACGAGCTTCTGACTGTAGAACATGTGGGTGTCGGTGTGGGTGTCCGTGCCTCGGCGGTAGCGCGCCTTTTCCCGCCCCTCGATCCCAATAGTGAGCTGCCGCAGACGCTCCGCCCGGCCTTGGAATTGCCACCTCAGAGTGGTCTTGCAGCCCGGCGTCAAGTGGCCGTCGACGAGGATCAGGCGAGGGCGGGGGTTGAACCACGCCAGGACCATGTAAAAGAAGAGCAGGATCAAACCGATGCCGATCAGCACGAACGGGATCAAAAAGAGGGCGGCGAACCAGGAGAAACCCTCGCCGGAAACCTCCCCGAAGATGCTGAACAAGAAGGTACTGACGATGGCGTTCCAAAAGATGGCGATCACCAGGGTGCCGATCACTTTGGTCGTGGGCGAGGCCTGGGTTTCGAGCTCGAGGGTGCCGCCAGGCGTCGCGGAGGCATACCGTCTGGCGCCAGAATACGACTCGGCGGTTCGGTGGGCGTGCAGCGGACTCGCTTGGGCTCGCCGACCACGGGAACGGTTCTCGCGCCAGCGGCCGCCGCGCGACCGCTTCGCTTTGCGGTTATCGTCTGAGGCCGGCCAGCCGAAGGCTACGGCGGCCAGGCCACCGAAGCCGACCAGCAGGAACGGCAGCGGAAACAGGCTCCACAGCAGGTAGATCCCCGGCTTGCGGTTGATCACCGAACGTTCCGGGTTCTTGGGGTCGTAGTAGCAGGGGGTCTCGCTGCCGGGGGGGTGAGCTTCGACGACGCGCGCCTTGCCGGCGTAGCCGCTCGACGAGCCAATACTGAACTGGTAGCGGTCGCCGTGGAACGTCTGCCAGTCGACTTCATAGGTATAGCGGATGTCGATGCTGTAGGTGTAGTTTTCGCTGCCGCGGTGGGTGGCCACCTGGCTCGAGACGATGACGCACTCGGTCTCGGTCCAGCTCTGGGCCGCGACGATGCTGGAAAGCGGTTTCCACGCGAGGAAATAGGTGGCGACGAGTCCGCCCAGTGCAAAGACGCCAAAAAAACCGGCCACGATACAGCCATGGGGACCGGATGGGCGGACTTTGGAGGCTTTTCTCATGGCGTCTCGGGGTTCGACGTCGGGGCTCGGCTTCGACCCGCGGGCGCAGGCTGCACGCCGCTTCGGGCATCTCGTGGGTTCTTGACTGACGCGCTGCGATGCTACCAGTGTGTACGCGGGGAGTATCCGGTTCATTCGGGTACGGGTAGCGGGCGATGCGATGAGGATCCGTTCCGCGTGCTTGGACTGGCGAATCAACTGACATAACATCTCGGCCAGTCAGCCAGGCGAAGGCGCGTGCGCACAACCAAAATCGTAGACGTTTGAGGAGCGGGCTCCGCCAAGGAGACCCGGAGAAACGACATGGCGA
>JBCCEE010000792.1:0-2817 GCA_039030415.1 Acidobacteriota bacterium
CGGAAGACGTCCTGGGTGGAGATCGCGAGGCCCGCTTCGATGGCTCTCGCGGTCATCTGCAGCACCAGGATGCTGTCGCCGCCGATCTCGAAGAAGTTCTCGTCGACGCCGACGGGATGCGTAGGGTCGCGCCCCAGCAGGCGGGACCAGATCTCGCTCAGCACCTTCTCGGCCTGGGAGCGAGGCGCCGCGTAGCCTTGCTTCGAGCCTCGAGATTCACGCAGCTGCCGCAGCAACGCCCGGCGATCGGTCTTGCCGTTGGGGTTCTTCGGCAAGTCGCTCAGAACCACAATGGCGGAAGGGATCATGTACTCGGGCAGGGATCCCGCTAGTAACTGCCGCAGCTCGGCGGCGTCGGGTCGGTCTCTGCTGCTCGAGAGCTCCTCGACCGCTCGCACCGCGGCGACCAGGCGTTTGCTGCCGGAGCTACTCACGTCGACCAGCACGCAGGCTTCCTCGATGCCCTCATGGCCAGAGAGCCGGGCTTCGATCTCTCCCATCTCGATGCGGAAGCCTCGGATCTTCACCTGATGGTCGCGGCGCCCGAGGATCTGGATCTCGCCGTTTTCGTGCACTCGCCCGAGGTCGCCGGTGCGGTAGATGCGCTCGCCCGCTTCGCCGGAATAGGGGTCAGGCACGAAGCGCTCGGCGGTCAATCCGGGCCGACTCAGGTAGCAGCGGGCCAGCCCTGCCCCACCCAGATGAACCTCGGCAACCGCTCCCGTCGGCACGGGACGCAGCGCCGCGTTCAGCAGATTGAGTCGGCGGTTGTCGAACGGTCTGCCGACCGTTTGAGGCCCTCCGGCGTGGCGCAGGGTGTAGGTGGAGTGCGTCGTGTCCTCACTGGCTCCATAGAGGTCGCAGACCCGCTCCACCGAAGGAATCTGGTGCAGCGCGCGGACCAGCTCGCCGGGCAGCGGCTCGCCGGCCAGGACGAAGACCTTGACCCGTGGTGGCACCGCCTTGGCGCGCACCAGCTCCGCGGCCACCGAGGGCACGGTCTGGATTAGCGTCAGATTCTCCCGCCCAGTAAGCTCCCGGATCGCCAGCGCGTCGTCGGCGAGGTAGACGGTTCCGCCGACGCTCAAGGGCAGGAAGATCTCGAACACCGAAAGATCGAAGCAGACCGAGCTCACGGCCGGCACCGCTTTGAGATCTTCGAACGAGAACGCGGTCTGCGCCCAGCCCAGCATCGCCGTCGCGGAGCGATGCTCGATGGCCACCGCCTTGGGCCGGCCGGTGGATCCCGAGGTGTAGATCAGGTAAGCCAGCTGCTGGGGATCGATCGTGACCCCGGGCAGCGTCGTCGCCGAGGCTGCCCTGGGCAGGCCCGTCTCGGCCAGTTCCTCCAGGAAGATCGTCGAACAGGTCGGCTCGAGCGCGCTCGCCGCGAGCGCTTCGCGACTCGTCACCAGGATTTTGGCTTTGGCATCGCCGAGCATGAATCTCAGCCGTTCTGGCGGATAGGTGGGATCCAGCGGGACGTAGGTGCTGCCGGTTTGAAGGATGCCGAGCAGCCCGGCGATCAGAGCGGGAGAACGAGGCAGCAGGATCGCGACGCGCGTCTCGCGGCCCGTGCCTTGTTCTAGCAGGCGGAGGGCCAGTCGATGAGCCTGGGAAGCGAGCCCGGCGTAGGTGGTCGGCTGACCGTCATAGACCAGGGCGACAGCCCCGGGCGTCCGGCGCGCCTGCTCCGCGAAACCGTCGTGAAGCCCCGGCCACGGGCGACGGCTTACCACCGTGTCGTTCCACTCGCGAAGCGCCTGAAAACGCTCGGCTGCGGTGAGCGAGCTTAGGCTCTGAAGGTCTCGGTCGGGGTGCGCGACGAAACCCGCTAGCAGAGTGTTCAGCTGCCTGGCCATGCGCCGGATCAAAGCCGGCTCGAAGAGGTCGACGTTGTACTCCAGACCCGCGGCGAGGCCGGCGCCCGGATCGTCCTCCATGAAGTAGAGGCTGAGATCGAATTTGGCGACGGTATAGGTCTGTGGCACTTCCCGAACGGCAAGCCCCTCGAGCTCTAGGGACGCCTTTGCATTGTTCTGAAGGACCATCATCACCTGGAAGATGGGGGAGCGGCTGGCGTCGCGTGCCGGATTGACGGCTTCCACCAGCCGCTCGAACGGCAGATCCTGATGGGCAAAGGCGTCGAGGACGGTGCCGCGCAGGGTGTCGATGCGCTCGCGTACCGTGGCGTGATCTTCCAGAACATTGCGCAGCACCAAGGTGTTGATGAAGCAGCCGATCAAGGGCTCCAGCTCAGCGAAGCGCCGATTCGCCACCGGGGTGCCGACGCAGAGGTCCCGCGCCCCGCTGTAGCGCCCCAGCAGCTCGGCGAAGGCTGCCTCCAGCACCAGGAAGAGGGTGCCGCGGGTGGCGGTGGCGAGCTGCGTCAGCTCCTCCGTCAGCTCCCGGCTCAGCCGGAAGGTCTCCATCGCGCCGCGATACGTCTGGGTCGTCGGGCGCGGCCCTCGGAGCGGCAGATCCAGGGCTTCCGGCACCCCTTCGAGCGTCCAGAGCCAGTACCCCAGCTGGTGCTCGAGCGCTTCGCCCTGGAGCCAATCGCGCTGCCACAGCGCGTAGTCCGGGTACTGCACCGCGAGCGGCGGCACGGCCGTGGCGGGATCGACACCTGCGCAGCAGGCCTTGTAGCACGCCGACAGCTCGCGATGGAGGACGCCGAAAGACCAGCCGTCGCAGATGATGTGGTGCAGGTTGAGCACCAGCACGTGGACCGCGCCGGGCAGGTCTTTCGGCGTCCTCCATCGCGAGCTGTCGGCGTGCTACAAGGCCTGCTGCGCAGGTGTCGATCCCGCCACC
>JBCCEE010000793.1:0-2815 GCA_039030415.1 Acidobacteriota bacterium
CATGTCGAGCTCTCGAGGTTGATCCAGAGCTTCGAGTCGATCCCGAATCTGGCGGGCCCGAGCCGCCAGCATGTAGCTACCGTCGCCCAGCTTTGCCAGCATCTCACCGCCCACCATGCGCTGATTGGCGCTCCACAACAAACCAGACTCGGGATCGATGACCCGGGGCACCTCTTCGGGCGCCAGCCATCCTCGCCAGCTGCGACTGCCGTCGGACCAAGAGCCGGGCAACCGTCCATCGAAGCCCACGCGACGAGGCAGGATGCCAGCAATCGTCCAAGCGATCCGTCCGTCCGCGTCGGCGGTCAACAGGTTCTGCGCTGGCATTCCGCTACGGTTGGCGATGGCGACCGCTTGATCGACATTGGCTGCGGTCTCGAGCTCCAGAAGATGGAGATTGACGGCTGCTGGCTCGTGCCCGACCCATCGCACCGCTTTGCGGCGCCCTCGGTGGTCGGTCGCGAGTAGCGGCCCCCAGCGCGTCCAGACGACTTCCAGAATCTCCTCGCTGCCGTCTGAGAAACGCAGCGTTTCCTGGTGGCGTCGATAGGGTTCGCGACCCGTTGGCGTGAGGTAGGTGTCGTCGTCGGCTTCTTCGGGCGAGAACAGGATCACGTCGCTGGTATCGATCTGGCTGTTGGTGAAGCCCCAGGCGACGCGACCGTTGCTGCCGGAGACGATCACCGGTACACCCGGCAGGGTGATGCCGGTCACTTCGTGGCCCGGCCACACCAGGGCGGCGCGGTACCAAATGTTGGGCAAGCTCAAGCCCAGATGCATATCGTTGGCCAGGATCGCGCGACCATCGGCGGTTCGTGAGCCGGCGACAGCCCAGGCGTTGCTGCCGGTGTCGGCGGTGCTGCCAGCGTCGGCGCCATCGGCCTGATCGAGTCGGGGGCCAATCGGTCTGCTGCTGTCGCTACTGTGGGTGGTGGCGAGCCGCACCTCTTCAGAGGTTGGTAGCGGTCCGCCAGCCAGGATCGTGCTATCGATTGCGGTGTCCCACTCGGTGCCACGGGGCGTCAAGAATTCGAATAGCGCCGGCGGCAGCTCGTCGCGAAGTAGACCGAGAGCCGACTCATACTCTCCGTTCTCCCCTTGGACTTGCAGGAACATGGCGAGCAGCACGGCATAGCTGTCTTCTGGCTTCCAGGCTGCGGGTGCGGTCCGCAGGACCAGATACTCGAATGGAGGGCGTGCCAGTGAATCCAGCCCGGCGTTGACCCCACGAGCATAGGCTTCGATCAAGGCTTGGCGTGCCGGCGGCTCGGAGTCGAGAGCTCGGCGAGCCACTTGGCGTAGGCGATGGACGCGGATGCGGGCGTCTGCGTCGCGGGCTCTCCGACCTAGCAGGCCTCCGAGCTCGCCGGTGGCGCGGCGGCGTAGGAGGTCCATCTGGAAGAAGCGATCCTGGCCGTGAACGTAGCCGGTGGCCAGCGCGACATCGAGGCGGTGGCTGCCGCGTAGGGTTGGAATGCCCAGGGCGTCGCGCTCGATCCGCACTTCACCCTTCAGCCCGGTGAGCTCGCGCTCGTCGTCGAGCTCGGGGAGGCTGCCGCGCAGGCTCCACCAGGCCCATCCGGCGAGGGTGACCACCAAGGCCGCGACGCTGATCACCAAGAGACTCAGAACCTTCAGCAAGCGCCTCGGCCAGCTGCGACCGAATGGCGAGCGGGTGCTCGTGGCGAGTGATCCGTCAACCATTGCGGAGTCCCTCCGAAGGTTGAATCCGGGTCGCTCGGTAGGCGGGAACCGAGCTGGCGACCAATGTCGAGAGGGTCAGCACCACGATGATCAGGAAGATCGTCGAAGGGTCGGTTGGCTCGACCTTGAACAGCAGATGGCGGATCGACTCGGCGGCGGCGAAAGCCACCGCCAGACCGCCAGCGAGACCGAGACCGGTGAGTCTCAAGGAACGCTTCAGCATCATCATGAGGATGTCGCTGCGCCGCGCACCGAGCGCCATACGCATGCTGATCTCCGGCCTGCGTTGCTGGACTTGTATGCTCATCAATCCGTAGAGGCCGACGGCGGCCAGCAGCAGACCGAAGAGCGAAAAGCTACCGACCAGCAGAGTGTTGAAACGGTTCTGTTCTACTGAGCCATAGACGATCTGGCGCAGCGTTGTCACGCCGTGGACGGGTAAGTTGGGATCGACCTCCCAGATTTTGCGACTCGCACTCGCCGCCAAGTCGGTCGGGTCGTTGGCAGCCGTGCTGATCGCCAGGCTCAGGCTGGGACGTGGATTCTGTGCATAGGGCAGGTACCAGGCACGTTCGTTGTCACTCTCGAGGCGCGAGTCTTTGACATTTCCGACAACGCCGACCACGTCGAGCCAGGGGTTCTCAGAGGTGTAAGTGCCGCGTTTGAGTCGTTTCCCGACCGCTCGCTCGCCTGGCCAGTAGCGCTCGGCCATCGCCTCGCTGACGATGGCGACACCCTGGGTTTCGGCTTGATCCAGATCGGAGAAGGCTCGACCCTCGAGCATCGGCATGGACATCGCGTCGAAATAGCCGGGCGAGATCATGCGGTAGAACTCGACATTGACGTCGCCGGGATTCTCGGGAATCTGACCCTCGACGCTGAAGCGTGCCGCGCGGTTGCGGTGACCATCTCCCATCGGCAGGGTCGTGGTCGAGCCGACGACTCGAGCTCCCGGTAGCGCAGCGAGGCGCTCCAGAATGTCGTTCAGGAAAGCGGTTTGCTGCTCGGGTTCGGCATAGCGCGCGGCCGGAGGATCGAGGCGTAGGACGAGGACGCGCTCGGTGCTGAATCCGGGATCGATATCGATCAGGTTGCGGAAACTGCGGCTCAG
>JBCCEE010000794.1:0-2788 GCA_039030415.1 Acidobacteriota bacterium
CATGAAGATCTGGATCTGAAGCTGGCAGTTCGATCGTACCGCGAACGCTTCGGATCTCTTGAGCCTTGCTGACTCGGAGCCGATCGAGAATCTCGTTGAGAACTCGGCTGACGTCCTGCTTGTCGGAAGCGCCGGCCTGATTCTGAAGCCAAAGCAGATTGGCGGACTTGAGGTCAACAGAGAGCGTACTCATAGCTCTCCCAGCATAGCATGGAGAGTTCTCTAGCCCGACTTGGCTCTGCAAACAAGAAGCAGGAAGGTAAACTATTGGTGGCACCCGAAATGGCACTCGCCGCCAATGTGGACGCCGCAACCTGCTGTCTAAGAATGGCTTATTTTTGGGGTGAGAGAAAAGAGCTGGGAAACAGGGAGTCTCAGCCTGGATTATCAATCTCATGCGTCGGTAGCGACGGCTCCAGCTCAGCGGCTCGACGAGCCGGCGGTCAAGTAGGTAGTCGACTGGCGTTCGGAGCCGCTGACTGAGATAGGATCCGCGGCCATGACGACCCAGCGCCACGAGCTCGAGCTCCGCGGTCAAACCGCGCTCGTCGTCTACCTGAACCGCTTCAGCGGCCTCTGAGCCCGGCGTTTTCCGAGCCCTGTCAATCTCCTCCCGCCGCTCCGACTCGCGAGCGGTCGTCAGGAGCCGACGTCGGCGGTCTCGCCGACGTTATACAACCCATGCATTCGAACGATCGAACCGGTCGATCTTTGCGCTGCGGGCGCGGAACGACTCGATGAAAAGGTACGCGCGATGAACCACGACAAAGACACACAGCAAAAGAAAATCATCGTTCTGGGAGCCGGCCTGGTCGGCGGTCCGATGGCTCTGGATCTGGCGATGGAACCTCACTTCGCCGTCACGGTGGCCGATATCGACGGCGCGGCGCTTGCGGCCCTCCAGAAGCGCCAGCCTGAGCTCGAGGTCCTCGAGCGGGATTTTTCGGATACCTCGAGGGTCACCGAGCTGGTGGCCGGCTACGATCTGGTGCTCAACGCCATGCCGGGTTTCATGGGCTATTCGACCCTCCAGGCGATCCTGGCGGCGGGGCGGGATGTGGTCGACATCTCGTTCTTCGCCGAAGACCCCTTCAGCCTCCAAGACGCGGCGCAGGAGACCGGGGTTACTGCCATCATCGATTGCGGCGTTGCCCCGGGCCTCAGCAATCTGCTGGTCGGTCGGGTCGCCGAGCAGCTCGACCAGCTCGACAGCGTCGAGATCTATGTTGGTGGTCTGCCCGAAGTGCGGCAGTGGCCCTACGAATACAAGGCGGTGTTCTCACCGATCGACGTCATCGCCGAGTTCACCCGCCCCGCGCGTTACGTCGAGAACGGCGCCATGGTCACCCGCCCCGCCCTCACCGATCCCGAGCTGATCGACTTTCCGGGGCTCGGCACCCTCGAGGCCTTCAACACCGATGGTCTGCGCAGTCTGGCGCACACCATCTCATCGCCCAACATGAAGGAGAAGACGCTGCGCTACCCGGGCCATGTCGAGAAGATGGCGGTGCTGCGGGACACCGGCTTCTTCGACGAGTCCGAGATTCGCGTTGGCAGCAGCGTCGTGCGGCCGCTCGACGTCACCGCGGCCTTGCTCTTCCCGAAGTGGAAGCTGGATCCCGGGGAAGTGGACCTCACCGCGCTGTGGGTGCGTATGGCCGGCCGGCTCGACGGTCAGGCGGTGCGCTACGACTACCGGATGCTGGATCGCTACGATGCCGATAGCGGTACCCACTCGATGGCCCGCACCACGGGCTACACGGCCACTGCGGCCATTCGCATGCTGGCCGAGGGCCTCTATCGCGAGCCGGGGATCGTGCCGCCGGAGCGGATCGGTCGCCACCGCCAGGCCTACGATTTCATGATGGCCTGCCTGCGCGAGCGCGGGGTGGTGCTCGAGGAAGAGGTCGTGAGTCAGGCGTCGGTCGTGGGACGATTAGCGAGTGGAGTCGACACTGAGATGCAGCATGCCACCGAAGGTGCGCCCTAGAGCTTCCGTCATAATGGGGCGATGACGAATGGTGCTGTGAAAAGCCTCCTGGACGAGATTCTCGAGGCGTCGGCGCATCTGGAAAATGCGGCCGACAGCGCGCTACAGTCGGCCGCCAGTGCCGAAGGGCTGGGGCTCTACCGGTGCTGGCGCCCGCAGAAGATTCGCGACATCACGCTGCCCGAAGCGTCCGTCCTCCTGGTCTTGAGAGGCCGCAAGCACTTGGCCACGACGAGTCGCTCCTGGGAAGCGGGGCCCGGCGAGATGCTGGTGGTCCCGGCCGGCACAAACTTCTGGCTGGGCAACTATCCCGATGACTCGGGACAGCATTATCGCGGTATTGCGATGCGCTTCTCGGACGAGGTAATCAGTGATTTCCGGCAGCTCTACGGCCGTGAGCTGGGGGGTGGAGGCCGGCACGATCGTTGGCTGGCCGAGGCGCCACTCGAGCTCCTTCATGCACTCAACCAATGGCTCGTGTGGTGCGGTCAGCGTCCGCCGGATAGCTTCATCGCCCGGCATCGACGTGTCGAGCTGCTCTTGCTGCTGGCCCAGGCTGGGTTTGCGGGGAATCTGCTGCTGCCCCAGCATCCTTCCTGGAGCCGGAGGATCACGGGCCTGTTTCATCTCGACCCGGCCCATCCCTGGCGTATGGCGGACGTGGCCTCGCGGCTCGGAGCCAGCGAATCCACCTTGAGGCGGCATCTGCACGATGAAGGGCAAGTTAGGATCGATGAAATTGCCTGCCCGAAGAACGATGGTCTGCACGCCGCTCTTGGCGTAGTCGCGTTCCATCGC
>JBCCEE010000795.1:0-2785 GCA_039030415.1 Acidobacteriota bacterium
TCGGGGCTGAACGCTACGCTCCATACGAAGGACTCATGACCTGAAAGCGCTAAACGCTCCTCACCACCTGACACGTCCCACAAACGCACCGTCTGATCATTGGACCCAGAGGCCAACGTCTCACCATCGGGGCTGAACGCTACGCTCAAGACGAAGGACTCATGACCGACCAAGCGACGGATTTCTTGGCCAGCCTCAAGATCCCAGACCCTCACTATGCCATCGTCATGACCGGTGGCCAGCAAATCGCCGGAAGCAGCCCAGGCGACTGCGTTGCAAGGCGAAGCGGATGCCACCCAAGGTTCGATCTTTGCCGGAACTGCGGGCGCGGAGTCTTCCGGCACCACCAGTCCACCATCCACCCGCGCACCCACCAAGGCGGTACGACGCAGCGTTGCTCCTTTCAGGTGAGCGCCTTCCAGTTGAGCTCCCAGTAAGCTGGCTCCCGTCAGATCTGCACCTTTGAGGTCAGCACCACCGAGACGGGCACGCGACAGGTCCGCATCACGCAGCACCGTGCCCTCGAGCTGCGCAAACCTCAAGTCGGTGCCGACCAGCTTGGCCGCCGTCAGGTCCGAATGGCTCATAACCGCGGCGCTCAGCTGCATGCCGGAAAGGTCAGCACCCTGTAGGTTTTGTCCGCTGAGATCGGACGTCTCGGCCGGCAGCGAGGCGGTATCTGCATCCTCATCCTGCCCCAGTCGCCGCAGCACCAACAGCGCGTTCTTCTTGCCGATCTCGCTCACGCCGCGTGATGTCTCCGCCTGCGCCCACATCGCCACCAGCTCGGCTCCCGCCAGGCCGATGACGAAATCCGCCATCAGGGTCGACAGCTCGCGCACCGTCAGCGCTTCAGACGCGCCGGCACCCACTAGATCATCAGCCACCCGCCGCGCCACAAGCCATTCGAGTACCGATTGGTGGATGAACGAGAACGCGCCCTCGGCGTCCCGAATGAGCAGGGTGCCAGAGCCCACCTGATGGGTCGCTACGGAATGGGTCAAGCCTTCGGCTAGATTGGTCAACGCCGCCGCCAGCTCGTCCGACATCTCGCCGACGGTGAGGCTGCGCTCGGTGCGCTGCCATAAGCGAAGCGCCAACTGCGTCACCGCGTCCCACCGCTCCTCCACTTCCAGTGCCTTGGGAGCGCCCTTGGGCTGATGGCGGTTGTATTCGAAGATCAACCAGCGCTCCAGGATCAGCCGGTAGAGCTCGGCCGAGGTGATCTCGCCATCTTTCCCCTTGGCCGCCAGCAGGTCTTCTTCGCGCAGATCAGCGATGAAGCTGAGCATGCGCGGGTTGTGGGAGAGCCCGAGCAGATCCTTGACTTCGTCGATCACCGCGAAGCGCGCGTCCGCCGCTTCCTCGCTCTCTAGGTGGTTGACCAGGAAATCGCGGATCTGCGTCTCGTCAAAGGGTTGAAGGTGGGCGACGCGACGGCCCGGCAGCAGGTCGACTTTCTCACCGAGTGCAGTCTTCACCTGCGCTTCGGACTCAAAGTGCGTCGTGCGACTGGTGACCACCACTTTAGCGTCACCCCCCGCCGCTTCCACCAGGGTGGCGAAGTGGTCGCCGGCTCGCTCATAGGAGACGCGAAGGGCGAGCTCGTCGAACCCGTCGAACAGCAGAGCGATGCGGCCTTCCTTCAACATGTAGCGGAAGGCCTTGAGATCGAACCGCTCTACCCCGGAACGCGTCAGGTGCTGAGCCACCAGCTCCCCTAGCGATCGCCCTTTCTCGAGATCCCGCATCTCGATCAGGATCGGCGTCAACGGCCCCTGCTCCACCCCGAGACGCCGCGCCAGCTCGTGCAGCAGGAAGGTCTTACCGGTGCCGAAATCACCGAGGATGAGGACGAAGCGACCGTTGACGTCCCGCAGCCACTCCTCGACTTGCGGCAGAGCCCGCATCTCGTGTTCACCGCGACGAAGGCGCTGCGGCACGTAGAGGCTGGGCGGGTAGGTGGCATCGTTCTCCAACCGTCGCGTCTGGCGGTCGACGTAGGGACGAAAATCGATCAAGCCCTGGCACTCGACGAAGCTGTGCAGCCGCACGCGCTCGAGCGACGCACGACGTCGCAGCGGCTCGCCGGCCGGCGAGCCGCCGTAGATCAACATAGAGATCACGCCAGGGTCGGCGCTGCGGTAGTCCTGGTGTAACTTGAGATGAGCGTCGAAAGCCTCATTGGTTGGGTTGCCTTGTACGGCGCTCACCGGGTACACGCGGTGGATGCCGCCCTCGTCCTCGGTGACGCGCAGGTACGCCTTGCCGCCCCCGGTGCGTAGGCGCTTGATCGCGGCGCGGTCTCCGTTCTTGAGCCGAAGCACCGTCTCGACGCGGGCGAGGAAATCGTCTCGCGGGTGCGCTCGCCCCACCTCTTGCGGGCCGAAGCCCTCGTGCGAGCGGTCTCTGAACGTCGCCGACAACGAGGCCAGGCGTCGCAACAGGATGCCTTTCAAGTCTCGCTGAAACTGCTGCAGCACGATCTCGCGTAGATCCTCGTGATCCGCATAAAGCTCCAGCGGGCGGATGGAGCGGCTGGTGGGCTCGGCCCAATCCTCGGTGAGCTTCTTACGGTAGGCCAGCACCTCCAACCATTCTTGTACCGTCTGCGCGTCGCCCATTTTCTCGGACGCTGGGGGGTTCTTTGGGAACACCGCGTAGACCGGTGGCTGATGCGCGCTCGGGATGCGACAGCGCTCGAGCTCCTGCTGGGTGATGCGGCCCAACCGCTCCTTGAACACGAAGATGGCGACAGCGGCGGTGTCGATCACCGGATCGACCA
>JBCCEE010000796.1:0-2757 GCA_039030415.1 Acidobacteriota bacterium
CGCGCCGCCGGCGTCTACCTGCCGGCGGGCTACGACGAAGGCGACTCTTATCCGCTGCTGGTGGTGCTGAGCGGCACCCAGGCGGTGGAGGGCCTGGGGCTGGCCAACGCGTTGGATCAGCTGTTCGGCAACCGGCTGCCGCCGGCGGTGGTGGCGGTCGTCGGCCCGCAGGGGTTCAACGAGTACCGGCGCGAACCTGAGACCGCACTGAAATACCTGAAAGAGGATCTGCTACCGGCGCTCGAAGCGCGCTACAAGCTGGCCAAAGGCCCCGAGCACCGTGCCCTGTGGGGCTACCGCGACGCTGGCTACCTGGCGATCTACTCAGCCCTCATGGCACCCGAGACCTTTGGCGGTGCGGCCGCTCAGGGTTTCTTCGTCCACGCCGACAAGAACGCCGAGCTGATCGAGCACCTGGGCGACGAGCCGCCCAAGGGCCTGCGCCTCTACGTCGACTGGTCGGCCTGGGACAATACGGCTCGCGCCGAGAAGCTGGCCGCCGCGCTAGACGCCGCCGAGCTCAGTTGGAGCGGTGGCCTGGTCGAAGGCACCTCGGAGTGGCACGATCTGGCGGCACGCATCGACCAGCCGCTGGCGGTGCTACTGCCGGCTCGCTAGTTGTCTGTTCCAGGGTCCCAGGGCGGTCGACCCCAGCGGTTGGCTATACTCCGAGGCATGTGGAACCGCCCCTCGGGAGCCCGCCGGCTACGGCTCTTTCCGCCGCTGCGCGTGCCGTTCTCGCCGTCTCAGAAGGCGGCGCTCCTGACCCTGCGGCGGATCCGCGCCGAGAACCGCTTCTCCGTCAACATAGTGGCGTGGGCGGCGCTCAGCCTGTTCTTCATCACCTTGAATCTGGCTCTCAGTGCGTCCGATGGCCCGCCGGCGTTGGGCCTCAGCTTGGGGATCGGCGCCCTGGTGGGCCTGCAGGGCCTGCGCCTGTACCGCGGACGCGCCAAGTATCGCTCAAAGCTGCAGGCGGCGATCGCTGCCGAGCGGACCTCCGTCGTGGAGCCCCTGGTGGACGCGAGGCTGCTCGAAACCGGCGCCATCGAATCGGTGGATGCGACGACCCTGCGCGGCCGGCTGCTGGAAAGCGCGGAGCAAGTGCGGGATGCGCTGCGGCCGATCAGCCCCGAGAGCCTGACGGCAGTCTCCCAGGGCGAGTCGCGGGCGCTCGAGCTGGTGTCGTGGCTCGACGATGCCGAGCGCTCGATCCAGGATCACCGGGTCGAGCGCGAGCTGCGGCGCGCGGTGGCGACGCGGCTCTCGGAGAGCCCGCTGCCCGAGGAGCGCGCCGTCCAAGGCCACCTGATGGAGCTCCTCGACCGCTACGAGGAGCAGCAGGGCGTCATCGAGCGCCGCATCAACCTCCATCGGTCGCAGGTCGAGTCCTTCCTGCTCGCCCTCGACAACGTGCGGATTGCGCACGCCGGCAAAGGTGACGTGATCGCCGCCGCCGCCCCGCTCGCCGAGCGCAGCGCCTGGCTCTCGCAGCCCGCCATCGGCTCGACGCCGGGCAGCACGCCGGCCGCAGGCGACGCTGCGCCCGGGGCCGAGCACTGGCAAAAAGAGCTGCAGATGGCGCAGGATCTCCAGCGCTCGATCCTGCCGTCCGCCGCGCCCGAGGTTGCGGGCCTGGAGGTCGCCCACGTCTATCGCCCGTCGAACGAGGTCGGCGGCGACTTCTACGACTTCTACCAGACCGGCGAGGGACGGCTGCTGGTGGCCCTCGGCGACGCCAGCGGCCACGGTCTCGACAGCTCGATGATCAGCAGCATGGCCAAGAGCGCGCTCTACATGCAGATCTCGTCCAGGCGCGAGGCCGGCCCCGAACGGCTCGCCACCGCGCTCGCCGAGATCAACCGCATGGTGTGCGATACCCTGGGGCGCCACCGCCTGATGACCCTGGCGCTGGTCGAGCTCGACACGGTGCAGCGCACCGTCTCCTGGGTCAACGCCGGTCAGGTCTACCCGCTGGTGCGGCGCGGCGGCGAGGTCCACGAGCTCGAGCTGCCGGGCTATCCGCTGGGGGTGCGGCGGGAGCTGACGCCGCGCCTTCAGCAGCACCGCCTCGAGCCCGGCGACCTCCTGCTGCTCCTCACCGACGGCTACTTCGAAGCCGCCAACCCGGCCGACGAGCCGTTCGGCTGGCACCGGCTGCTCACGACGTTTGCCGGCTCGTCGGCCGAGGCTCCTGGAGCCCTGCTCGATGATTTGAGCCGCGAGCTCGGCAGCCACCTCCAGGGTCGCCCGATACAGGACGACGTCACCTTGATCGCTCTCGGCTTCCAGCCATGAAACCGTCGAAGCGCAAGCCCCTCGCAGGCGCCGAAGCGCTGATTCTCCTGGAGCAAAAGCTGCAGCGGTCGCGGCGTCGCTTCCGTCGGCTGACCCAGACCTGGCTGATCGGCTCTGGGTTTCTGCTCTTCATCTGGCTGACCTCGGCTTCGCAGGCCAACGATCCAGAATCGCGGTTCGCACCGTTCATGCTCATTCTGATCTTGGGCAACCTCGTCGCGGTCCGCGGTGCTCAGGTGCTGGGAAGCCACCCGCGTCTTCTGGTCGCTCAGCGCGAGCTCCTGCAGCACCGCGCCGCGGAATTGGAGCCGAGCGATTCGCAGAGCAGCCGCTTGGAGCCCGCGGGGACGAGCACCGCCACGCTGCACGATCGCATCGCCGCCAGCACCCAAAGGCTGCGCGGCCGCATGAGCACTTTGACGCCTTCGCCCGCACGGCTGGCTGCCGCCCTCACCCAAG
>JBCCEE010000797.1:0-2740 GCA_039030415.1 Acidobacteriota bacterium
CAGCATTACCGGATTGCCCGCTAGCCGGCGGACTCGCGAGCGGCTGACGATCGCCTCGCTCAGGGCTTCACTGTAGCGCTCTCCTCTGCGACCCCGACGCTCGCTGCCGTTAGCATGCAGTGCGGCCACCCAGTGGTTGACGAAGGTGCGGATCTCGGCGTCACCGAACGGCTCTATGGTGGCGCGATGGAAGCCCAGCTCGAGTAATGGCCCAGTGGCAATCGGCCGGCTGGTGACTACGACCGGGCCCTGCCAACGCCGGCAGGCGTCACGAAAGATCTCGAAGATCCGCCGTCTCAAGGCATCGTCGGCCGCTTCGTCCAGGCCGTCGAGCAGCAGGATGGTTCGGCCTTCCGCGAGCAGGCTCTGCCACTGTTCAGCGGTGACGGGGTGTCCGTTCTCGGTCGACGTCCGCTGCAGCAGATCGAGCAGCCATAGGCTGTTGTCACGCCGTAGCGGCGAGGCATCGGCCCCAGTCATCAGGGCCACCAGCTCGGACACGCGGATCAGGATTGGCAGCCGCGGTGCGTCGGCGTCATCGAGGGCCAGGTATCGCCGACGCCACGACGAGCCTTCCGGGCACGGCATGCCGAGGTGGTCACGGGCCAACATGGAGGCGACGAAACGTAGAAATGTCGTTTTGCCGGCGCCAGGCTGACCCTCGATCAGCAATCGGTCGTGACGCGGCAGCAGCTCTGCCAGATCGACCCGCTCGGAGCGCGGCAGCTCAACTCCCTCGCCTGACCACGGCCGATGGCTCGACAGCGGAGTGTAGAGCCGCTCGATCGGGTAGCGGTGAGCGCTTTCGGTGTGCTGGGTTGCAATGCCCGTAATGCTGATGTGATCCGTTCGGTCGAGCAGCTCTTCGAGATAAGCCGTGAAGTCTGCCTCGGCCGAGCCATGCTGTTCGTCACCACGCTGGCCGAGGGCCTGTTCCAGCAGCCAGGGAAACAGGCTGGTCGTGACCTTACGGGCCAGATCGTCCGGTGTGGTGAAGGTCTGCCGCGTTACCTGGCTCTCAAGGAATTCCTTGAAGTCGCTTAGACCGTGCACCGCGGCTCCGACCGCCAAAATCTCTTCGGCGCTCCTGGCGTCGACAAGCCGATCGGATTCCTTGGCGCCAGTCCAAGGATGCGCGGGATCCACCAGAAAGGCGAAGACCGGCTTGTCGTCAGCAAGGGCGGCCTCCACCTCCCACCGGGTCACGCTCTTGGCACCGTCGCCGCCTTCGGCTTCCGTCGGTACCCAGCCATAGCGGTGGGCCACGATGACGACTAGAGCATCAGCGCTGCGGACTTTGCGGCGGCAGAGCTCGAGCGGCGTCTGCGGTGCAGCGGTGAACGTCTCCATCCGCGCCGCTTCTTGTTCGAGCCCCGCAATCGCCTCGACGACCCGTTCGCGGTAGGCCTTCAGATCCTCTGAGGTAGACGAAAGAAAGATCCGCAGACGCGGACGCCCATCGCCTTCACCCTTCCCTCCAGAATTCATCCAGCTATTTTAGTCGATCCCTTCGAAGGCTCAGCTCGGCAACTTGGATCGATGCTCGGGCTTGCCCATCGTGTTGCCTTTCTCGATGAGTCGTGTTGCCGATGAGAAAAGTCGTTCATTGCTAGCATGTGCTAGCACCGACCTTCGGAGGATACGCGATGGCAAGTCTCAGCATCCTTGAAATCGACGACGAAGTCTACGAGGGTCTGCGCCGTCGGGCGAAACAGCATGGCGTTTCATTGGAGGAAGAGGTACGCCGAATCCTCAGGAATGCTGTGGCTACACCCGACCGCTTGGGCAAACTGGCATTGGATTGCTTTGGGCCGGTTCACGGCATCGAGTTGGACCTCTCACCCCGGGAATTGCACGAGCCTCCGTATCTCGATCCGTGATCCTGGTGGAGCCCCAGTATCGTCTCAGCGGTCATGAAACTTGGACGATTGCGAGAGGCTCGCCGTTCTACGCGGGGCTAAGCCCCTTCAGCTAGCGATCTCGCGCTGTAGGCGCAGACGCTCCCCAGCACCTGCGTCCACCGGACGCTCCCAATCCCAACCGATCCGCCGCCAATCGGTCGGGCCGAGCTGCCTATGAGCCATCATTCAACTCAACGCTATGGCTCTATCGGCCGTAAAACGGGTAACGGCCAATATGAGATTTTAGCATTAGACTAGGCCGCCACTAGAGGCAAGCTCGACGCGTCGCGGGAGTCGACGGTCGAGGATTCTGTGAACCCGGCGAAACGGAGGAGAGGACTTTGAAGGTAGACGTGCGTTGGATCAGCTTGGGTTGGTGTTCGTGGTTGGCTTGGACGGTGATCGTGGCGCCCGCGAGTGCGGCGACCCTCGGCATGGCGGGGGATGATGCGGCGGATCAGGCCGTGGTGTTCGACGCGGACACCGGGACGGTGCTCGGGGCCGTCGATGTGGGTCCAGGCTCGGTCGGCGACTGCGAGGTGACGCCAGATCAAAGCCTCGGCTTGATCGTAGACTTTGCCTCGCGGCTGTGGCTGATCGACCTCCAGCAAACCCCACCGGTGTTGGCCAGCGGCGTCAATCCGGTACCGATCTCCAACTTTGGCGTGGATGTCGATCTCACTCCCGATGGGCGGCGCGCCGTGGTGTGTGGCGGCTCGGAGGTTTCGGTGGTGGACGTTGCGGCACGCGCCGAGATAGACACCTTCGACCTCGGCCACGACTGCCAGGTGGTAGACATTTGCGACGACGGATCCGTGCTGGTGGGCTGGATCTCGATC
>JBCCEE010000798.1:0-2718 GCA_039030415.1 Acidobacteriota bacterium
GCAGGCGGCTTCTTCGTCGCTGCGGACGTAGAGGAAACCGTCGCGGACGACCGGATGGTTCCAGCAGCGGCCGTCGATGGCGTGGAAGCGGGCGATCTCGGTCATGCCTTCGGGGGAGATCTCGAGCAGGGCGACGTCGCCGGACTCGGCCAGCACCAGCAGGTGGTCGCGTAGCAGCAGGATCTGGCCGAAACGGTAGCGGCCTTTTTTCCAGGTGCGCTCGCCCTCGGCGAGATCGAAGGCGGCCAGGATGCCGCCGTCGAGGCCGTAGACCGTGTTGTCTTTCAGGACGCCGCCGTTGAAGCGCAGTTTGAAGCGGTTGGGGCGCTCCCAACGAGCCGCCACCGTCCAGCTGCCGTCGGCATTCCTGCGCGGATCGAGTAGGGCAGAGCCGGTCTGCTCGGTGGTGATGAAGACGCCGCCATCGTCAGTGACGATCGGCTGTACGCTGTTGGTGCCGTAGGGGTTGATGAACTCCCACCACCATAGCTCCTCGCCGGTCTGGGGATCGTGACCGC
This sequence comes from Acidobacteriota bacterium, assembly GCA_039030415.1. Lineage (GTDB taxonomy): Bacteria > Acidobacteriota > Thermoanaerobaculia > Multivoradales > J023 > JAAELT01. The sequence goes on from JBCCEE010000798.1 coordinate 519, forward strand.
CGAGGCCCCAGGCGCTGTAGATCAGGATCTGCGGCTCGCCGGCGATGGTGTCGATGCGCGGCGCGGTGTAGCCAGCCTGGCGCTGGCCGGTGCGCCAAACAATGTCGCCGGTCTCGCGGTGGTAGGCGATGACGGCGCCGGGAGGCGTGCCGTCGTACATGGCCTTGTCGCCGCCCTCGGGCACGTTCTTGCCGGGATTGACCACCACCAAGTCGCCCGTGATCAAGGGCGAGCCGGCAAAGCCGAATTCGAGCTGCTGGGTGCCGGCATCGTCGGCGATGTTGCGCGACCAGATCAGCTCGCCGGTGAGCGGGTTTAGGCAGTCGAGTATGCCGGTGGCGCCGAGTGCGTAGAGCCTCGAGTCGTAGAGCACCGGCGTGGCGCGCGGGCCTGTACCGCCCAGAAAGGTCTCGTGGCGGGCGGTGTTGAGGTGCGTCCAGACCTCTTCCCCGGTAGCGGCGCGATAGGCGACGATGGCTTCCTGGTCGCCGCGTTGCTCTTGAGTGAACAGCAGGTCGCCAACCGCCGCGAATGACGACCAGGCCGGCCCGACCTTCTGGCGCCAAACCTGGCGTGGAGCCTGTTCTTCCCAGTTGGTGCGAACCACTTCGTGCACGGCCCGCCCGTCGCGGTTGGGGCCGCGGAATCCTGGCCAGTCCGTCGGGCCGATCTCGAGCCGTTCGCCGGCCGCGAGAGTCGACTTCGGCGCAGCCTGTCGGGTCTCGAAGAAGGCCGCTGCTTGCTCTTCGGCGGTATCCGCGAAGCGCAGGCCAAAGCGCGGCTGAAAGTCTCCGGTCATGCCCTCGTAGCGGAACACGGCGAAGAACAGAGCGGTCGCGACGGCCAGGGCGCCGAGGCCAGCGAAGCGCGTCTTCCAGGGTAGGCGGGAAAAGGCGATCCACCACAGCAGAATGAGAGCGACCGTCACGATGACGACCATCAGGGTCGCAATGACCTGCTGCGAGGCATCGTCGGAGTTGCGGAACCACACCACGATCTCGGCGATCGCAGCTAGGGTCAACAGGCTGTAGAGCATCCACCAGCGAGGCTTTTGAGAGTTCGTCATGGCACTTTCGTCAGGGAATGGAATGAGAGCTGAAGGTTCGATGGAGTAACGCGCAATGCAACGATTCATTACGCGTAACGACTCACTCTTGCCGTTTCAACGAACCCGCTGTTCCAGATCATTGAGGATGGTATGAGACCAATCCGTGATTTTCTGCCAGAGCTCACGCGGTTTCCCACCGCCGAGCTCTTGTACGAAGCGCGCGTCGCAGTCTTTCGACTCGCCGAACAGCACGTGTACGTGATGACCTCGCCGCGGCCGTGAGCGGTGTGGCGCGACGCGCTGCATGCCCGAGTGGTAGAACGGCAGGGTGAGGGGCTGGGTCTCGGCGATCAGGCGCCCGATGCCGATCTTGAAGGGATGTCGCAGCCAGCCCTCAGGGTCGCGGCTGGCACCGCCCTCGGGAAAGATGTGCACCCAGTCTCCGTCGCTCAGCCGCTGGCTCAGGAAATCCAGCCCGGGCTGGTCGAGCCCACCGCCGCGGACGATCGGCACGCATTTCCCGGCGCTGAAGATGAAAGCGCTGAGCCGGGTGCTGAACAGTTTGAGAGCGTCCGCCGCCACCCAGCGCATGCGGTCGTAGGGCAGATCCGCCAGCCCGAAGTTCGAGACCAGCAGAGGATCGTCGAGCCGCGAGACGTGATTGCTATAAGTCAGCAGGCCGCGGTCGCCGCGCTCGAAGAGCGCTTCGAGGCGCTCCAGGCCGTCGACCGTGAGCCGGTTGTGGCGCGTCATCACGCGCTGTGACCAGCTGATGACCAGCCAGGCGAGGAAGCGGTTGATCCTCGTCTCGCCGACACGCCATCGGCCGATGGCGTCGCGCTCGTGCGGCTTGAACTGCATGGGCGAATGTTACCTCGGCTTGTGAAGCTCGAGCGTGCGGCGAAGGCCGAAGCCTCACTTATTCGATGCCGTGAGGGGTTTCTGGATCACCTGACGCAAGGAGGAGCAAAGGCAATGCTGACACTCCCGTAGCCCCGCTTGCCCGAACTGCGTTCTGTCGCAGCTAGGCTGGCTGGGGCGCCATTGAGTCAATGACTAGGAGGACTTGTCATGAACTGTTCCGCCACGCGCTCCGTTCGCCTTTCGTCCCGCTCGGTAGGTGTCTTGGGTCTGTTGATGGCATGGGTCAAC
>JBCCEE010000799.1:0-2716 GCA_039030415.1 Acidobacteriota bacterium
ATTACGTCCCGGTCGCTGTCAGCGGCAAGCGAGGCCTAGAAAGGCCCTGAGACGCTGGCTAAGGCTGCCAGCGGTGCACTGGACCCAGGCAAATGTTGTACAACATTTGTTGTACAACATTCATCGCACCGCAAAAATGACCAAAAATTCTGACCGGAAACCGAAGAGAAAGCTAGCCCGACGCCGGGCTCAGCTAGAGCCCGGATTGAAGTCGATGGACGTCGACAGCATCTTCTCGCCGGCAACGTCGTAGAGCACGACCGACAGCTGCTGCTGGATGTTTCGCAGCACCAGCTTGGTGTCGTACCAGGCGTGGGCGCCTGCCGGAGGCTCGCTCTCGCCGCCCAGCTTGACCGGAATCACCGGAATCTCGGAGCGAGCGCCTTTTTCGTCGATCACCGCGACGCGCAGCTCGAGATTGGCCTCGAAGCCCCCTGCGACCGGCAGCATCAGCACCTTGTCCATCGGAATCTTGAGAGACAGGGGCAGCTCGAGCCTCTTGCCGCGCTTGCGCTTGGCCGCGCCGAGCTCCGCTTCGAGGGTGTGGCCTCGGAGATCGGTGTCGAAAAGCAGGTTGCTCTCGACCATCATCGTGACCTCGGATTCGCGCGACAGATCCCGGAAGCTCTTGCGACTGCGGATCTTGACATCGTCTCGCAGCACCTCGACGCGCACCTTGTGCGCCTTGTCGTCGCGCGCCCAGGTCGGGGTGTAGCCCAGCCAGTAGTAGCTACTGGTGCCCTCCAAGGTGCGCGGCAGAGCGGTGGAGCGGAAGCTGTTGATCATCGCCTGACCGCCCGTCTCCTCGGCCAGGGCAATGAGCGGTCCCTCGACCTCCTGCTCGCGGCCACTGGTGGTCGAGAAACCCAGGATGACGTCGTCCAGGAGCTGGCCGGTGACTTCTTCCGGGGTCGGCTGGGGACCGGCAGGACCGAGACCCCCCGGGCCGTCGGGCACCGTGGTCGGCGCTTGCTGGGCGAAGTCATCGCCAACGATGGCGACGTTGCCGGCGTCGATCGACGACACGGCCTGACGACCCGCCATGTCGATGGTGTTGATCGTGTAGCTCAATTTGTTGGCGGTGGCGATCAGGTCGTCGAAGGCCGGCTTGGGCGAGAAACGCTTGGTGCGATTGCGGATTCTCGGGTCAGGACCGACCGCATAGGACGACGGATCGTAGGGCCAGCCGCCGGACGCCAACAGCATGACCTTACGCCCGGGTGGTTTGGCCATGGCGCGCATTGCCGCGGTAGCCGCCTTGACGACGGTATCGACCTGCTGGCTCAGCGCGCGGACGTACTCCACCTTGATGGACTCTAGGCTCTCCTCGATCAGGCCGGAACCGAGCTGCCTGAGCTGGAGCGTATAACGGCTGAGCTCGGAGCGACGCTGCAGGCCACCCGGCTTGGCGCTCATCGCCTGACGCAGATTGCGGGCGATGGCGCGGTGAGAAGTCTCCCAGTTGCCGACCAGGTGGAGTTTGCGGCCGTCGAACGACACCACTGCCATGCGGTCTTTCGGCCCCAGCCGCGGAATCGTCGCGAGCATGTTCTCGAGCACGATCTTGCGGTCGCGAGCGAGGCCGAAGTAGTCGTCGATAAACAGCAAAAAGCTGGTGCCGACGATCTTACCGGGAGGCAGCGAGGGTACCGTGGAGCCGGCCACGGCCTCAGCCGTTCCCGCATCCAGGGCCGCGCCGTAGCGGACTTCGCTGAAGTACTCGATCGGCACCTCGTTGCCGTCGACGAGGAGGCGAAAATCGCCTGGCCCCAGGCCTTCGATGTGGCCGCCGTCCTCATCGGTGACGGCCACCTCGAGGTTGAGCACCCGGACGTCGATCTCTTCGCCAAAAGCTTCGAGCTCTTGAGCGTGAGACGCGGTGATTGGCAGCAGTGCGGACAAGAGTATTGTGAGCATCAAGGGACGCATGAAGTGTGGCCTCCGAGAGAAGTGAGCTTCCAGAAAACTGTACTGCTCCGAGCCCTAATCGGATCCATCAGGATGTCGAAAGCGTTCCATTCCGCAGCTGGCACAGTAGCCTGGCTCCTAGCGTACCTCCAGGCGACGCCAACCTCCTATGGAATTCCTGTGACTTTGCATAGCAAAGCCTGAGACCCGAGATCGCTAGGGCGAAGCATGCCAGGGCGCTGGCCCCGACCCGGTCAGTTGGCTATCATCCAGCCGCAATTGTCCCGCCGGACCACCCCCTTGGCAGAGCACTCCACGATGGAACCCTCGACCCCCTCTCCCGCGCCGGAATCGGCCGCACTGAACCCGCTGTGTTCGACTCCGCGCAAGTCGAAGCGGCGCGAGCCCTCCTGAGGTGGACCGCTCAGAGCAGCGAAGCGCTCGAGGCGAGCGCAAGGGCGAGGTGTGGGAGGTATCGCGGTGATTCTCGCCTGGCTCGGTGCGCTCGCGATCGGACTGGCCCTGGGCCTACTGGGTTCGGGCGGCTCGATTCTCACCGTGCCAGTACTCATCTACTTAGTTGGGCAAGACGAGAAAATCGCCATCGCAGGATCGCTGTGTATCGTCGGCGCCATCGCCGCCGCTGGCGGAGCGCAATTCGCGTTCCGCCAACAGGTGAGCTGGCGCAACGTCGGGCTCTTCGGGCTACCCGGCATGATCGGCACCTACGGCGGCGCGTGGCTGGGCGGTCAGGTCGCCGGGATCGTTCAGCTCGCGGTGTTCGCCGTCGTCATGCTGCTGGCGGCTG
>JBCCEE010000800.1:0-2710 GCA_039030415.1 Acidobacteriota bacterium
CCGCTGCCGCGCTCCTGCTGCTTGAGCTGACGGAAGATCTCGAACTGCTGCTGGGCGAGCTCGCGGCGCCCCAGGCGCTGGTAGGCCTGACCGAGCTGATTGAAGATGGTGGGATCTTCCGGGTTGAGGGCGGCGGCGGCTTCGAGATGCCCCGCGGCCGCTTCGGCCTCGCCTTCGGCCAGCAGGATCTTGCCGAGCAGGTAGCGGGCATCGGCTGAATTGGGGCGCGCGTCGAGCAGAGTCTCGAGCTGCTGGCGCGCCTCGTCTGATTGGCGATTGAGATCGAGCACGGTGGCGAGGTGGTAGCGCGAGGTGTGGTCCGTGGGGTGCGTCTCGAGCTCGCCGCGCAGCTGCTGCTCGGCATCGTCCAGTCGACCCTGGCGGAGGTAGAGCTCGCCGAGGGTGGCACGCGCCTGAGCGACGTTGGGCGCAAGCTCGAGAGCCCGCTCCAGCGAGCCGATGGCGGCATCGAAGTCGCCGCGCTGAGCGTGGGCCTGACCGAGGGCGACGTGCAGCTCGGGCCATTCGGCGTTGCGCGCCAGCAGGCGGTCGAACACCGGCTGGGCTTCGTCAGCGCGACCGCTGCGCATCAGCGCCAAGCCGTAGGTGAGCTCGAGGGCCGGGTTGGTGGCGCGCTCGCCGTCGTCTTCGAGCAGGTCGGCAGCCCTGCGAAAAGAGTCGGTGTTGAAGTGGGCCAGGGCCGCCATCCGCCTGAGGCCGACGTTGGCAGGATCCTGCTTGCGAGCCAGCGCCAGCGGAGCGTTGGCTTGCTCGAACTGCCCGGCGTTGAAGTAGGCCGTGCCGAGAGCGGACTGGACGCCCGGGAAGCTGCCGTCGACCTCTGAGGCCTGGGCGATCAGCAGGGCGGCGCGAGCCGGTCGCTCGGCCTGCAGGTGCAGGATGCCGAGGTTGAGGTAGGCGCGGGCCAGCGCACCGGTGACCCGGCGCTCGAGCTCAGCGCGCTGCTCGGACGTCTGCTGCTCTATCCAGGGCAAGGTGAGCGATGGCTTGGCCGGCTGCTGCTCGTCTTCCAGGTTGTCGCTCAGGAAGCGGGTCAGGCTGTCGCGCTCGTCCGCCACCTGATTCTGCGAGTAGATCTCGGCCGCCTCGAAATGCCCGGTGGCTTCGTCCCCGGCGCCGCTGCGGCGCAGCGCCAGGCCGAGCTGATAGTGGACGGCCGCCAGCTGACGGTCCTTGCCGCCCAGTGTCTCGCTGGCAGCGAGAGCCTCCTTCAGCACGCGCGCCGCGTCCCGCGGCCGATCCAGGCCAAGGTAGCTGCCGCCCAGGAAGCGCAGCGCGTCGACCCGAATGTGATCAGCGCTGGAGGCGACCTCGAGGGCCGGCACCGCCTCCTCGAAGCGCCGGGTGGCCAGCATCGCCGTCCCCAGGTAGAGGTTGACCATCGGGTCTTCCGGGGTCAGCAGACGCGCCTGCCCGAAGTGCTGGATTGCCGGCTCGAGGCCGTCGCGGCCCGAAGCCAGCAGCTTGACCGTGCCGAGGTAGTAGTGCCCGCGCCGCACTTCGGGATCCATGGCGAGGGCGGCCTCGAACGCCGCCTGCGCGCGGTCGAAGTGCCGGAAGCTGCCGAACGACCGGCCGATCAGCAGATGGGTCTGGGGAATCGGACGCTCGCGAGCGACCTGGTCATAAAGCTCCTGGGCTTCCTCGGGTTTGCCGACGCGCAGGTAACCATTGGCTAGGGTGTAAGTGATCTCGGCGTCTTCGGGCGCGCGGGCGTGCGCTTCTTCAAGCTCCTGAACCGCCTCCTTGTAGCGGCTGTCGGCGATCAGCGCTTCGGCCAGCAGGCGGCGGGCCGAGATGTCTTCCTGATACTTCGACGTCAGCTGGGTCAGCATCGCGATCGCTGGCACGGGCTGATTGAGCTGCAGGTGAATCCGCGATTGCCACAGCAGGGCGCGGCGGGTCTCGATCGCGGCCCCGCCGGCCCGTTCGAAGGCTCGCAGCGCCGCCTCGAGATCTCCGGCGCCCACGGCCAAAGCGCCGCGCAGGAGCCAGCCCTCGAGCAGCGCCGTGCGGTAGTGGCTGTCGGCGAGCTGCAGCTCGCCCTGCTGCAGGCTCTGTTCGGCATCGGCCATCGCCTGCACGAGGGTGCCGACGGAGCTCGGCTCGACGGCCTCTACGCGGGGTAGCGAGCCAAGCGTGAGAAGTAGCACGCAAAGCAGAGCGCGCGATAGGCGAGGCGAGGGCATGGCGTCAGGGCTGCTCGATCACCAGCAGCTGGTTGGCCTTCACCCGCTCGCGTTGAGTCGTCGTGCCGTCCGGCCATCGCACTTCGACCCGGTCGACGGTGGTGGCGGCGCCGAGGCCGAAGTGCTGGCGCATATCGTCTTGCGAGAGATAGCCCGTGCCGCTGCGGATCATGCGCTTCTGAACCAGAGGGGCGGTTGGGGTCTTGGCGGCTGCCCCAGCATTCGGCTGGGTGGACGAGGCGTCACTCTTGGTGTGGACCGTGATGATCGCGCCGATGGCATCCGTGAGCCGCCCCTTACCCTCGAGCCGCACCATCAGCCAGTTGCCGGAAACCGGCAGCTCGTGGCGCAGTACTTGGGCCTTGCCGTCGAGATCATTGACCACGACATCGAGGCGACCATCGTTGTCGAGGTCGCCGATCGCCAGGCCGCGGCTGACGCGTTCGGCGGTGAAGACCTCGCCGAAATCGCTGGCGACTTCCTCGAAGGTGACGGCGCCG
>JBCCEE010000801.1:0-2709 GCA_039030415.1 Acidobacteriota bacterium
CCGCTCGTCGAGGGCGAGGGCGGGATCCGCCGGGTCGGGGGCGATCACCAGGTGCGGCCGACTCTCTGGCCGCGCGCGGGCGAAGGCCCGCTCGATCACCTGCTTCGATCCCCACGCGGTGCCCGTCGGCAGCACGACGACCCGGTAGCCCTCGGCGACGAGACCGTCGAGCTCCGCGGCTAGACGATCGCATTGCGCGCGACTGTAGCCCTTGATCTCGGCGAAACCGCCGAAGGGCTGCACCACCGCCAGCGGACGCTCCGAAGCGCCCCGCAGCTCGGCGATACGCAGCTCGGCGACGCGCAGCTCCGCAATAAAGCGCTCGGACTCCGGTGAGGGCGCGCCGATGAACGGAGCGGCGAAAGCGCCGTCCCCCTCGCCGATCCAGGGCAGCCCGAGGTGCAGCGCAAACAGCTCGAGACTCTCGTAGGCGTCATAGGGGGCGCGGCGCAGCTCGGCAAAGGCCGGCACCCTATCGACGCTGGAGATCCGCGCCCGGCGGAAGATCAGGTGGTTGCTGAGGGTCGCCGCTTCGAGGCACAGCTCGACATCCTTCGCCTTCTCGCTCAGCGCTTCCGGCAGCCCGTCCTGATAGCGGATCTCGGGAGCGAACCGCTCATCGAGCCAGACGACGCCGTCAAAGCGCTCGGAGATCAGGCGCTCGACCCCCTCGGTCTGGTGGATGGCATGGCAGCGGATGCGGGGATGGTCATAGAGATGCCGACGGCGGGTGACGAGGTCGATGGAGGCCTCGGGGTAGAGGACGAGCAGCAGCGCCAGCAGGGTGCCGGCGCGCAGGATCTCATCGCCCTGGCCGATATCGAGATTCTGCACGAAGAGGATCCGGCGCGGGCCTTGCTCCGTCCCCAGCACCTCGCCCTCTCGCGTACCGACCGCACGGCGAGCCACGGGAAGCGAGGCCTGACAGGCCGCACGCCGACGCAGCAGCTCGGCGGTGTAGGGCCAGCGCGGCAGAATACCGAGCGACGCTTCGAGGTCGGGGATTCGGCTGGGTTCGACGCGACCGCGCCAGCTCCAGGGCTCGAGGATCTCGACCAGCAGGCGCCGGCGCAGCCGCGTACCGGGAAGCTGGCGCGCCAGCTCCGCCAGGTGGCCCATCTCGATCGCCTCCGGAATCCAGCCGACCGCCGCGCGGACGAGCAGCAGCTTCAGCTCGGGATGAGCCCGCAGCTCGACCAGCAGAGCCCCGAGGTCGAGCCCTCGCACCCATTCGCGGCGGGCGAGCAAAGCCTCGAACAGCTCCGCCAGCTCGAGCTCGCGAGGCCCGGAGGCCGCACCTTCGAGAAGCGCCGTGACGAGCTCCGGCGAGGCGAGATCGGGGCGCTGCAGGGCCACCGCGGCGAGTACCGATCTAGACCCTGATCGAGCACCAGATCGTCGATCACCCTGTCGATCTCGGAGCTCAGTGGCCAGGCCGTCCAGAGTCTCGGGATCGCATCGGTCGGGCTCGCGGAGCAGCCGCAGGAGGATCTCTTCGGAGCTCATCGCCACAATGTAGCAGCTCCTCCACGCGACCAGGTCTCCGAGCATCCAAACGGAACACTGTCCAAACACAAACACCGTGGAGCGCGGCGAATTGCCACTCTCCACGGTGCGCTTCTGAGCCAAGGCCCGTATCGGCCTCGCTCGGCCTCGGTGCCGGAGTCAGACCGGCCCTAGGCTCTGCTCTGGGACCGTCTACCAGCCGTGGCGACGACCGCCGCCGCCGCCGCCGCCGCGACCCCGCTCTTCGCGCGGGCGCGCTTCGTTCACGTTGAGCGACCTACCACCCATGTCCGTCTGGTGGAGTGCTTGAATGGCCTCGTCGCCGCCACTCGCCATCTCGACGAAACCGAAGCCTCGCGGCCGCCCGGTGTCTCGGTCGGTGATCAGACTGACGTTGACGACTTCGCCGTACTCTCCGAACGCCGCACGGACGTCCTCTTCTGAAGCGCTGAAAGGCAGGTTACCTACGTAAATTCTCTTTGACATTTCCTTACTTTCCTGGCCTACCGGAACGGCGGCCTGAAGATACAAGATGACTAGCCACTGCGGCCAGTGCCTGCAGGGTGACTTCCAAAGGGACGTGAATACTCAGCTTCGCTCAGGAAGGGACGCCGTGAAATGTCGCTTCTGGAGGGGAGACGAATCCTCGACCGTTGGTAGAACCCAACGTCTAAAAGGTAGCAGGACTCGCCGCCCCGCGCAACGCCCCCGTCTTCGAGAGGCGGGCAGCATGCCAGTCTTGATGCCAGCTCCGAGGCCAGTCCCGCGAGACTCGATCCCCCTTAGGATGCGCTCGAATCGAGCTGGCTGCGTTTGCGCGGCTGTTCGCTCGCCGGCGCCTGGCTGTAGTCGCCGAACGGACCGTCGCGACGGGTCACCACCTCACGCACCCCCTGCGATTCCGCGACCCTCACGAAGTCGCGCCCCTCGGGGGTGTTGCGCATGATGCCGTCCAGGATCGGCCCCAGAGTCTGCGTGCCCTGCAGCCCCATGTTGTCGTAGGCCTGGTTGACGATGAGCTTCATGGCGACGAGCTGCGTCGTCGGAATCTTGGTGAGCTTGTCGGCCAGCGCTGTCACCTCGGCATCCAGCTGCTCGAGCGGATAGGAGAAGTTGATCAGCTCGATGCGCGCCGCCTCTTCGCCGCTGACCCACTCTCCGGTGAGGGCGTAGTACTTGGCCTTGGCCAGGCCGAGGCGGTAG
>JBCCEE010000802.1:0-2701 GCA_039030415.1 Acidobacteriota bacterium
GCCAAGTGACACTTTTGAATCTTCTGCTGCTCCTCAGTGGCGTTCAAGTTGCTCCACCAGGTGTCTCGGAAGTCCTTCCAGGACAGGTGCATGTGATCGTCGCCTGTGTTTGTTGTGGCGTGGAGCATCTGGATAGGCTGATTGTCTTCGTTTGAAATGGTGAATGTGATGTCGACATGAGGCGACAGTGCCTCCACTGACCGAGGGACCTGAGCGATGCTCCCTTCCAACAGCTTTTCGGGCACAGCACGCCCAGTTTTCTCTGCTCTGGTCTTTGCCCTATCTCGTATGATTTCAGGGGAGGCAGTAACATGCAGGATTGCTAGCTGGTACTCAGGATACTCCTTCTTTATTCTGACCATCAGGGATCGGTAGCTCGATGAGCGTAGCCCGCATGCTCGAGAGCCTGCCAGCTGACCTCGAGCAGCAGGCGGTGCTGGGGATCGATGGCTCGGGCCTCGCGCGCCGAGATGCCGAAGAAGCGAGCGTCGAACCGGTCGACCTCGTCGAGGTAGGCGCCGGGCAGTGTTTCGTCGGGCGACGCTGCGTCCCGCGACGCCAGCCCGATCAGAGCCCGGCGCGCCGCCGGCATCTCGGTCACCGCGTCGACGCCGTCCATCAGCAGCTGCCACAGAGCCTCCGGGCTCGACGCTCGCGGCAGCCGGCAGGCCATGCCGACAATGGCGATCTCACCACCGGCTTCGGAGTCGGAGCTCTGCGCGGCGCGACCCGAGGCCAACGCCTCCGCGTCACGCTCAGCGCGCTGCGTCTCACCTGTAATTCCCGTGGCTCGCTCGCTGCTGGCTCGCTCAGCAGCCGCCGCGTCGACGCGCTGCGAGAGATACCGCGCCAGCTGCCCTATCGAAGGGCTGTCGAACGCCAGGGTCGCCGGCAACCGCCAGCCGGTGGCGCGCTGCAGCCGATTGCGCAGCTCGACGGCCATCAGCGAGTCGAAGCCCATGTCGAAGAAACCGCGCTCCGGATCGGGCTTCGAGCCGGGCGGCAGGTCCATGATCGCCACCACCATCTCGTGCAGCTCGGCGACGATCGCCGCCTCGCGGTGGCGCCCCGAGCGCGACGCCCAGGCCTCGACCAGCCCCGGCAGAGCGTCTTCAGCATGCGGTGCGTCGGCCGGCTTGTGCGGCGCGGCAGGCTTCAGCCACGAACCCTGCCCAACCGCCTCCATCAGCGGCAGGAACGTATCCCAATCCAGGTCGACGGCCACTTCATGGGGCACCTCGGCCGCGAGACTCGCTTCGAGGGTGGCCAGCGCCCGCGCCGGCGAGAGAGTCCGCAGGCCGAGTCGCTGCAGCTCGGCCTCATTGCCTCCCGCCGCCAGGCCGCCGCCACCCCACGGCCCCCAGCTGATGCTGGTCGCCGGCAGCCCCTCGGCGTGACGCAGCCGCGCCACGCCATCGAGGAAGCGATTGCCGGCGGCATACGCGGCGAGCCCGCGCATGCCCCACACCGACGAGATCGACGAGAACAGCACCCACAGGTCGAGCTCGAGCTCGCGGGTGAGCTCGTGCAGCAGCAGGGTGCCGAGCGTCTTGGCGCGGGTGCTCGCCGCCAGCGTCTCGGGCTCGAGCTGCTCGAGGGTCGCCACCCGCACTTCACCCGCGGCGTGGAAAACGCCCTTGAGCGGGCGTGCGTCCCGCGTGATCTCAGGCCACAGCCGGGCGAGATCTTCGGCCGAGCTGACGTCCCCCTGCAGCGCGACGACCTCGCAACCCTCGGCGCTCCAGGCGTCGAGCCGCTGCTGCGTGGCGGCATCCGGGGCTCGCCGCCCCAGCAGTACCAGGCGCCCGGCGCCGCGGCCGACCAGCCAGCCCGCCAGGTGCAGGCCGAGGACGCCCAGACCGCCGGTGATCAAATAGGTCGCTTCGCGCCGTACCGTAACGCTGCGTCCGGCTTCCGGCGCCGGGACAGCAGGAGCCGGCTCCAACCTGGGCACCTGAACCAGGCCATCACGAATCGCGAAGATCGAATCGTCAGAGCCTGAGTCGTCGGAGTCCGTGCCAGAGCTCGATGGAAGCGTCAGCAGCAGGCGCCGTGCCAACTCCAGGTCGACGACACTAGCGTCTATCGGCAGCTCGACGAGGCCGCCCCAGGTCCGCGGATGCTCGAGTGAGAAGGCACGAGCCAGCGCCTGGGTCATGCAGCCGACGACGGAGCCCGCCGATGCGCCCCGCTGGATCACCCACACCGTCACGGAGCGTTCGCTCGCGAGCACCGTCTGCAGCGCCGCGAGCAGCATACCGGCCCGGGCCTCGCCGGCCTCGACCCGGGCGAGAGGATCCGCGCTCGCGTCGCCCTCACCCGATGCGATGACCACCCGCGACGCCCCTGGCGTCTCGCTCAACGTCGCGGCCAGCTGCTCCACCTGCGTCCATCGTGCCTCGACGCCCGCAGCCTCAAGGGGTGCGCGCCACGCCTCCTGCAGCTCGACGTCCTCGCCGCAGAAGATCCAAAGCTGCGAAGCCGCAGCGCCTTCTACCGAATCGGCTGGCACCGCTCCCGAATCGGCTGGCACCTGCATTTGCACCGCTGCCGAATCGGCTGGCACCGCCGTTTCGAGCGCTGTTTCCGAATCGGCTGGCACCTGCATTTGCACCGCTGCCGAATCGGCTGGCACCACCTCCGAATCGGCTGGCACCTGCATCGCTGACGCGAACGGCGCCTCCCGCCAGGCGATGCGATA
>JBCCEE010000803.1:0-2689 GCA_039030415.1 Acidobacteriota bacterium
CCCGGAAGACGACCCTCGCAACCCGGCGACCATCGCCGACAACGTGGGCGACAACGTGGGTGACTGTGCCGGCATGGCTGCTGACCTGTTCGAAACCTATTCTCGCCGTGGGAGGCGGAACGCCAGATGACGGCGGTCGACGTCCCACACCCGAGCTCGGTAATACGGCAGACGGTAGTGCGGCAGACGGTGGTGCGGCGGACGGGAATACGGCAGACGGTTGCAGGGTCGTCGGCCACTCAGCAAGGCAACCGAGACGCCATGGCGCCACCGGGTGAGGCCGAGACGATCGCTCGCCAGCTCGCGGGAGATCTCGACGCGATCGTGCTCAAAGCGCTGCGCGCCGAACCCGAGTCCCGCTACCGCTCCGCGGCCCAGCTCGCCGATGACCTGGAGCGCTACGGCAATAACCGGCCGGTCCGAGCCCGCCGCGGAACGCTGCGCTATCGCACCGGCAAGTGGGTGCGACGTCATCGGCTGGCGGCGGCCATGGCGACTCTAGCGCTGGTCCTGGGTAGCGCCCTCGTAGTCTCGACCGCGATCTCGGCGAACCGGCTGGCGCGCGGTCAGGAGCGGCTGCTCGCAGAGCAGGCCACCCAGCAGGCGACCCTGAGGTTTCTGCTCGGCATCTTCGAAGAGGCGGGGCCCTACGTCGCGGAGGGCGTGAGCGTGTCGCTACGCGACGCCGTCGACCGTCAAGCCGACCGCGTCACCGAAGACCTGGCTGCCGAGCCCGCCGTACAAGCCGCCATCCTTTCGACCCTGGGCTGGGTCTACCTCGATCTCGGGGTGCTCGATCGAGCGCTCGACTACCATCAGCGGGCTCTCGAGCTGCGGCGAGCCGGCGATGCCGACAGCACCCTGATCGCCGAGAGCCTCGACGGCGTCGCCGCCACCCTGCGCGAGCAGTCGCGGCTCGACGAGGCCGAGCTGTTGAGCGCCGAAGCCTTGGCGCTGCACCGCAGCTCGGCTAGCGGCCCCTGGCAGCTGCTGCGCAGCCTCAATCAGCGCGTCAACCTGCTGTGCTGGCGCTACGATTGGCAGGCCGCCGACCCGCTGTCGGCCGAAGCGATCGCCGTCAGTCAGCGGCTCGCCGAGGATCGCGACCCGGAGGTCGCCAAGGCGATGATTCATCGCGCGGCGGTGCTGGAGCACCTTGGGCAGCCGGAGCCGGCCCAGCAGCTCTACCTCGAGAGCGAAGCGCTCTTCGCTCAGCGCTATGGCCCGGAGCATCCGGTCTTTGCGACGCTCTACAACAACCTCGGGGCGATCGAAGCGCGGGCCGAGCGCTTCGCGTCCGCGGCAGACTACTGGCGTCGAGCCGATCGCCAGTACGCTCAGGCGTTCGGCGAGGATTTCTACGACCGGATCATCTCCCTGACCAACCTCGGCCGGGTCCTGCAGCAAACCGAAGACTTCGCGGGCGCCGAAGCCGCGCTCCGCACTGCGCTCGAGGTCGCCGCCACCTCGCCAGCGCTCGGCCCGCAGCACGAGCTGCCCTACTACGGGCGTCCTGCGGTAGCGCTGGGCACTCTCTTGGCCGAGCAAGGCCGCTGCGATGAGGTCCGCGAGCTGCTCTCCGCCAGGGTTGCTCGATGGGCGCAAGACTCGGACGGTCGCGTGGTGACCCGCGCCCAGGATCTTCTCGCGCAATGCGCGGCGGCGGGCTGAGCGGCCATTGGCTGAACAGATCGGGGCTGAACAGACCGGGGCTGAACAGACCGAGGCTGAGCAGACCGGGCCGAGCGATCCGTTCAAAAAACGTTGGAACGCGTGATACCAAAACGCCGCGGTTTGCGCGTTTCAACCAGACCGATCGCTCAAAACAAGAACTTGGCCCTGAGATCGACCGCACGGCATCAGGACCCTAAGGAGAGAGGTGCGCCATGAAGAAAGCTTTGCTGATCGTGCTCTTGCTGCTACCGGTCCTGGCGGTGACTTTCGTGTCGAGCTCGTCTGCCGGTAATGGCCATTGGGATTCCATGGCCACGCTCGTGGACTGTGGGCCCCACAGTCTGTGCGCTGAATGGTACGAACCGGGCAGCTCGCGGCACGGCACGCTGTGCTGCATAGACCGTAACGACCTCTCGGCCACTTCGTTCAGCGCCTGCCAGAGGGTGGTGCGACGAGGGCCTCGCGGCGGCGGCAACATGATCTGACGGCCTCTGCCGCACCGTTCAACGCACGCCCATCTCGCCTCACCGCACGCTTGGCTCGCCGCATGGGGCGCTGCGAGCGCTGAGGATCATCCCAGCCCCGGAAGTGCTCGTCACAGAAGTGCTCGTCACGCCGCCTCCGGCGTGACCCAAGGGCGCCTTGCGCCCGCCACGCTCGAGGTGCGTCTCCAACGCACCAGCGTATTCCTCGATTTCGAACCGTAGCTGTCCCGGAGACTGGCTCACCCTGGAGACTGGCTCACTCTGGAGACTGGCTCACCCTGGAGACTGGCTCACTCTGGAGACCTTGATGTCGACCAAGCTCTACCCGATTTTTCTTCATCTGGCCCTGATCGGGCTCGCCGCCACCACCCTGGCTGTGGTGCAGGAAAACCGCCGACTCGTCGAACAGATGACGCCGGATCCGCCCCGGCTCGAGCTCGGCACTGTGATCGCTCCTGTCGCCGCGGTCGATCTCGACGGGACACCGCGCACGCTCGCCTGGGACGCTGCGGCCAAAGACCGGCTCCTGC
>JBCCEE010000804.1:0-2676 GCA_039030415.1 Acidobacteriota bacterium
CCACGACAGCGACACCACACGCGGCTGGTTCGGGACGCTGGCGCCGGACATCCGCCAACGCATCGAGAGCTACACCGGCAGCACCCCGGATCAGATGGTGGACGCCTTCATCCGCCTCGCCTACACCTCGGTGGCGGAGCTGGCGATCGTACCGATCCAAGATGTCTTGGGGCTCGGGACCGAGGGGCGCATGAACGTGCCCGGCACCGTCGAAGACAACTGGCGCTGGCGGCTCGAGGCTGAGCATCTCGACGCCGAGCATGCCGAACGCCTGCGGACGCTGGTCGAGGTCAGCGGACGGCTGGGAGCCGCTTAGAGGATCCGTTAAGCTCGGAGCATGCCTGTATCCTCGGCTCCACCGCTTCCCCAAGATCTCGTCACCGAGCTCGATAGTCTGCTCGGCGAGCGCCTGTCGCAGTCTGAATCGGTCCTCGACCTGCACGGTCGCGACGAATCGTACTTTCCTCCAACGCCGCCGCAGGCCGTAGCCTTTCCGCGCGATACGCTCGAGGTTCAGCAGATCGTCAGGTCATGCGGCCGCCACGGCGTGCCTTTGGTGCCGTTCGGAGCTGGCTCGTCGGTCGAGGGTCACGTCCTGCCGATTCACGGCGGCATCTCTCTCGACCTGACCGGCATGAACCGGATCCTCGCGGTCCACCCGCAAGACTTGGACGTCACGGTACAGGCTGGAGTCACCCGCCTGCAGCTCGAAAAAGCGCTGGCCGAGCACGGGCTGTTCTTTCCCGTAGACCCCGGAGCCGACGCCACCCTCGGCGGTATGATCGCCACCGGCGCCTCGGGGACGACCGCGGTGCGCTACGGCACGATGCGCGAGAACGTGCTCTGCCTGGAAGTCGTGCTGGCCAATGGCGAGGTGGTTCGCACCGGCACCCGAGCCAAGAAGTCTTCGTCAGGCTACGACCTGACCCGCCTGATGATCGGCTCGGAGGGCACCCTCGGCGTCATCACCGAAGCCACGCTCAGGGTGCGGGGTATCCCGGAAGGCATCTCGGCAGCGGTGTGCTCGTTCCGCGAGCTCGGCCAGGCCGTGCAGGCCGCCGTCGAAGTCATTCAGTGGGGTATTCCGGTCGCCCGCGTCGAGCTGCTCGACGCCGTCCAGATCGCCGCGGTCAACCAGCACTCGGGGCTCGACCACCCGGAGCAGCCGACGCTATTTTTCGAATTCCACGGTTCCCCGACCGGGGTCGAAGAGCATGCCCGCGCCGCGGCCAAAATCGCGGCCGAGCATGGCGGCGAGGGGTTCCGCTGGGCGACCGACGCCGGCGAGCGCCACCGGCTGTGGCACGCTCGCCACGAAGCCTACTTCGCCGATCTGGCGCTGCGGCCCGGAGCGCGGGTGATGTCGACCGACGTCTGCGTGCCGATCTCGCGGCTGGCCGAGTGCATTACCGAAACCCAGGTCGAGATCGACCGGGCGTCGTTCCCGGTGCCGATCGTCGGCCACGTCGGCGACGGCAACTTCCACCTGCTACTGGTGATCGACCCGAGCTCGGAAGCGGAGATCGAAGAGGCCAAGGCCCTCAACCGCTCGCTGGTCGAGCGCGCTCTGCGGATGGGCGGCACGTCGACCGGCGAGCACGGCGTCGGCCTCGGAAAACAAGACTGGATGACGCTCGAGCACGGCCCCGCTCTCGACACCATGCGCGCTATCAAGCAAGCGCTCGATCCCCACGGCATTCTCAACCCCGGCAAGATCCTGCCGCCTGTCGATTAGGCGTCGTGTTAGGCTGAATCCATGAGTCATCCAGCTCACGCCCGGCTCGAGACTTACCTGACCCCAGCTGAATACCTGGCCCGTGAACGCTCCGCCGAGGCCAAGAGTGAGTATCTCGATGGTGACGTGGTGGCGATGCCGGGCAGCTCCCGCGAGCACAACCTCATCGTGACCAACTTGGTTGCCGAGCTGCGTCAGCAGCTCAAGGGCCGCCCCGATGAGGTCTACCCCAGCGACCTCAGGATCTGGATCCCAGAGAACAGGAAGTACACCTATCCGGACGTTTCCGTGGTGCGTGGAGCGCCCAGCCTGCAGGATCGCTTCCACGACACGCTGCTGAATCCGACTGTGATCTTCGAAGTGCTATCCCCCGGCACCGAGTCCTACGACCGGGGCAAGAAATTCGAGCACTATCAGAGCATTCCATCTCTGATGGAGTACGTTCTGGTCGGCCAACTGGAATGGCGTGTCGAGCAGTACTCCCGGCAGCGCGACGGCAGCTGGCTGCTGAGCGAGACAACCGGCTCCACCGGCGGCATCTCACTAGACTCAATCGACTGCCGCCTGGCGATGGCGGAGATCTACGACAAAGTCCCGGTTCGCTAGTGGAACTGGATCGCGTCCGAAAAGGGAATCTGCAGGTCGCGCTGGTGTGCTGGTAGCGAAAGGCCGACATCGCCAGGGGCGACGTCGGCCTCAGAAATCGAGCGCTGAGCTCAGCCTCGACTATGGCGCGGGGTAGACGTAGAAGGCGTTGAGGCCCAGCGGGATACCCAGCGTCCAGTAGAGGATCAGGAACAGCGTCCACACGATCAAGAACGTGATGCTGTAGGGCAGCATGATCGACGTCAAAGTACCGATGCCGGTCTTCTTCACGTAGCGCTGACAGTAGACCACCACCAGCGGGAAGTACGGCATCAGCGGCGTGATGATGTTCGACG
>JBCCEE010000805.1:0-2672 GCA_039030415.1 Acidobacteriota bacterium
GGGACGCGACGCCGCGAGGACTTGGGCATCGATCAGGTGGTGGGTGTCAGCCTGGTAGACGGCGTGGACGCTCACCAGATCGCAGCGCGCGAACAGCTCGTCGAGCGTCGCCACCCGCTCGACGCAGGCCGGCAGGTCGGGTCGCGGATCGTAGCCCAAGACTTCCATGCCCAGGGCCGCCAGATACTCCGCGACGATCCCGCCGAGCCGCCCGACCCCGACGATACCGGCCGTCTTGTGGTAAAGCTCGCGCCCCCGGAATCGATCGCGCCGCCAGTGGCCTTCGAGCACGTCGGCGGCGGCTCGCGGAATGTGCCGCAGCAACGCCAGAGCCAGGCCAACCGCGAGCTCGGCGGTGGCTCGCACCTCGCGCAGGAATTCGTACTCGCCCTTGAGGCTCACCACCCGCACGCCGCGCGCCGCGCAGGCCTCGAGGTCGATGTGGTCGAGGCCGGTCACCGGCGTGGCGAGGATCCGGCAGCGCGGACGCTCGCCCAGAACCTCCGCGTCGATGCGGTGGCCCAGGCGGAACCAGAAGACGTCGGTCTCCTGCAGGGCGTTCGATAGGGCGCCGGGGGCGCAGGGCTCGAGGCGCACGTCGGCGACCGTCTGGAGCCTGCGCAGCGCCGCGTCGCTGAACCCCTCGGGCTCAGCGATCCGAATCTTCGGACGCATGATCGCCTTCGAAGTGGATGCGCTTCTGCAGGTAGGGCTCGATCTCGACCAGGCGGGCCGCCAGCTGGGTGGAGACCTCGCCGTCGCCATACAGCCGGCTCGGGGGATACGGACCGTGCGCCAGCTGACTCCGGACGGCGCTGGCGATCTCGTCGCGTGACGCCTCGACCCGCACGACGTTCTCGGCCACCTCGCGACCGTTCTGGCGGTTGCCGACCAGCACCACCGGGGTGGCGAAGAAGCTCGAATCGCGCACGAAGCTGCTCGAGTTGCCGACCGCGCAGGCCGCCCCCGCCAGCACCTTGAGGTAGGTCTCGGGCGTCAGGTTGGTCAGGGTCCGCAGCCAGGGGTGGGTCATGCGATCGCGGAAGATGCGCACCGTCTTGCTGATGTGGTCGCTGCCGGCGTCGATGTTGGGCCACAGGAAGAGCGTCGGCAGACGGATCTCATCCAGCGCCTCCAGCAGCTGCTGCATCTGGTCGCGCTCGTCGCCAAACTCGGTAGTGGTCGGGTGGAAGACCAGCAGCAGGTAGGGCTGCGACGGATCGATCTCGATGCCGGAGCCGTGGGCGTTGAAGTCCTCGGGCAGCAGGGCGCGATCGAGCTCGCGGGCAATATCGCTCGACGGACAGCCGACGCCTAGGATGGTCTCGCGACGCTCGCCCATGCGCACCAGGTTCTCCGCCGCCCGGGCGGTGGCCGGATAGTGGTAGTGGGCGAGCTTGCTGATCGCGTGGCGGGTGCTCTCGTCGATCGAGCCCGACACCTCGCCGCCCTGCATGTGGACGATCGGGAGATTCATGAAGGCCGCGGCGACCGCCGCCGACAGCGCCTCGTAGCGGTCGCCGATCATCAGCACGAAGTCGGGCTTCAGGCGCTGGAGCTCGCTCGAGAATTCGATCACGCCGAACCCCACCGACTTGGCCATGGTGGTCGGCGTCGAGCCCTCGAGCTCCATGAAGATCTCGCTCTCGACGCGGAAGCCGTCGGCCCGCACCACGTCCACCGGCTGCTGGAAGCGCTCGAGCAGCATGCTGCCGGCGGCGATGGTGATCAGCTCGAGCTCGGGACGCTGCTGCACCGCCCGCATCACCGGCTTGAGGCGTCCGTAGTTGGCGCGGTCGACCAGGATCACGCAGATCCGCCGCTTGGCGTCAGACAAGATCGTCCTCCTGCAGCTGCTGGTCCCGCGTCACCGCCCGCGCCAGGGTGCGACCGATCAGCTCGTCGTAACGCGACGCCGGGATGCCGGTCGCCGGCTTCTTGAGCCCCAGATCCGCCGCGCTCAGCACGACGCCGGCCGCCAGATCGCGCGACGCCACCACGCTCTTGCCGAAGATGCCGCGCAGCTCGTCGAGCTCGGTGGCCATGGCCTGTTTGTCGACGGGATGCGCCAGGGCGGTCTCGGTGAAGCGCACGCCCTCGACCAGCTGCGCCAGCTCGTCGACCCTCAGCGAAGACGAGGTGTCGGGACCGAAGCTCTCGCGCGAGAACGTGAGGTGCACCTCGAGCAGACTCGCACCGAGAGCGACCGCCGCCAGACCGGCGTAGATTTTCGCCGAGTGGTCTGACAGGCCAACCGGGCAGCCGTAGCGTTGGGCGAGCTCTCCCAGCACGTTGAGCCCGAGCTTTTCTGGCGGGCAAGGGTACGAGGTCGTGGTCTGAAACAACGCCAGCGGCGCCCCGGAGTCTCGCACTAGCGCGGCGGCGGTATCGAGCTCGTCCCACGTTGACATGCCGCTCGACAGCAGCACCGGCTTGCCGGTCTCCGCCATGCGACGCAGCAGCGGCAGCGTGGTGATCTCCCCCGAAGCCACCTTCCAGGCCGCCATGTCGAGCCCAGCGAGCAGGTCCACGGCCTTGAACGAGAACGCCGAGGACAGAAACACCAGGCCCTGGTCCCTGGCGTGCTCCGCCAGCCCGGCCCAATGCTCGGGCGCCAGCTCCATGCGCTGCCAGTACTCGTAGCGCGTGACGTCCTGGCGGCTGAACTTGAC
>JBCCEE010000806.1:0-2660 GCA_039030415.1 Acidobacteriota bacterium
CGCGCGGCGCTCCTACTCATCACGGATGAACGAACTCGAGCTTCCGATTCTCCTTCGGAGTATCCGGGAAGCTCCAGTTGAACGGTACGACGACCGGAGCCGGGCCCGGCACGATCGGCTTGAGGTTGGGATCGGTCGAGGATCCAGTGCACAGCCGGTCCGCGAGGTCGAGCGAGCTGATGGCTTCGGGCACGAGGGTCACAACATCTCTCGGCGACAGGCCGGACAGGGTGAAGTCGATGGCGGTGATGCCGCTGCCGTTGGTGGGCTTGGTGATAATGAACGGCGGAGGGAATTCGCCGAAGGGCGTCAGGGTCGAGTAGCGTACCTGGTTGACGCAGAAGTCCGTGCCCTGACCGGCGGGGACGCTCAGATTGGAGCTGCTGGCGGGTTTGCCGTTGATCAAGGCCCGCAGCACCATCACGCGATTGAATGCCGCCTGACGCGGCGGCCCCGAGGTCTTCTTGGTCACCTTCGCCTTGGCTTGGAAGGTCACTGTGCCGCTGCCCGACGGCGGCCCCGTCCACTCCAGGTCTTCGATCACCGTCATCTCCGCGCCGTCGTTGAAGTCGCTGGACTGCACGGTGAAGTTCTGGGTCGACGAAGGCAAGCCGGCGAGGTCTCTGAGGGTTAGGGTGGCGCTGTAGTTCTGCTGCCCCGGGTAAAGGTTGTGGACCACGATGTTGTGCAGCATGCGCGGCTCGCTGGCGACGTAGCTGAGGGGGGGTAGACCGGTGCCGCCGGGGGGTGTCAGGGTCAAGCTGTAGATTGACAGCTCGCTGGCTTCAATCCGCAGCCGTGCCACCCTCGCGGTCGTCCAATCTGCCGCCAGCGGCGCGTTGGCCACCGACGGGTTGGTGACGTCGACCGGCAGCACGAGGGGATCGAACGGGTCGCCACCGTTGAGCGACTCGTGACCGTCCCAGAAGCCGTCGCCATCCCAGTCCACGACGTAGCGGCCGTCTACCGGGGTGGTGCGCTCGAGGGCGTTGAACAGCTGATCGCGATCGAAGTCGATCGCCCAGCCCGTGCCCATGCCCACCGGCAGGCCGACGAAGGCGAACCAGTCGTTTTGATTCGTCACCTGCGACGCGAAGAAAGAGAGCGGCTGGCGCGTGCCGTCGTCACCCAAGAAATCGCCTTGGACGCGGTCGTACACCCAGGCGGCGATGCGAGACCGGCTTCCAATCGTCAAGCGTCCAAAGACGCCGATGTCGGCGTTGCGCTGGTTCGCCTGCGGGATCAGGTAAGTGTTCAGTCGTGTCATTGCGGCGCTGCGGTTGGCTTGGTTGAACAGCACGGAGCGGTGCACGGCGGGCGCCAGCCCAGTATCGAGCTGGTAGATGAAGTTGGTCAGCTCCGACCGGACGAGATTGCTGAAGGCAAAGAAGGTGTTGAACAGAAAGAGGTTGGGCGGATTGCCTGAGTGCGACGTGCCGGGGCCGACCCGCGGCGAAAACTGCGTCGCGCCGCCCACCAGGTTGATCTGATGCTGCGGATAGACCGCCCGGGTGCCGGTATTGATCAGCGGCTGAATGACGATCTCCTGACGCCGCGGCTTGGGCTCACTGTAGAGGAAGCCGTCCGGCACGATCTCGTTGTTGGAGCCGGTCGGCAGGGCGTGGCAGCCGGAACAAAAGTCGCCGGTGAGGTAGACCGCCTGGCCGTTGATGGCGGACGCCGTCTGGTGGCCAGGGCCCATGAACGGAGGCTGAATGGTGTCGTCGAGTACGCGGTCTTCGTTTTGGTTGGGATTCGCCGTGTGCTCGAGCGACAGGATGAAGGCCTCGAACTTGTCGAACTCGCTGGGCTGACCGCCGGTGCGCACCTCGCTCAGCTTGCGCGGCGAGCCGAGCAGACCGACGAACGCGTCGTTGAAGTCGACCACCATGCCGCGCTGCTCCCCGCTGCCCATCTGCTCGCCGCGCCAGTGCAGCGGCCCGAGCCGATTGACGGCGCGCAGATCCTGAGTCGTCATCGGGCCTTTGCTGTCGATCTCGCCGTTGGAGAGGTTCCAGGCCAGGCCGTCTATCCCGCCCTCGATGTGGCAGGTGGCGCACGACGCGTTGTTGTGCTCGGAGAAGTCACCGTCGTAGAACAGGCGCCGGCCCTCCTGGATCTCGGCCGGCGTCGGGTCGAAGCCGAGATCGAGCGGATAGCCGTGGACCAGGGTCGGCGGGATCGTGCCCAGGTAGTAGGCCGGCACTTTGTTGATGCCCGCGCAGTACACCAGGGCGACGGTCTCGGTGGGATCGAGCTCGACCTGGCGTGGGATGCAGCCGGTGGGGAGATCCCACTCGGTGATCCAGTTGCCGGCGGGATCGAGCACCACCACGTTGTCGGTCAACAGCCCGGTGATGAAGATGATGCCGCCTAGGGAAATGTCGATCGCATAGGGCAGACCCACCGACTGGTTACGGTCGTAGTTCGAGGTCGGGTTGGCGAGGTCGAGATCGATGTGCTGGCTGCCGACGGCGACGCTCGAGCCGAGCGGACTCGTTAGCACGACGCGCGACAGCCGGTTGAACGCCACCTCGCCTTCGATCTCGGGCTCGGTCTGCTTGTTCTTGTCTTTGTTGTTGGCCTCGATATTGAGCTGCCACAGCGCGGTCTGCTGGATCGACGACCGGTCGATCGCCGAGGCGGTGAGCACCGTGCCC
>JBCCEE010000807.1:0-2659 GCA_039030415.1 Acidobacteriota bacterium
CGAGGGTTCGGAGCTGGCTGCGGTTTTGGTCGAGCCTCGCCAAAGCCGGCGACCCGACCTCGAGACCAAGGAGTTTCTGCTGCGCCTGCGCGAGGTGACGGAGCGTCACGGCATCGCCTTGATCTTCGACGAGGTGGTGACCGGCTTTCGTCTGCACCCGGGCGGCATCCAGGCGCTGTATGGGCTGCAGGCCGACATCACCACCTATGGCAAGGCGATCGGCAACGGCATGCCGATCGGCGTGGTGGCCGGCAAGGCGACCTATCTCGATGCGATCGATGGCGGCCACTGGCGGTTCGGTGACGACTCGTGGCCGGAGGAGGACACCACCTTCTTCGCCGGCACCTTCTTCCGCCATCCCTTGGTGATGGCCGGAGCGCTAGCGGTGCTCGAGCACCTCGAGGAGCAGGGGCCCGAGCTGCAGCGCGAGCTCAGCCGACGCACCGCCGAATTCAGCGACCGGCTCAACGCGTTCTTCGAGCAGGAGGCGCTGCCGATTCAGGTCAAGCACTACGGCTCCCTGTTCCTCTTCGCGTTTCCGCGGGAGCTGCGCGAGATGGAGCTGTTTTTCGCCTACCTCTTAGAGCGCGGGGTCTACATCTGGGAGCGGCGGATCTGCTATCTCTCGACCGCGCACACCGACGAAGATCTGGATCAGGTCTTCCAGGCGGTGCGGGACAGCATCCGAGAGATGCAGCGCGGCGGCTTTCTGCCGACCCCCGAGCCGGCCGAAACCGAGGCTTTCCCCCTCACCGAGGGCCAGCGCGAGCTGTGGGCCTTCTCCCAGCTCGACGACAAGGCGTCTCTGGCGTACAACGGATCGTATGCTCTGCGCCTGCGCGGCCAGCTGCGGGTGGGCGACCTGCAGCACGCGGTGCAGCAGGTCGTCGATCGCCATGAGGCCCTGCGGGCGACCTTCAGCCCTACCGGCGACGGACAGAGTTTTTCTGCGCACTCGAAAGTCGATATCGAGGTGGAAGATCTCGCGGCCAACCAGCTCGAGGCGCGCCTCGCCGCGGAGGTTCGCCGAAGTTTCGATCTGGTGCGCGGGCCGCTGCTGCGCAGCGCGATTCTGCGCCTCGCCGAAACCGATCATGTTCTGCTGCTGACCGTCCACCATCTGGTCGCGGATGGCTACTCCGTCGGACTGCTCATCGGAGAGATCGCGGAGCTCTATGCGGCGGCCTGCGCGGGGCGTCCCCCGGAGCTCGCCAAGCCGGCGCGCTATCGCGACTACGTCCGATCGCTGACAGCGAATCCGGCCGACGCGACCGCTACTGAAGCCTACTGGAGCGAGCAGCTGTCCGGTGGTCTGCCGCGGCTGGAGGTGCCGACCGACCACCCGCGTAGGGGTGACGATTTCGACGCCAGCCGCGAAGTCCTGAAGATCGACGCGACGACCACCGCCCGGCTGGCCGAACGGGCCCAGGGCGAGGGGGCGTCTCTAGCCATGCTGTTGACGGCATCGCTGGTCGCGCTGCTGCACCGTCTGAGCGGGCAGCGCGATCTGCTGCTCGGCCTGACCTCTGCCGGGCAGGCGGTAGAGGATCGCTACCTGGTCGGTCATTGTGTGACCGTTCTGCCGCTGCGCAGCCAGCCCCACCCGCAGCAGCGCTTCGCCGACCTCTTGCGCCAGGTGAAGCACACCCTGCTCGACGCCTACGAGCATCAGAATTTCTCCCTCAACCGCCTGCTCAAGAAGCTGCAGCCGCGCCACGATCCGAGCCAGCCGGCCGTTCTGTCGACGATCTTCAACTTCGAGCAGGCTGGCTCGCCGCTCGAATGGCCTGACCTGGAGATCGAGCGGCTGGGCAATCAGGCGGTATCCACGCAATGGGATCTGGCCTGGACGGCGGTGCACAGCCCGGCCGGCGTGCGTCTCGAATGCCGCTACCGCAGCCATCTCTTCGAGCCGAGCACCATCCAGCGGTGGCTCGGCGACCTGCAGGGAATCCTGCGCGGCATCTGTCACCGGCCGGAGTCGAGCCTCGAAGCGCTGTCCCGGCCTGCTGCGCAAGCCCCGCGCTCGTCTCAGCACAATCACCGCTCGCAAGAGCTCGAGATCCCCTCCATTCACAGCCTGTTCGAGGATTGGGCGGAACGCACTCCAACGGCACCGGCGGTGCGCTTCGAAGACCACTGCCTGACCTACCGCGAGCTCGACGAGCGCGCGAGTCGTTTGGCGCAGCACCTGCGCTCCCAAGGGGTGGGACCCGAGGCGCGGGTCGGCCTTTGTGCCGAGCGCAGTCTCGAGATGGTGGTCGCGGTACTCGGTGTGCTCAAGGCCGGTGCGGCGTACGTTCCCCTCGAGCCGCAGTTTCCCCGCGAGCGCATCCTCACCACCCTGGAGGACTCTGGCGCGACAATGCTGCTGACCTTCGAAGCCGATCGTGCGGCCGAGCTGGGCAGCCGCCACATGACGGTCGTCGATCTCGGTGATGACGCGCTGTCGGTGGCGGGAGATGGCGCGTCCTCGCCGACGCCTGAGCTCTCCGGTCATCTCGCCTATGTCGTCTACACGTCAGGGTCCACCGGCAAGCCGAAGGGCGTCGCGGTCGAGCATCGCCAGCTCATTAGCTATGTCGATGCGGTTTCGCGCCAGCTCGAGCTGCCGGCCGGGGCAGGCTTCGCCACCGTGTCGACCCTCGCTGCCGATCTC
>JBCCEE010000808.1:0-2651 GCA_039030415.1 Acidobacteriota bacterium
ATTGACCTTCAACCGTAAGCGTGGCTAGAAAGCGAAGGAGGCAGCCTATGGCAACCGTGACTCTCAACCAGCAGATCAATGCCCCGATCGAAGCCGTCTTCGTCCGCGCCACCGACTTCGCCAATGCCGCCAGCGTGATCGGCGGCATCCAGAAGGTCGACATGCTGACCGAGGGCAAAGTCGGCCCAGGCACCCGCTTTCGTGAGACGCGCGTCATGTTCGGGCGCGAGGCGACCGAAGAGATGACCGTCGAGCGCTTTGAGCACCCGCACCTCTACACCCTTTCCGCCGCCAGCCACGGCAGCGAATACTTGACTTCATTTCAGCTCACCGAGCGCGACGGCGGCACCCATGTCGAGATGACGTTTCAGGCCACGCCCAGGAGCCTTTTCGCCAAGCTGATGAATGGCCTGCTCGGCAAGATGATGGTCAAGACCGTCGTCACGGAATGTTCCAAGGACCTCAGCGATCTGCGCACCGCAGTCGAACAGGACCACTAGGTTCCTCCACCGCATCAGCAGAAACTCGAGCTTGAGACGGTACACCGCTCAGAGGGCAGCACGGTAGCGTTCGAAGAGATGCAGGGAGAGGCCCCAGCACACCAGGCAGAAGGCGAGCAAGAGTCCCAGCTCGCCAGAGACCTCACCCATCGGGCGGCCCTCGAAGCCGTGGCGGGCGACGGTGACCGCCCAATTGAGGGGATTACAGGCCGCGAGCCGCTGGATCCAAAGCGGCATCAGATCGGGGGTCATGAAGAGGCTCGAGGTGAAGTAGATCGGCAGCAGGCAAAAATTGAGAACCGCGGTCAGAGTCTGGGCGCGACGCAGGACCATGGCTAGCGCGGTCGAGGCGGCAGCGCAGCCGGCGCTCAGAATCACAGCGGCGCCGATCAGCAGCAGGACGCCAGTGAATGTTTTCGGCGGCCCGGCACCGATCAGGGCAGCAGCGACGAGGACTGCGAGGCATTGGGAGACGACCAGTGCCGCTG
Source organism: Acidobacteriota bacterium (assembly GCA_039030415.1). Taxonomy (GTDB): domain Bacteria; phylum Acidobacteriota; class Thermoanaerobaculia; order Multivoradales; family J023; genus JAAELT01. The sequence continues at coordinate 989 of JBCCEE010000808.1, forward strand.
CGTGTAGGACGCGCCCGCCAAGCAAGGCGGAGCGGCTGACCGGGGTGGTGAGAAAGCGATCCATGGCGCCGCTCTGGATCAGCTCGAGGAGCCCCAAGCCCGCGAAAGACGAGCTCATGAGGGCCGACATGATGGCTAGACCGGGCGCCAGGTAGCGACTGTAGGACTCGGTCTCGAAGCTCGGCAGGGTGGTCATCACGTGGAAGAGCTGACCAAAGAGGAAGAGCCACATCACCGGTTGGATGATCGCGAAGAGATACCAGATCGGAGAGCGCAGGGTCGTCCGCACCTGATAGAGGAAGAGGCGCCAGACGTCGAGCAGCGGCCAGGCTCGAGGAGGACTGTCTTCGATAAAAACCCGCTGGCTCGGTGCGTCGGCGGGCAAAGCGTCGCGCTCGATGCTATTCATGATGTCGCCTTACTGAGATGCATGGGTGAGCGGATCCCCTACGGTGATCGAGGCCTTACGCCGCTTCCACCTCGCCGAGGGAGCGTCCGGTCAGGCTGAGGTAGACGTCGTCGAGGCTCGGACGTTTGAGCGCCACCTGGGCGACTTCGAGGCGCCGGTCTTCGAAGGCTGAGACCGCCGCGGCGACGATACTGGCACCGTGGACAAAGCGGGCGTGGAGAGTCCGATCTTCGATTTGAACGCCGATAAAACCGTTCAGGCGAGACAGGGCTTCGGCCGCGGACGCGGTGTCCGATTCCGGTCCGCCGAGCTCGATCGTCAGCACGTCGCCTTCGAGGCGATTCTTGAGCTCGTCCGGCGTGCCTTCGACAATGATCTGACCGTGCTCGACGATCGCCAGCTGATCCGCCAGCTGGTCTGCCTCCTCGAGATAGTGGGTCGTGAGGAGGATCGTCAAACCGGTCTCGCGAGCCAGGGTTTGGACCTCCCGCCATAGGGTGGCGCGACTCTCCGGATCGAGGCCGGTCGTCGGCTCGTCGAGGAAGAGGACCCTCGGGCGATGGACCAGCCCGAGAGCCAGATCCAACCGCCGTTTCATACCGCCGGAGTAACCGCCGACCGTGCGATCAGCGGCGTGGGCGAGACCGAAACCCTCGAGAAGCTCATCGACCCGCGTTTTGAGCTGTCGTCCCGGCACTCGGAACATCTGGCCCTGCAGGGTGAGGATCTCGCGCGCGGTCGCCATGGCGTCGAGGGCCGAGGCCTGGCTGACATAGCCGATTTGGTGACGCACCCGATCTTCATGCTTCACCACATCGATGCCCTGGACCTTGGCCCGACCGCCAGACGGCAGAGTTAGCGTGACGAGAACCCGTACCGTTGTCGACTTGCCTGCTCCGTTGGGGCCGAGCAAGCCGAAGATACAGCCCGTCGGCACCGAGAAGGACAGATCCCGCACCGCCTCGACGCCGCCCGGGTATACCTTGCGAAGATGTTCGACTTTGATTGCAGGTACCATTTCGAGACCTCTCGTCAGGGCTTCAGAGCTTCAGGCGTGCGGGCATAAACCTGTGACCGGAACAGCAGCGCGGCGAAGACACCGATCCAAAGTCCGAGTGTCATCAGCCGCTGCACTTGACGCCATACTCGTTCACCAGCGTTTTCCTCGACAAAGCGAAACTGCGGCATGGCTGCGTATTCGTCAGCAGCCAACTGCAGGTCATGGATGAACAGCGGTCCGAAAAAGCGTCGCCA
>JBCCEE010000809.1:0-2649 GCA_039030415.1 Acidobacteriota bacterium
CGAGCTGACGGGGCGTCTGGCCGAGAAGCTGGGCTCCTTGGAGAGCGACGGCGTGAAGGCGTTTCGCTTCGGCGATCTGGTGGCCGAGCTCAAGCGCGACGTGCGGCAGCGCTGGAACAGCGCATGGCAGCACTCCCTCGGCCCGCTGGGCGGAGAAACCGGCGGTACAGACGAGCTGCCGCGGCCGGTACCGATCACCCAGCCGGAAGAGCCCGATACCGCACGCTGGCTGCAGGCGATCCAGAGCTGCGTCGAATCCTCGATCAGCGCGCTGCGGCGGCGCAAGCTGCGAGACGACCTGTGGAGCCTGTGGCTGCACATCCGCGTCACCCGCATCCACCCCGGCGCCGACGGCCCGCTACCTTCCTTCAGCGAGCTCGGCCGCCAGCTCGGGTTGACGCGCGACCGCGTCAAGCAGCTGCTCGAAAAGAAGCTTCAGCCCATCGTCATGACCTGTCTGCGGACCGCTGATCGGCCCGCTCCACCGAGCCCCGCCCTCTCGCGGGCTCCTATCTACGAGGCTCCCGAACAGCCGGCGACCGACGACGCCCGAGAGCGCCGCCGCGCGTCGGGCATGGGAAGTGAGGACCATGAACACTGAGACGACGAATACTGAGGCGACCCGTGCACAGCAGCGCGGCGCCACCGTGAAGACCGCCGTAGACCTGAAAATCCGCCAGGGAAGATTGACACAACGCCGCCAGGGACCGCCCGAGGTCGGCGATATCTTCCTCTCCCGCCGCACCGCGGAGGTGCCGGTGGAATGGCTGGTGATGGAGACCGGAGACGACGGCCGCCTGCGGGTGATGCCGCTCGACGACTTCCCGTTCGTCGGCAGCCGCGATCTCGAGCTGCCCGCTCGCTCGCTGGGCGGTGCCGGGGTGCTGCGCTGCGACCTCGGCGAGTGGGTGGAGCCCGACGCGTTCGAGCCCGAGCTCCGCACCGGAGCGCTGAGTCTGCCCGAGATGGAAACGGTGCGGCGCAAGCAGCTGGCGGTGGAAGCGTGGACGCCGGGTGGCTCGCTGCTCGAAGAGGTGATCGATGGAGATCCGGAGTATCGGGCCTGGCGGGACGAGACCCTGCGTCCCGCGATGGATGCGCTGGCCGGTCGCACGGTGTCTAGCGGCGGCGACACGGCCGGCAGCGGCGCCGCCGCCAACGACGACCCCGCGAGCGCCCCCGTCATTCCGTGGCACCATCGCTGGTGGCCGTTCCTCGTGGCGGCGATCCTGCTCATCGCCATCTTGCCCACCGGCTGGACCTTCTTCCGTCTCGACCACCAGCTGGGCACTGAGCGCGGACGCGTCGCGGAGCTCACCCACGAGCGCCAAATCCTGGCAGAACAGCTGCGCGCCTCCGAAGCCGGCGAGCAGTCCGCCGACAACCAGGCGGCCGGCTTGATCCTGAAGCTCGAAGAGGCCGAGAAGGCCGCCGCCAAGGCCCTGGAAGAGCAAGAGGCTCGCCTCATGAAGCGCCTGAAGGGCGCTCTGGAGGATCGCATCGTCGTCAACGTGCCGCGCTTCTTCCTCGGCCAGCAGGCGCGACGCGTCGCCCAGCTCGGCAGGTACCACGTGATTGATCCGGGCCAGGTGTCGCGCTACACGCTGTCGCTCGAGGTGGTCAATCCCGCCTACTACCCACGCTACCGGCTGACGATCCTGGCCAAGACCGGCGAGGAGGTCTGGCGGACCGACCAGCTGATTATCGACGGTAGCTGGCTGCGTCTCGATTTGCCGGCGGGGTTCTTGGAGCCGGGAGAGTACAGGCTCCGGATCGAAGGGATCGGCTCCGGTCCGGATGCGCTGTTGGAAGAGCGCTACACGGTGAAGATCCGATAGCAGAGGCCCCTAACGCTCCAAGCGAACTGCAGACCGGAGCGCAGTCTAACGCCTGGGGTCTAAAGCGCTTCAACAATTCGGCGACGCGATACGTATCACTGGAACGACGCTCGACGACGGCTCGGAGGAGGCGCGCGATGAATTCTGGACGCTCGATGTTCTCTGTGATACCCCTGCTTTTCGCGCTGGTCGTGCTGCTACCAGCATCTTCGCTGCCAGCGCAGGAGCTGGCGCCGGAAGAGAACGGCAAGCGACCGTTCGCTAGCACGCTGCTGTTCACGTTCCACAGCGATATCGAGGTCTGCCTGCACCACTTCGTCTACCGCTGGGCGAAGAAGGAGGCGATGGAGGCGGGGACGATCCCCAAGCGCTACCCGGAGCCCACTCTGCGCGACGTCGACGTCGCGGCGCTCGCGAAGCTGAGCGACGAGGAGCGGGCGATCTGGGATGGCGCGCTGGGGCACTACCGCGATCAGGTAGCGGGGCGCAGCATCTTGTTCGACGATGAGCTGGTGAAGCTGCGTAACGTCCTGGCTGGCGAGCTCGATGCGAGCGCACTCGCCGAAGCCGAGAGCATCACCTTCGAACAGATCGAGGCGCTGCTGCCGGTCTATCGCCGGGTTTGGTGGCCGCGTCATGACGCGGAGAATCGCCAGTGGGTGGCGGCGGTGATCGGCGACGTGATCCGCTTCGAACGGCCGATCGCGGAGCGCATCACGCGGGCCTATGGTGCGGCATGGCCGTCCCCGCCCAACCGGGTCGATTTAGCGCCCTACGCCAGCTCCACCGTCGCCTACACCACCGGCGAGCC
>JBCCEE010000810.1:0-2632 GCA_039030415.1 Acidobacteriota bacterium
CGACTTCAAGGGCCGGTTGTTCGAGCCTTTCAGCACGCGACCGCGACGGCCGTTGTCGAACAGCGCGTCGACCGCCTCTTGCAGCATGCGCTTCTCGTTGCGCACGATGACTTCCGGCGCCCGCAGCTCGAGCAGCTTCTTGAGGCGGTTGTTGCGGTTGATGACGCGACGGTAGAGGTCGTTGAGATCGCTGGTCGCGAACCGGCCGCCATCGAGCGGCACCAGCGGGCGCAGCTCGGGCGGAATCACCGGGATCACGTCGAGGATCATCCACTCAGGACGGTGGCCGCTGCGACGGAAGGCGTCGATGACCTTCAGGCGCTTGGCCGCCTTGAGACGACGGATCTGGCTGCTGTCAGTCTTCATGACGATGCGCAGCTCTTCCGCCAGCTCGTCGAGATCGATGCGCGACAGCAGCTCCTTGATCGCCTCCGCGCCCATGCGGGCCTCGTAGGCGTCGTCGCCGTACTCGTCGCGCAGCTCGCGGAAGCGCTCTTCTGAGAGCAGCTCACTCTCCTTGAGCTCCGTGTCACCGGGATCGATGACGACGTAGCTCTCGAAGTAGAGAATGCGCTCGAGATCGCGCAGCGAGAGGTCGAGCAGATGACCGATGCGGCTCGGCAACCCTTTGAAGAACCAGACGTGGGAAACCGGGCTGGCGAGGTCGATGTGCCCCATGCGCTCGCGCCGCACCCGCGAACGGGTGACCTCGACGCCGCACTTGTCGCACACCACACCGCGGTGCTTCATGCGCTTGTACTTACCGCAGAGGCACTCCCAGTCGGTGATCGGCCCGAAAATCTTGGCGCAGAACAGGCCGTCCCGCTCCGGCTTGAACGTCCGATAGTTGATCGTCTCCGCTTTGGTGACTTCGCCGAAGCTCCAGGAGTTGATCTTCTCGGGCGATGCCACGGAGATCCGGATCGCGTTGAATTCTTTGACCGATTGCGGCTTCTCGAAAAAGTGAGATCCCTGCAACGTATGCCTCCTTCGATCCTACGTTCCGCCCCTTAGGGCAGCTATTTCTTCAAGCCTTGAGCAACTCGACGTCCAAGCAGAGACTTTGCAGCTCGCGTACCAACACGTTGAACGATTCCGGCAGGCCCGGATCATCCGGCACATCGCCCTTGACGATCGCCTCGTAGATCCGACTCCGGCCCTCGACATCGTCTGATTTGACGGTCAAGAGCTCCTGCAGGGTGTACGCCGCGCCATAGGCCTCGAGTGCCCAGACTTCCATTTCTCCGAAGCGCTGACCACCGAACTGCGCCTTACCACCCAGCGGCTGCTGGGTGATGAGCGAGTAGGGACCGATCGAGCGAGCGTGAATCTTGTCGTCTACCAGGTGAGACAGCTTCAGCATGTAGATGTAGCCCACCGTCACCTTCTGCTCGAGCTTCTCGCCGGTGACTCCGTCGTAGAGCTCGGTCTTGCCGGAAGTCGGCAAGCCGGCCTCCGTCATGTGCTCCTTGAGCAGCTTCTCGCTGGCGCCGTCGAACACCGGCGTCGCGAACTTCATGCCGAGAGCCGCGCCGGCCCAGCCGAGGTGGGTCTCGAGGATCTGGCCGACGTTCATGCGACTCGGCACGCCGAGCGGATTGAGCACGATCTCGACCGGCGTCCCGTCGGGCAGGTAGGGCATGTCTTCCTCGGCCAAGATGCGCGAGATGACGCCCTTGTTGCCGTGACGGCCGGCCATCTTGTCACCCACCTGGAGCTTGCGCTTCATGGCGACGTAGACCTTGACCAGCTTGATGACGCCCGGCGGCAGCTCGTCGCCCTTCTGAAGCAGTGCGACACGCTCTTCGTTGACCCGGTGGATGACGTCGATGTGCGATTCGGTCTTGCGGTAGATCTTCTCGACCAGATCGTGCGACTTGGAGTCGGCCAGCGGCAACCGCAGGATCTCCTGGCGGTTGAGCTGCAGCAGCACGTCGTGAGAGATCTTGCCGCCCTTCTCGAGCAGCAGCTCGCCGGTCCGCGACATGACGTCCGCCAGCACCTGCTGGCCGGCCAGGATGTCGAGGATCTTCTTGTTGCGCTCTTCGGTGAGAATCCGCACCTCGTCTTTGATGTTCTTCTGCATGCGAGCGATCTCGCCCTCTTCGATCTCCTGGGCACGGTGGTCTTTCTCGACCCCCTTGCGCGAGAAGATCTTGACGTCGACCACGGTGCCCTCGATGCCCGGCGGCACCTTCAGGCTGGCGTCGCGAACGTCGCCGGCCTTCTCACCGAAGATGGCCCGCAGCAGCTTCTCTTCCGGCGTCAGCTGAGTCTCGCCCTTGGGCGTGACCTTGCCGACCAGGATGTTGCCCGCGGTCGCCTTGGCGCCGATGCGGATGATGCCGCTCTCGTCGAGGTCTTTGAGCGCCGATTCCGACACGTTGGGGATGTCCCGGGTGATCTCCTCCGGGCCCAGCTTGGTGTCACGCGCCTCGATCTCGAACTCTTCGATGTGGATCGAAGTGTAGGCATCTTCCTTGACCAGGCTCTCGGAAACCAGGATGGCGTCCTCGAAGTTGTAGCCGCGCCACGGCATGAAGGCCACCAGGATGTTGCGCCCCAGCGCCAGCTCGCCTTCTTCGGTACACGGACCATCGGCCAGCACGTGGCCCTTGGTCACCCGCGTGCC
>JBCCEE010000811.1:0-2616 GCA_039030415.1 Acidobacteriota bacterium
CGATACGGGTGCCACCCGATTCGGGTCAGCCGGAGGTGCCACCCGATTCGGAGCGGCCGAGGGGGGCGCCTCCAGGGGTGCCACCCGATTCGGGGCGACTGCCAACGAGGGTGCCGCCGGAGGTGCCACCCGATTCGGGTCAGCCGGAGGTGCCACCCGATTCGGAGCGGCCGCCGCAGCGGGCTCGGCAGGCCGCGCCACCGGACTCTCCGTCGCCAGGAAGCGCGAGATGGCGTTGAGGGTCGACAGCTCTTCGAACAGCTGCTGGATTGGAATCCGCACCTCGTAGTTGGTCTCGATCGCTCTCAGGGCTTCCATCAGCACAATAGAGTCGGCCCCGAGCTCGACCAGCGGAGCGCCGGTGTCGATCGCTTCACGCGGCTCCTGCAAAATACGCGCAAAAATATCGACCAGCTCGCCCAGGATCTTGCCAGGGTCCGTGCCTACAGGGTCTGTGGCTACAGGGTCGGCGACGGCAGGGGCGGCGACGGGTGCTTGGGGGGGTTCAAGCGGTTTGGACACAGGCGTGACCTCCGAACGGGAAGCAGGACTCCAGCCTTCGCTCAACCAATAGGAGCGACGCTGAAAGGGAATGCTCGGCAGAGGGCGGGGAGCCCGCGGTGGGCTCCCGTAAAGCGCTCGCCAATCGAGCGCATGCCCCGCGCAATAAAGCGCTGCAGCGGTCTCCAGAGATCGACGACGCCCCGCTGCGGGACGGGCCACCACGTAGTGGCCACCGAACGTCGGCGTGCTCGCCCCCCCAGGCGCTGCGCCGAACACGATCGTGTCGTCATGCTCTCCCTCTCCTTCATCGCCAGCCGGCGGGAAGGACACTACGAGGGCACCGTCCCCACCAGCGGTAGCTGACGGAACGTCGTCTCCCTCGAGGAGTCGACGGACGGCTTCGGTGAGTGTCGAAGTTTCAGACAGCACGGCGGCAACCCAGCCGCCGGCTCCAACGCCCCGCCAGCGGTCGGGACGCAGACCCCAGGAGCCCAGCAGCCGCGCCTCGGCCAGCTGCGCGGCCACGGCGAGCAATGCATGGGGCACCCCAGCCCCTTGCAAGCGCTCCCAGGCTCGAGCTCCAGAGCCCAGCTCGTCAGCGGGTCCCAGAGCGGTCGCGCACTCCACGAGCGTGCTGCGCACCGCCGGTAGCTCGAGCCAGTCGCGCTCCGGCTGCCGCGAGTCCATGTCGAGCTCGCCGACGAACGCCAGGGTCAGCGTCCGCGGACCTGAAGACGTGACCTGCGCCACGAAGCGCTGCGCTGCCGCCGGCTCTAGACTGCCGCGAAGCGCGGCCGCGGCCGCTTGCGGCGAGCTCGCGACCACCGCCATGCGATGCGCCAGGTGGCGGCGGCCCTGGCCGGCCTCGGCCGCCAGGCTGGGCCACGCCTCAGGCGGCTCCTGCTCGAGGAGCCCGGCCCAGCTCTCGGCGTGCTCGAGCAGCAGCGTTTCGCCATGCGCCGAGCACGGCAGCAGCTGCCACCTTGGGTCCTGTTCGGAGACCGCCGGCTCCCGCACCGCTGCCGGCGCTTCGCGCAGCACCAGGTGGGCGTTGGTGCCGCTGATGCCGAAGCCGCTGACCCCCGCAGCACGACCTCGATCGCCGCGCGGCCAATCCATGGCGGCGCTCGCCACCCGCACCGGGATGCCGGACCAGTCGACCCGACGGTTCAGCTGCTCGAGGTGGATCTGACGCGGAATCGTCTCGTGCTGCAGCGCCAGCACCACCTTGATCAGCGAAGCGATGCCCGCCGCCGACTCGAGGTGCCCGACGTTGGTCTTGAGCGACCCCACCTGGAGCGGTCGATCGGCCCCCCGACCGGCGCCCAGGCTATCGGCGAGCGCGGCGATCTCGATCGGATCGCCGAGCGGCGTGCCGGTGCCGTGCGCTTCAACGTAGTCGATCTGATCGCCCCGCAGGCCAGCTCGGGACAAGGCCTGACGGATCACCTCGCGCTGGGCATTGCCGTTGGGGACGGCGAATCCGCTGCCCGGACCGTCCTGGTTGACCGCCGAGCCGGCGATCACCGCCAGCACGCGATCGCCATCTCGCTGCGCGTCAGCGAGCCGCTTGAGCACCAGCGTGCCGCAGCCCTCGCCGCGCACATAGCCGTCGGCGCGATCATCGAAGGTGCGGCAGCGGCCGGCCGGCGACAGCATCTTGGCGCTGGTCAGCGCTCGCATGACGTGATCGTCGAGGATCAGGTTGACGCCGCCCGCCAGCGCCATGTCACACTCGCCGGCGTTCAGGCTCGTACAGGCGTTGTGCACCGCCACCAGCGACGACGAGCACGCGGTGTCGATCGCCATCGTCGGCCCGCGGAAACCGAAGGCGTAGGAGATCCGGCCGGCGGCGGCGTTGAGCGCGTTGCCGAGCGGGAAGTACGGCAGCGAGCTGGCGTCGCCGTCACTGCCGAGCTGAGCTCGCAGCAGCTGCGCGTAGTCGTTGGTCGTAATGCCCACGAAGACGCCAGTACGCGAGACCCCAGTACGCGAGACGCCAGTACGCACTGGCTCTTCCGCTCGATGAGCGTAGCCCGCATGGTCGGTTGCTTCGTTTCAGCCGTCTTGTTTTTCTCCCAACCGACTGTGAGTCGGCTGGGCGCTTATGCG
>JBCCEE010000812.1:0-2607 GCA_039030415.1 Acidobacteriota bacterium
CGATGCGATTCGCCCCGAAGACGCCCACCGACGAAGCGGGCCTCGTCGCCGTCCAGAGCGATGCGTTCTACTACGCGTTCGGCTTGAGCCGAGGCGAGCAGGGCGAGCTCGTGCTGCGCGTCCGCCAGCGGGATGGCGAGGAGGATCCGGCGCGCGGTGAGGTTGTGGCAGAGCAGCCGCTGGAGCTGGCCTCGGGAGCCCCGGTACATCTGCGCATCGACGTGCGGGGACCGGAAGTGGATTTCGCCTACTCGCTCGACGGCGAGAGCTTCGAGGCTGTGGTCACCGGCGCCGACGGGCGGACGCTCAGCTCGATGCATGCCGGCGGTTTCGTCGGCGCGTTGATCGGTCTCTATGCCGAAGGGGACGGGTAGCGTCCCGCTAGCGCAACCCAAGCAAGGCGCACCCTGACGGGTGCGCCTGGGTGAGCTTCAGGGCGTCGACTCAGCCGCGGCTAGTCGCGCGCTTCGCAGCGACTTTGCGCGGGTGTGGCCGCCCGGTCTCGATGTAGTGCACCAGCTCGTCGACCGACAGGTCCATGAGCTGGGTGAACTGCCCCTTGACCATGCCGACGGCCGGCTGCGGCGTGCCCGGAGCCACGGCGAGCTCGATGCGTGAGGTGACGATCGAGCGATCTTCGCTCAGGGGATAGATGTGCCAGGTGTTGGTGGCGTGGGTGATGAAGGGCGGCACGCCCTCGATCACCTGGTAGCTGAGCGACCGAGCGTCGGCGTCGTAGGTCAACATGGTCTCGCGGAAGCCTGGGCTGCCCGGCACCTCGCACGAGCGGGTCGCCCCGGCGAGCGAGCTGCCGCGCTGCTGGGATACCGTAGAGTGCGAGATGGCGCTGGCCCACTCGTCGACCTCACCCCACTGCTCGCCCAGCACCCGCCAGGCGCGCTGCTCCGAGGCCTCGACGATCCGCCGCTGCTCGATCACCATCGAGCTCGAGCCGTGCGACGCCGCGCGCGGCTCGCCACCGAAGCGGTAGAGGATGCGGGAGAGGATCTCGTCGTTGCCCTGGACGACCGCCTTAGACATCATCTCCACATCGGGGTGGTCGAAGATCTGGTAGTACATCAGGGCCGTGCCGCCACCGTCGGCGGGACGCAGCTCGAGGATCGCGAGGTGGTGCTGGACGCCGAACGGGTTGCCCGGCTGGATGGCGTAAGCGAAGGTGCCGAGGCCGTCGGCGCCCGGTCGATCGAAGGCAGTGATGCGGGCCGAGAAGGCGCCACCGCCCACCATGGCGTAGCTCCAGGTGCTGCCGTCGCGACCGTCGCCGCTCACCGCCACGGATTCGAGCGCGCCGTGGAATCCCGGCCAGTTGCGATGATCGCTGACGTGGTCGAAGACCTCGGCCGGCGTCGCCGCCAGCGTGACGCCACGGATCACCTGCACCGGAGCCGGCGACACTTGGTCGACTTGGACGGCACCGATGACGCGGGGCGGCGGGGCCTGCATTTGTTGGGCGATCAGGGAAGCGGTGAACGCTATGAGCGTACCGGCGGTGAGCAGGGCTTTGACATATCTCATGACTTGCTCCATTCGTGGATTTGAGTTGTGGGTCATGCAGCTTTCTGCGTTGGGTGGTTGGCCGCCTTGCGAGGATGCGGCGAACCGGTTTCGACGTAGTGCTTCAGCTCTTGAGTCGCCAGAGTCAGAACGCCTCCCATCTGCCGCTTCATGACCGGCGTCATGAACAGGTTGAAGGGGAAGGCCAGATCAGCGGTCATGTGCATGTCGACGCGGGTGCGCGAGCTGCCGAGCGGCTTCAGCGACCAGCGGTTGCGCAGGCCTTTGACGAAGAACGGCATCTTCTCGCCGCTGGCCTCGTAAGCCACGACCTGGCGCGCGTCGTCGTACTCGGTGAGGGTCTCGCGGAACGGTCCGAGCTCGGTTTCGCAGACGCGTCCGGAGCACGGGGCGCCGGCAGGCGCGTCGCCCTCGATGCGCGCCGCCGAGTGGCTGACCGAGCTCGCCCAGCGATCGACTTGATGGAACTGGTGCCCCAGCACCTTCCAGACCTGCTGGGATGGGGCTTCAATGGTGATCTGCCGTGTGATCTGCATGGCTTTGCCTTTCTCGAGTAGCGGCCGCGGTTCACGCGGCCTGGGATGGGTGATGGGATGAGTGAGAGTGCGCGCACGATCTCCTACCGCACCCGGCAGGTGCGCTGTCTCGGACTCCGTGCGTGCGTCGACGCGGGTGGGCTAGGAGGGGAGGCTGGCCAGCGGCGTTGACCCTACTGGCAACGCCTTCTCGACCGGCACCTGAATCTCGACGACGACCTCGTCTTCACGTCCCGGCAGTGGTGGCTGCAGGAAAACCTCCCGCGCCACGCCGGCCAGGGTGTAGCCGTTGTGCTCGAGCCAGCCGCCGAGGGCACCGTAGCTGCGGCAGTTGTTGACGAAGGTGCCGTAGCGCGCGACGGTGGCCATGGTCTCGACCGCCGGCAGCTCGCGAACCGCTAGGACCTTCTCGCTCGGCAGGGCAAACGACGAGGCGCTGTCGCTGTCGAGCGCGAAACCGAGCTCGATGTCGACGTTCTCCACGTCGAATTCGCCGTGCAGCATGGCGGTCATGTAGCCCAGCTTGGGACCGAAG
>JBCCEE010000813.1:0-2601 GCA_039030415.1 Acidobacteriota bacterium
CACTCTCACTGGCCCGTCGCCAAGGAAACGTGCCCGTCAGCATGCAAAAGAGGGTGATGCCCAGGGACCAGATGTCCAGTTCACTGCTGATGACGTAACCCTCGCGGTTTTCGTATCGAGCTGGGCGAGATCGAGACGGTTCTGAGTCACCATCCGCGGGTGGCGACGGCGGCGGTCTTGCTGCGAGAGGATCAACCCGGCCAGCGTCGTCTGGTGGCGTATCTCGAGTGCCGAGGCGAGGCTCCGGACACCGACGAGCTGCGGCGATTTCTGCAGGCGAAGCTGCCGGAGTACATGCTTCCGGCGGCCTTTGTTATCCTCAGCGAGCTACCGCTCAACCGCAACCGCAAGCTCGACCGCCAGGCGCTGCCCGCCCCCGAGGAGCTCAGTGATTCCTCCGGCCCGGAGCACGAGGGGCCGCGCGATCCGATCGAAGCGATGATCTATGAGATCTGGCGTGAGGTGCTGGGTCACGCGTCGATCGGCATCCACGACAACTTCTTCGAGCTCGGCGGCCACTCGTTGATCGCAACGCAGGTGACGACGCGTCTGAGCCAGCGTTTGGGAAGCGCGCTGTCCCTGCGCAGTCTGTTCGAAGCGCCGACGGTTGCGGAGCTGGCGGCCCGGGTGCGGGCGGACCGTCGGGAGACGGCGCCAGCACCGGCGATCCGCCCGCGCAGCTCCGAGGGAGCTGCGGAGCTGTCGTTCGCGCAGGAGCGCCTGTGGTTTCTGGATCGGCTGGACCCGAACAGCGCGGTGTACACCGTGCCGATCCGTCTAATGATCCGTGGCGACCTGCGGGTGGAGGCGCTGCGCTCCAGTCTCGAGAGCATTGTCGCGCGTCACGAGCCTCTGCGGACGACCTTCCGGGATACGACGTCTCGAGGGGCTGATCAGCCGGTGCAGGTGATCGCTGCGCCGGGTCGGTTGGATCTGCCGCAGGTCGACCTTTCTGGCCTACCGGAGGCGGGTCGCGACCGGGCGATGCGCCAGCTGTCGCGTGAGAGCGCACGCCGGCCGTTCGATCTCGAGCATGGGCCGCTGCTGCGGTTCCTGCTGCTGCGCCTCGCCAGCGACTCACACAGTCTCGTCCTGGTCTTCCACCACATCGTCTTCGACGGCTGGTCCCTCGATGTGCTGCTGAGCGAGCTGCGGAGTCTCTACTCGGCGCCCCACGCTGGACTGCCGGAGCTGCCGATTCAATACGCTGACTTCGCCGTCTGGCAGCGCGAGTGGCTGCGCGGTGAGACCCTCGAAGCGGAGCTGGCGTTTTGGCGCCGGCATCTGGCGGACACGGCCCTGGCTCTCGAGCTGCCGACGGACCGGCCCTATGGAGCGGTCCAGACCTTCCGGGGCGATGCGCAGGAGTTTCAGCTCGGACGCACGCCGCTGCGGAGCTTTGCCGAGCGCGAGGGCGTCAGCGAGTTCATGGTTCTGCTGGCGGTGTGGAGCAGCTTCCTGGCGCGCTGGAGCGGGCAGCGGGACTTCCTGCTCGGGTCGCCGGTGGCCAACCGCAATCACCGTGAGATCGAGGGCCTGATCGGCCTCTTCGCCAACACGCTGGTGTTGCGCTGCAGGCCGGAACCGGGCATGAGCTTTCGCGAGCACCTGAGGCGCGTCCGAGACACGGCGCTCGACGCCTATGCGCACCAGGATTTGCCGTTCGAGAAGCTGGTCGAAGCGCTACAGCCGCCGCGCGATCTCGCGCGCAGTCCCTTGGTGCAAGTCAAGCTGGCGCTGCACCAAGAAGCCCGGCTCAGCGCCTCGGGCCGCGAGGAGCTCGAGCTCTTCGCGACGGGTGAAACGAACGGCACGACCAAGTTCGAGCTGACCCTGGACCTGCGGGCGATCGCGGATCGCGACGAGCTGGGCGGCGCCGTGCGCTACAACAGCGATCTGTTCGACGCCAGCACGGCCTGTCGGATCGGTGCCGCCTTCCGCCAGCTGCTGGCGTCCGCGCTGTCCGATCCGGCATCGGAGCTCCACGCCCTACCGCTCTCGAGCCGCGGCCAGCGCCACCAGATGCTGGCCGAGTGGAGCGATACCGCCCTGGCTTCGGGCGCCAGTGTCGTGGATCGCTTCGTGACGGATCGCTTCGTGACGGATCGCTTCGCACACTGGGTCGCGCAAACTCCCGAGGCTCCGGCGGTGCGCTTCGAAGGCGAGCAGCTGAGCTATCGCGAGCTCGATCAGAGGTCGCGCCACCTGGCGCAGCGACTGCGGCGCCATGGGGTGGGGCCGGAGGTTCGAGTCGGGCTCGCGGTCGACCGCAGCCTGGACATGGTGGTGGCTCTATTGGCGGTGCTCGAGGCTGGCGGTGCCTATGTGCCGCTGGACCTGACGTCCCCGACCGCTCGACTGCGGCAGACGCTGGAGGACTGCGATGCGCGCATCCTGCTGGTCCAGGAGCCGATAGCGGCTCTTTCAGACCAGATCGAGCAGGTCGTTGTCAGCGACGGCGCAACGGATCTCCCAGCTTTCGCCGAGCCGCCACGGAGCCCGCTGTCGGAGAGCCTGGCCTACGTGATCTACACCTCGGGCTCGACCCGAGCAGATCGACATCGCCAACGCCCGCCTCACCTTCCCGGGGCACTGCGTCGC
>JBCCEE010000814.1:0-2574 GCA_039030415.1 Acidobacteriota bacterium
CGGAAACTCCGGCGCCCGGTCAGAAAAGACTACGGGAGACCGACGGTTGTGCCTAACCGGTTTATCGGTGGTTGAGCGTCAGTCGTTCAAATGTGGCGTGATCCATCAAGAGCGACAGCCCGGCTTGTCGAAGCATGGGCTGTCGATGGGTTCGATGCAGGAGGTGACACACACGGCCTGACCTTGGGTCGTGCAGCACGATCCGAGATCTGTCCAGATCATGGCGCAGACCTGGTTGGGACCACAGGTCTGACAAACGGCGTGCCACGGATCAAGGCATTCGTAGAGGGTGGCGGCCGCGGCAGCGGGGTGCGGCGCGACGAACACGGCGACTCCGAACACGAGGGCAAGGGCGCAGGTCGCCGCTGTCAATCCGGTCGTAGCTCTAGCGCGATCAAATTGCATAGCTGTCTCCTTTCCATGGCCGACACATCATCGGTCTCCCGATCTCGAAACGTCAGTGACAGGACACGCGCCAGATCTCGACGTGGGAGGTGATGACCCCGTCGACCACCAGGCTGCCGCCGCACAGCGTCGTGCGCTCTCCGGCATACTGGGTGTGGGCCGCGTCGTGGTAGTAGATGCGGTGGATCTCGAAGGGCGGGGCAGCGGTTGACGGGACGGCCCACAGGCCGCACGCGATGGCTGCTGCCAACATCAGGCGAATCCAGGATTTGCTCATGACTCTCTCCTCGATCTGGGTGAGTGGAGGCACGCCGGCGACCGCGAGGATCTGCGACGAGGTGTGCTAGCGTTCTCTCGTGCCTCCCTGGGCTCGCGGCTCGAACCCACAGTAGGGCCGCTCCCAGGGTTCGACAAGAGGGCAAACCATGACTTTTTGTGATGCTTCTCATGATCTTGCAAAGAATTGAAAACAAGCGACTTGATGCCTCGCATGATCGCTTCTACGGTGGCGGCGACTGCGGGCGTAGCCAGCAGCCGCAGCGAGGCGCAGGGACGGCGACGCACGTGGCCGACCTGAGGCGGGGGCTGAGATGACCGACCCGGCCCGCCACCCAGGATCTTCCCCGCCACCTGCCGCGCTCCGGTTCGGGCCGTTCGAGCTCGACCTGGCGACGGATCGCCTGCGCCGCCAGCGACGCGCGATTCCGCTGCGGCCCCAGCCGACGCGCGTGCTGCGCCTGCTGGCCGAGCGATCCGATGAGCTGGTGACGCACGAGCAGCTGCGCGACCACATTTGGGGACCGGATCACCACGGCGACCATGCTCAGGGGCTGAGCTCGTGCATCCGCCAGATTCGCTCCGCCCTCGGCGACCCTGCCGAGGCGCCGCGCTACGTCAAGACCGAGCCGCGCCGCGGCTACCGGTTCATCGCCCCGGTCACGACCGAGCCGCTAACGCCTGCGGAGCCACCGTCCGTCAACTCAGCGGCCCCTGGTGGCGACCCTGCCGTCGGCGGGCACCTTCGCTGGTGGGTCCTGGCAGTCGCCAACCTGCTATTGATCGCCCTGGCGCTGGGCTTCGCCTGGTCCGCTCGAATGCTGGAGCCAGCACCCGCCGAGCCGCTGCCCGAAGGATCTTCCGAGCTCGATCAGGCGTCGGAGGCCATCGCCCAGGCCGTAGTCGAGCGCCTGCTGCCGGCCACCCTCGCCCCCCGCCACGGCTACCGACCTCGGCACGGCCCACGCCCCGACCCGGCAGCCTGGGAGAGCTACGTCCACGGCCTCGCTTTGCTCGCCCCCGCACCCAGCCAGGACGTCGAGGCTGGGATCCAGGCTTTGCGCCGTGCCGTCGAGATCGCGCCAGAATTTGCCGACGCCCACGCGGCGCTCGCCGAAGCGCTGTTCGAAGACCGGTCTCGGGCTTCCCAGCAGCACGCCATGGCCGCACTGCGCCGGGCCCTCGAGCTCGATCGAGACCAGCCGGTGGCGCTGCTGTTGTCCGCCCGCGGCCACCTCCGCCAAGGTCTCGACGCGGAGCACGCCGCGGCCCTTCTCGACCGCGCCCTGATGCGCGCCCCGGGCGACGTCAAGATCTATCGCCTGCGAGCCTTCGCCCGCGCCGCCAGTGGCCGACCGGAAGCGGCGATCGCCGACATCGAATACGCCCTGCAGCTCGATCCCTTGGAGCTCGCCGTGGCCAGCGACGCCTGTTGGATCCACGTCTTCACCGGCGCCTCGGAGCGCGCTCTCGAGCTCGCTCGAATCGCCGTCGAGCTCGCTCCGGATGACGCCTGGGGCCACCGCTGCGGCGTGCTGGCGGCTTGGCAGTCCGGGGATGCGGCGGCCCTGGCCAAAGCCGCGAGCCGCGAGATGCGTTACGCGGGAGCGGCCTCGCCTGCCGGAGCCCCTGAACCCGCAGCGACCGCGTCAGCCTACTGGCGTTGGGTCCTCAGCCAGCCTCCGACCGGCAGCCGCTCCGCCCCGACACCGACTCTACACGCCGTGGCGCACCTCGCCCTAGGTGCGCCCGAGCGGGCATTGGATCATCTCGAGCATAGCTTCCGAGAACGGGAGGACTGGCTGCTGCCGTTCGTAGAGGTCCTACCCGCGCTCGCCGAGCTGCGCCGGACCGCGAGATTCCGACAGCTCCGGCCGGGATGACCGCCGGGCC
>JBCCEE010000815.1:0-2566 GCA_039030415.1 Acidobacteriota bacterium
CCGCTGGGTCCCCAGCGGGCTGCTGCGGCTTCGGATCCGACGTTCTGAGCCAGGAGACGTCAGGCTCTTGAGGAGTGTGCTCCTGCTGAGGACTGTGCTCCTGAGGACTGTGCTCCTGAGGACTGTGCTCCTGAGGACTGTGCTCCTGAGGACTGTGCTCCTGAGGACTGTGCTCTCCAGGACTCCGCGCAGGGCTCTCGGTGCTTTGGCTGCCGTCTGAGGACGTGGTGGCCGCCGGCTTGCTCTCGTCGCTCATTGTCTAGAGCCCCTTCATGATCTCGACGACCCGGTTCCCGAAAGTGAATGTTATCGGAGCGATCAAGCTTCTGGCTTGATCTCTCTGGGCCGCTGGCACACGCAGCTCGATCTTCCGGTGATGCCATTCTTGGTGGGTCTTCTTCGGGTCTCTGAAAACGCTGCCGCTCGAGAATCGATCCTTGATCGCCAGGGTATCGCCTCCCAGCGGCCTGGCGATCCGGCGAAGTTTGGAGGCGAGAGCAGCTCGATAGGGATCGTCGGCAGGCGTTCGGCTCCAGAGCGACCAGGCGAGATCGAGGAAGGCAGACAGCTTGACCTGTTTGTCGTTGGCGGCCTGCCGTGGCACCGTGCCGAGCTCTTGCTCGAGCAGATGGATCCACGACCGAGCCTCGCGTGGAGGCTGCTCGAAGAGGTGGCCCTCGCGTACCGCATCGAGTAACAGCAGCCAAGCGCGGTCCAACTCGTCGGCCGCCTGCTGGGCGTCTCGAGGCAGTCTTGCTGCGATCAGCTTGCCGAGCACCGCGAGTCTCATCAAGGCCGCCTCCATGGTGACGCTGGAATCGGGCGTTCCGCCAGATGCTCCGCCCGGGTTGTTTCGTGCCTGCAGCACGACACGGATGGCTCGCACGGCTTGAACCGGCGCCATGGTCAGCAACTTGCTCTCTTGGGCGACGAGTGACCGCGCTGCGCACTCGAGGGCTGTGTTGGCGAAGGGGCGCCTCTCCGCAACCAGGAGAGTACTGCGATCGAGCGTTTCCGCGACGCTGACGCGCAGCGTAGGGGGAAGCAGAGCGAGCTCTGCGAGCAGCCCTCCGAGCTCTTCGGCGGCGCCCGAGTCCAAGGCCGGGGCGGCCTTCAGGCAGTGGGTGAGGGCGTCTACGAGCCGCGAGGCATCCTCAGGGTGGAGCGCTAGCGATTCGGCCAGGCCATGAAACACGGCAGCGGCAACGCCCGACGTGCCGAAACTGCTGGCCAGCATGGGCAGCCTTTCGGGCTGCTGCTGCAGGACGCGCTCGACCTCTTTTGCGATGACCCCCTTGACCTGTTTGCGCGGCACCAGCGGTAGCTCGTGCTGGATCAACAGATCGAAAGACTCCTCGTCGTAGCCATACTCCAGGCAGAGGCTCCTGAGCTTCTGCCATGCTGCGAGCTGATCGGCCGGGCTCGGTCTCGCAGCCAGGACGTTCTTGATCTGGTCGAAGGCACCGCCCCAGCGATGCTCGCGTTGATGGAGCCAGGCCAGCAGGGTAAGCCAATAGGGCTCGCGATCGACGCGCGGGTCGCCGAAACGTGCATCGGCCAGGGCCCACTGGCGCAAAATGGGTCTTGCGATCTGCGCCTGGTGCTTGGAAAATCCGCCGATGAATTCGGGCAGAGCTCCGGCTGGCAGCAGCTCGCGAGCCATCTGCCACCGGCCGCGCTCGTTCAGAGTGCCGGGAACCCATGCCCGTTCGCGCGTCAATAGTGAGGCCAAAGCCCAGCGCTGATCGGTCTCCCAGTAGGTCGTGGAATCCTCGAACACGCTTTCGAGCTCCTGGCTGCCGACTTTGGTGACGGCCTGCTCCGCCTTGTCGAGGGCCTGCTTGAACAGTTCGGGCTCGGCCCAACAATCCGCCAGCTCTTCGATCCAGTCCTCTAAACCGCCGATCGATCGGCGCTTGAGATGTCGCAGCCTTTGGCGCTCCTCCCGCGTCAGCTGCTGCGGGTCGTCCCAGGCCTTGTCCAAGGCAAAGGCGGCATCTTCCAGCCGAATCTGTGGGAAGTGACGATCGGAAAGGTAGGTCAGCCGAAAGCGCTCCACCAGATCGAGATAACCCGACGGGTCTCTCTGACGGTTGCGGCAGACGAGCGTTCCGAGGCCGCCGCGTCGGGCCGGCTCGGGCTGATCGACACGCGTCGACTCGAGACCTCGGAACTGCCTTTCAATGCCGGGCAAATCGCTGGCCAGCACCCCGATCAGTCGGTAGTCGATAGCGCGGCTGTGGGAGTAGAAGGTGTGGAAGCTGAGCTCTAGACGGTCATCGGGATGGAGATGCAGCAGCAGGGCTTCGAGGTCGCTGGCCCGCGGATGGGCGGAAACGCATGCCAGTCGAGCTCCCACGGCGAGCTGGTCGTAGGCGTGGCCCAGCCAAGCGTCGTCCGCTGCACGCAGCGACTCCAGCCGCTGCCGGTTGTAGGCGCGCGCTTGCCCCGCGATCTCCCGGCTCAAGACCATCTGCTCGAGCTCCTGGCCGAAGCCCGGATGGGTGTCCTGAAAACTGAAGTCCAGCTCATGCTGGCTCAAGAAGTCGAGCGCCAGGGGGTTGCC
>JBCCEE010000816.1:0-2565 GCA_039030415.1 Acidobacteriota bacterium
CACGACCCAGCGATGCACCCATTGAGATTTCTCTTTACAGCTGGTAGTTTCCTCTCGAGCCGCCTGCACCTGGTGTAGAGACGCAACGCGAGCGCCGGGCACTATCGACAGTCCCCGCGGCCGTCACGACTCCATTCAGCAGCAGCCTCCAGAGGCCAAGAGCTCGTGGAAGCCTCGGCCGACTCGCCCTCCTCGGCAATGAGGGCGGATACCGCCCCGGATCTCGACGTCAGTGCGTCTGGAGGATCGACACGATCCTTCTCGGCCCAGACCCGTTCTCGACACAGACCAGCTCTCGACACAGACCAAGGAGTGAGCATGCACCGAACCTCGAGACACCCAGCGCTTCTGATCCCGATCCTGGCACTCATGCTGAGTGGGAGTGAACGCGCCCAGGCCGAGCAGATCACCTTCACCGACATCGCTAGCGACACGGCCCGCGGCCTCGACTACTCGAGGCAGCCGAATCCCGAGCTGGTGGCGATCCACGAGCAGGTCCGCGAGACCGCGCCGTTCACGCTCTTCGACTTCCCCTCCCTGCCCTTCAAGCGCTACGGTGCGCCGGGCATCGCGCTCTTCGACCACGACAACGACGGTGACCTCGACATCTACGTGACCAACGGCCCCGGCACGCCCAACTCACTGTTCTCCAATCAGCTCGAGGAAACCGGCGAGCTGAGCTTCATCGACGTCGCGGCCGCCAGCGGCACCGAAGTCACCGACGGCGACGGCTGGGGCACCTGTTACGGTGATATCGACAACGACGGCGACGAGGACCTCTTCGTCCAAAACAGCCGATCCCCGAGCGTCCTGCTCGAGAACCAGGGCGACGGCACGTTCCTGGACATCACCGAGGCCAGCGGCCTGGGCACCACGGCTGCCCTCGCCGGCACCGGATGCTCCATGGGCGACCTCAACAACGACGGCCTGCTGGACATCCTGGAGAGCAACTCCTTCGACCCGATCAACTCCTTCCCGCTCTTCGGCTTCCCGCCCACCGAGACCAACCACCCGAGCCGGATCTTCCTCAACACCGGCGACAACCGCTTCGTCGACGCCTCCGCGGCGTCTGAGATCGGCGACTTCAAGGGCGTGACCTGGGCCTGCATGCTGGTCGACCGCGATCTCGACGGCGACGTCGACGCCTTCCTGGCCGACGATCAAGGGCCTCTCGATGCCGCGGACTTCGCGCGCGGCTACATCCGCGTCTACGACAACGACGGCACCGGCCTGCTGGTGGACCGCACCGCCGAGACCGGCATGACCCAAGCCGATCGAATCGGCGGCTGGATGGGGCTGGCCGCGGCGGATTTCGATCACGACGGCGCGCTCGACATCTTCGGGTCCGACTTCAGCGGCTACACCGACAGCGAGGGGCTGGTGCCGGGAACCGACCCGGAGGCGCTGCTGAACCGCAGCTCGCGAGTCTTCTTCGGCAACGCTACCACCGGCGGCTTTGATTTTCGTGGCCTGGAGCCCGAAGAGGCGACGCCCTTCGGCTGGGGCACCTCCGTGCTCGACTACGACCTGGACGGCGACACCGACATCATCTTCCATGGTGCCTCGGATCTGCTGAACATCCTCGATATGTCCAACCCGGGTGCGCTGTTGCGCAACGACGGCACGGGCCGTTTCGCTGGCGACCGCCAGGCGTTCACCACCGACCACCGGTCGCGCTCGGTCTACGGCGTCGCCGTCGGCGATTTGGACGGCGACGGCGCCGACGACATCGTCACCGCCGCCGCCGCGGTGGTCCCCCCGGGCGCGCCGATCCAGCCCTACGAGATTGCGTTCGGCTCCCCCTTCGACGACGCCGTCTACGTCGACATGATGGACTGGACCTGCCGCCTGTCGGCGACCGGGTTCCCGCCGGACTGTTTCTCCTGGCAGGGCAACGAACTGCTGCCGGGAACCCTGGCGGTAGAGATCAACGACGCCCGCAGGACCCACCGCAGCATCCAGGTCACTCTCGAGGGCATGAAGGGCAGGACGACTGGCGGCGCGGTGAACCGCAGCGCCTTCGGAGCCACCATCCTCGTGACGCCCCGCGGCGGGCAAACCGCGATGGTCCCGGTCGCCGGCGGCTGGAGCAAGGGCTCGGCCGATAGCCGCACCAAGACCTTCGGCATGGGCCACGCCCGCCGAGCCGTCGTCGACGTGCTGTGGCCGGGTGGCACCTGGAATCGACTCTACGGCGTCCGCAAGGGGACCCACGTAGAGTTTCCCGAGATCCCATGCGACTACCGGGGCTCCTGGCCGAGCTTCCGCGCCTACCGCGCCTGCGTCGTAGACGCAATCTCCGAGCTGCGGGCCGCCGGCGAGCTGAATCGCAGGTCGGCGACCAGGTTCCGGTTGAGCGCGCTGCTGGCGTTCCTCGACTATCGTTACGAATAGCGATCCCTTGCAGCGCTCACGCCCTTTGGCGCTTCATCGCCAAGGAACATCAGTTTCTGAGGATTTCTGGTTCCCCCCTTTGGAAACGGGGGGCTTGGGGGGATTCTCTTCGATGCCGGTCGAGCCTGCAGAAATCCCCCTCGGTCCCCCTTTTTCAAAGGGGGAAGTCAG
>JBCCEE010000817.1:0-2559 GCA_039030415.1 Acidobacteriota bacterium
AGCGTCTGCGCGTCGGCTTCGCGGCCGACGTCGTACTTGAGCTCGATGACGCCATCCGGATCACGCCGCCAGCGTGAGGTGAAGCCGCGTGGGCCGGGGGGACGCAGGTAGCGCACTGGGTCGTCTACGGTCAGCCGAAGGCGCCGATCGCGGGTCACGTAGTAGCGTCGGCGGTAGCGGGTGGCGAGCACCGCTTCGAGATGCCGCAGCTCGCCCTCTGCGAGGTCGGCTGCTGTCAACAGGGTACCCAGGCTCTTGCGCTGCGTGCGGGGCTCCAGGTCAAAGGCCGGCAGTGCCGCGCGTCGCTTGCGGCCGGCGTGGCCGGCCTTGATCTTGACCTCGAGCACCGGCTCGTCGACTCTGCCCCAGAAGTCACCGTACCAGCGGATGCGGACCTTGTTGCGCCAGCCCAGGCCTTCGACGTTCTGCAGGTACCGCGGACGGTCCAGGCGGTCGAAGTAAAGGCTGTTGACGTGCCGAGCAGAATAGGCCGGGCGCCAGCCGGCCTGACGCAGGTGGGCAGCGAGCCCTCCGACTTCCTCCTCCGGTACGGTGTACTTGCGCTCGTGACGCGGCATGACGCTCGACTCAAGCGAGCGGCCGATGGTCTACAAAGGTAGTAGCCAATGTGTCGTCGAGCTGCTGCAGGCGTTGGCGAACTCGGGTCAGCGACTCGACGCTGTCGAGCTCGATGACGAACGCGGCTTCGAGGGTGTCATCTATGTCTTCGAGGCGCTTGAGGTCGACCCAGCTACAGCTGGCCTGGAGGATTTCGATCAGCTGCTCGATCTCCATCTGACGCGGCCCGGTGATCGTCAGCAGCAGGTTCTGAGCCTCATCCCGACGCTGCCACAGGCCACGCCCGCAGAGGATGCTGGTCACCAGCGCGAAGCCGAGCAGGGTCAGGCCGCGCTGCCCGGCGCCCGCGCCCAGTCCGATGGCGATGCAGAAGAAAATGTAGGACAGCTCTTCGGGCTCTTTGATGGCGGTGCGGAAGCGAATGATCGATAGCGCGCCGACCAGGCCGAGCGAGAGCACGATGTTGGTCTGCAGGATCGCGATGATCATCGCGGTGGTCAGCGTGATCGGCAGAAAGGTGGCGGCGAACGTTCGCTTGTTGGACAGCGATCTGGCGAAGCGTTGGTAGATCAGCGACAAGACATAGCTCAGCAATGCCGCCAACAGCAGGTTGGGCAGGAATTCCAGAATGGTGACGTTGCGGCTTCCCAGGCTCGAAAGGCTGTCCACGCTCCGCGGTCTCCTTGGAAAGAGCGTCGTTCCGATGCTCGTCAGTTCGGGGCGAAGTGGTGGATAGTAGCAGCTCGCTGGATATGACAGTGTTGGCGCACCGATGCCGAGACTGCAATGGCTCAAGAGAACGGTTCAGGGCGCATTCGAAGCTCTGTGGGTCCAGGGTTTCCGCATGGCGGGATCGGGGCGCCAGCGGCCTACGGTGTGGAGCTCGCCCGGCGGCCAGCGGATCCTCGCGGTCGTGCCGCATCCCGACGACGAAGTGGTCGGCTGCTGCGGCGCGCTGCTGGCCCACCGCAATGCAGGAGACGCGGTGAGCGTTTGCTGCGTGACGGATGGTGGGCGCTCGCGGGCGCTGGGCCTGCCGCCGCCCGAGATGGCTCGGGTACGCCGAACGGAGAGCGAGCGTGCGGCCGCGGCGCTGGATGTCGAGCTCGAGTGGCTCGGATTTCCGGAAGGCGCCTGGCGGTTCGACGAGCTCTGCGAGCGGTTGGCTGCGAGTCTGAGGGCTGGACGACCCGAGATCGTCTACGCGCCGTCGCGCGTCGACTTTCATCCCGAGCACGTGCGGGTCGCCGAGGCGTTGGCTCAGGCCCTGGCTTCACTGCAGGCCGACGCCGAGCCGGCGGCGGTCACCCCCGAGGTGCGGATCTGCGCCTCGCAAGTGCCGTTGACGTCGGTCTTGACCAACCTCATCGCTCCGGTGTCCCTCGATGAGCCCGCCATGAATGAGGCGCTGGGCGCCTATCGCTCTCAGCTCGGCTCGATCGAGCGCAGCTGGCGCCACCGGCGCTACGTGGGAGCGTTTCATGGTTTGCGGGCGGCCGAGGAGTTTTGGAGCATGGACGCGCGGGCCTACCGAGCTCTGCACTCCGACGGTTCGGCCTGCGACGGCTCGGCCGACGACGCTTCCCTGGCGTTCCGCAGCCTGCGCTATGTGGCGTGGAGTGATCCGCTGGCCTACCTCAAAGGGCGCGCCGAGCGGCGGCGTCTCCGGAGATTGATCGAGAAGACGGAGGCGCGAGGTGCCTAGTGACCGCCCGACCGCGCCGCCGGGTGCACCGCCCGACGACTCCGGCTGGCGGCTGCGTGCCGTGCGAGACGGAGACGAGGCGGCGATTCTGGCTGGCTTCGAGCGCGTCTACGGCCGGCGCATGAGCCCAGCGACCTGGCGCTGGAAGCTGCGAGCCCGACCGGCGTTGACCGACACCTCGTGGGTGGCGGTAGACCGCGACCAGCGGCCGATCTTCCACTACGCGGGCATCCCATGCCGCCTGCGGCTGCCGGCGGGTGACTTCGACATCCTCG
>JBCCEE010000818.1:0-2544 GCA_039030415.1 Acidobacteriota bacterium
CTGCGCCAGCGCCTCGAGCTGTTTCGCGCCATCTGCCGGGCGGTGAGCCACGCCCACCAGCACCTCATCGTGCACCGCGACCTCAAGCCGGGCAACATCCTCGTCACCGAAGATCTGCGCCCCAAATTGCTCGACTTTGGCATCGCCAAGGCGTTGGCAGGGGCCAATGTCGAGCCGTGTGATTGGACCGTCGATCGCTCGCCGATGACGCCACATTACGCCAGTCCCGAGCAGCACAGCGGCGCCCCGGTGACTACCGCTACCGACGTCTACGCCCTCGGCGTGCTGCTCGGTGAGCTGTTGACCGGTGAGGCGGCCTCGGGCTCACCTCCGGAAGCGACCGCTCTCGCCACCGTGCCGACCGATCTCGAGGCCGTCCTTCACAAGGCGACCGCCGAGCGCCCGGAAGACCGCTACCCTTCGGCCGAACAGCTGGGCGAAGAGATCGGGCGCTTTCTCGACGGCGCACCCGTGCTCGCGCATCCGCCGACCCTGGCCTACCGGGTGCGACGCTTTGCGGGGCGTCATAGGTGGCCGTTGACCGCCGCGGCGCTCGTCTTCCTCCTGGTCTCGAGCGCTGCGCTCGGTCTGGCCGTCCTGGCCGGTGAGCTGGCGCAGCAGCGAGATCGAGCGCGCCTCGAGGCCCGCACCTCGCAGCAGGTCACGGACTTCCTGGTCGACCTCTTCGCTCAGAGCGAGCCCGGCAACCGGGGTGAGCGCGAGCCCTCGGCGTCCGAGATGCTGCAGCGCGGCTCCGAGCGCATCGCCCAGTCTTTCGACCACTCGCCAGCCGATCTGCCGGTGCAGGCGGCGCTCCTGGGGGCCATCGGCCGCGCCTACCAGGCGCTGTCGCGATTCGACGACGCGGCCCCGATGCTCGACCGCGCCGTGAAGCTCCAGCGTGCCGCCGACAACCCAGCGGGCTCGAGCGAGGCGCTGCTGCAGCTCGCCGAGGTCGAGCACCAGCGCTCCGACAACGAGCGCGCCGAGCTCCTGGCTCACGAGGCCTTGAGCGGTCTCGCCGAGCTCCAGGCCGGGGCGGCTCCACTGCAGGCTCGCGCCCACCGGATCCTAGGCGCGGCTGCTACCCAGCGCGGCGATCTCGACGCCGCCGAGCGCTGGCTGTCCGCCGCGCTCGCCGCCCACCAAGAGCTCTTTGGCGGCTCCAGCGAAGCCGTCGGCCGGGACCAGTCGGCCCTCGCCGCGCTCGCCTTTGAGCGGCGAGATTCCGCTGCCGCGGAGACGCACGCGAGCGCTGCTGTCGAAGCGTTCCAGTCGGCCCTCGGGCCGGACCACCCGCAGGTGCTCTCGGCGCTGACGAGTCTCACCGTCGCCCTGCAAAACCAGGCCAAGCTCGACCGGGTGATCGCTACCTACCAAGACCTACTCAGGCGTCAGCGGCGGGTCTTCGGCGACCAGCACGAGACGGTCGCCATCACGCTCAACGACCTCGGAACCACCTACTACGATCTCGAAGACTTCCAGGCCGCCGAAGGAGAGCTCCGAAGCAGCCTCGAAATACTCTACGCCCTCGGCAGTGAAGGCACCCTGTCAGACGCCGAGATCTCGAAGAACCTGGCTCGCACGCTGTGGGAGGCGGGTCGACAGAGTGAAGCGATCGAGCAGTATCGCAGAGTGCTCGAGATCTTTCGCCAACGGGTCGAAAACACCTCGCCGTCGCTCGGTGCGCCGCTGACGTTCCTGGGAGGAGCGCTGTGCTCGGTGGGTGATGTCCAGGAAGGCGAGGCCTTGCTCGAAGAAGCCCGCGAGATCTATCTCGCGAGTCTCGGGCCCGAGCACTATCGGCTGGCCCTGCTCGACGGGACGCGCGCAAAGTGCCGGCTCCAGGGCAACGATCCCCGAGAGGCGCGTCGACTGCTTGAATCCGCCCGCGCTCGAGCGAGCGAGCATTTTGGCGCGGATCACCGGATCGTCCGCAAGATGCTGGCTCTGATGGCGGAGATTCCGCCCGACATCGAGCACGACGCGTCCGGCCACTAAAGCGCTGGATTCGACCCGCAGCATCGGGGGACGTCGACTCGCCGAGCGGCTCACCACGACTTGGCGAGACCACAGCGCTACAATTTCGGGATGAACCACCTCGGGCCGGCCTTCCAGAGAGAGCTCGGGACCACGCAGTGGAGCGTGGTGCTCGCCGCCAGCGAGCTCTCCGAGCCCGCCTCCCGCCAGGCGCTGGCACGCCTGTTCGAGATCTACTGGTTTCCGCTCTATGCCTTCGCGCGCCGAGATGGCGCGACGGTGGACGACGCTAGAGATGCCGTCCAGGGCTTCTTCGCCGTGCTGCTCGAGAAAAACGGTCTGCGTACCGTGAATCCCGACCTCGGGCGGTTTCGCTCCTTCTTGATCGGCGCGTTCCGTCACTACCTGGCCAACGAGCGCCAGCGGGCCGCGGCCCTCAAGCGTGGCGGCGGCGTGCCCGATCTGGCTCTCGACACAGCACCTCAGTGGAGGCTAATACGACTGGTCGCAGTGTTCAAGTTTACGACGTCAAGATCATAGGAGCCGAAGCATATACAGCTGAAG
>JBCCEE010000819.1:0-2534 GCA_039030415.1 Acidobacteriota bacterium
GAGTTTTTTCCCGACTGACAGGGTGACCGGCTGGCTTAACAATTTCCAGCAGTCAAATTTAGTTTGTACTCTAGTGCGTGGTGCAAGGTCACCGGTGCCGGCAAGGGCATCGGAGCCGGCATCGCCCGTCGCTTCGCCGCCGCCGGGGCCGACGTGGTCGTCAACTTCCACACCAGTGACGCGGGCGCCAAGGCGGTGGCCAAGGACGTCGAGACCGCGGGCCGGAGAGCTCTGCTAGCCCAGGCCGACGTCACCCGCGCCGTCGACGTCGAGGCCCTGCTGGAGCGCACGCTCGAAGCCTTCGAGCGACTCGACGTGGTAATCAACAACGCCGGCATCTACCCCATCGCCGGGCTCACCGAGATGACCGGTGACGACTGGGACCGCTCGCTCGACGCCAACCTCAAGAGCGTCTTCCTGGTGACCGCCGCCGCCGCCCGCCGGATGATCGCCCAAGCCAGGGGCGGCGCGATCGTCAACATCGCCTCGATCGAGGGCACTCACCCCGCGCCGATGCACTCGCACTACGCTACCGCCAAGGCCGGCGTGCTGATGCACACGCGCTCCGCCGCCCTCGAGCTCGGGGCGCACGGCATCCGCGTCAACTCGGTATCGCCGGGCCTGATCGCACGTCCCGACATCGAGCAGGAGTGGCCCGAAGGCGTCGAGCGCTGGCGGGCGTCGGCCCCGCTCGAGCGCTTGGGCGAGCCCGAAGACGTCGCCGACGCCTGCCTGTTTTTAGCTTCCGATGCCGCCCGCTGGATCACCGGCAGCGACCTGCGGGTCGATGGCGGCATCACCTGCCACCAGGTCTTCTGAGGGAAACGTTCCCATGACGCTCGACAGCTCAGTGATCTGGATCACCGGCGCCGCTCAAGGCATCGGCCAGGGGACCGCTCGGGCCGCGCTCGAAGCCGGCGGGCGGCTGCTGCTCACCGACCTCTCGGCCGACGACGTCGCCGAGACCGCCCGGCGACTCGATCCCGAGGGATCGCGCACCCTGGCCATGGCCGCCGACGTCACCGACAAAGCCGCCGTGCTGGCCGCGGTCGAGCGCGGGGTCGAGCGCTTCGGACGCCTCGACGGGCTGGTCAACAACGCCGGCGTGCTGGCCATGGGCAGCGCCCTGCACGGCGCGGCCGACGACTTGAGTCGCCAGCTGGAAGTCAACGTCCACGGCGTCGCCATCTGCTGCCGCATCGCGGCCCGCCAGATGATCGCGCAGCGAAGCGACGACACCGCCCACGGCGGAGCGATCGTCAACGTCGCCTCCAACGCCGGCAAGGTCGGCTACCCCAACATGGCGGGTTACAACGCCAGCAAGGCCGCGGTCATCAGCCTGACGCGCTCGCTGGCCGCAGAGTGGGCGCAGTATCGCATCAACGTCAACGCCGTCTGCCCTGGTGGCGTCGAGACGCCGATGCTGAGCGAGGTCGCGGCGTGGATCGCCGAGCGCGAGGGCGGAGATCCGGAGCAGCTGCTGGCCACCATGACTCCGCCCCAGCTCGGGCGTCACATCCAGCCGGTGGAGGTCGGCCGGGTCGTCGTCTTCCTACTCTCCAGGCAAGCGGATATCATTCGAGGCCAGGCGATCAATGTCGATGGCGGGGATACGCCTTACTAGCACGGCAGTTCACAGGGACCGTGCACGCATTTGCCGCTAACCGCCATTTCTTTCTGATTCCTCGACTCGAGCAAGCCTTCCGATAGGGTGCGATCTGAATTCTCGGGGCAAGAGCTCTTCCGGGAGACAAGAGTTCTTCAGAAGAGATATCATCCCCGACTGGATTGCGTCCCAACACGAGAGAGACTCACAACCTGCTCGACGCAGAAGCAACCAGGATTTGAAAAGGAGAGAGAAGTGAGCGAGCTTCCACACAAATTGTCCAAGGGCGATCACAAGATCATTTTCCCTAGCCGACTCGACGATCCTCACCAGGAGCTGCAAGACTGCATCGGTCGCGACTACGTCCACATCAAGTTCACTGAGACTCGCGGCGGCACCGAGCTCGGCTTCCGTCTCGATCCCGATCACTCAGACTTGACCGGCGCCGACTGGGACAACAAGAGCGGCAAGATCAAGATGGCCGGAAACCTCACCCTCGACTACGTCAAGGTGCGCTGCGTCGCAGAGCTCGACGTGGATTCGCTCGAGGGCCTCGGCCATCTTGACATTCTGGAAGATGACGAGGCTGGATCGGAAGAGGCGGCCAACTAACGCTTCCCCACGATACTGCAGGAACCGTGAGGGCGATCGCATCGTGTCGCCCTCTAGCACCCCGGAGCCGCTCGGCGACAGCGGCTCGACACAGTGTGGGCTGTTTAGGGTGCATCCTTTTTGAATGGCCTACCGCTCGCTCGCGATGGCTAGGCCTGGCCCTATTGGTCGCATCGCTGCTCGGGTGCTCAGCCCCTGGCGACCCACCCGAGCTACACCTCACTGCCGAGCGCGACGGCGTCCTGGCGGTCCCGCCGCTCGTCGGGCGTCCGACCGCGAGCTCGGTCACCCTGCAGCTGGTGGCAGGGGATCAGCC
>JBCCEE010000820.1:0-2531 GCA_039030415.1 Acidobacteriota bacterium
CAGCTGATCGGCCGGCAGCAGCGCGAACAGCTGGGCTGAAGCGTCGACGGCGTCCCGCGTGCGGATCGTGGCGTCGCCGGTCTGAAAGACCAGAGCGTCCTGGCGATCGACGATCCGGACCAGGTAGCGGGAGCCGTCCGGGCGCTCGAGGTGACGCTCGCTGAGCTCGGCGAGCAGCACATCGTTCAGGATCTGCTGATCGAGGGTCAGAATCAGCAGGCTGAACGGGGCCATCGAGCTCGAGTGCCCGGGACGGCCACGCCGCCCGGGGGATGGAAAACCGAAAGTGGGAATCAGCAGCGCCGGGACGTCGTCTGCCAGGAACGTCGGGCCGGGATTCGGTGGGTCGGGGGAATCGGGGCGCAAGGCGTCGCGCATGCGCTCCCACGTCGTGCTCAGCTCCGGCGGCCACGGCACGACGGAGAGCTCGCCGCGGTCCGGATCGAAACGCGCCAGCTCGGCGCCGGTGCCGGAGCGAAAGCGGACCTCGTAGACTGCTTGCAGCAGCTCGGGAAAAGGAGCCAGCGTCTGCCAGCGTTCGTAGCGCTCGGCTAGAGTCTCACGTGGGATCAACGTCTCGCGTCGGGGGAAGCGTGGCCCATGATGACGCGCTTCACGGTCTCGTGCTTCACGATCTCGTGCTTCACGGTCACGCCCTTCACGGTCACGCGCCTCGTCGGTGTCAGAGGATCCCTCGGTCTCCGATCGGTCCTGCTGCCGCGACGTGTCGCGCGGGCCACGCGGCCGCCCTGCTGGTGACGGGTGGAATACCAGAAAAGCGCGAGTCAGCTCGCGGTTGAAGTCGTGCGCGAAGCGATCGACGGCCGCCTGCAGCACAGCCCGGGTCTTCTGGCGATCCGCCTCGCTGACCTCGTTGAGCCAGCGATACTGCAAGAACGCCAGGATCAGAAGCAGGACGAGCAGAGCGCCGGCCAGGATCCACTGCCAGGATGCTCTCAGGGTGGGCTGCCGCATGGCGAGAGGATATCCAGAATCCAGCCTCCCCAAGGCGCTGATGCCGGGGGAATTTACATCAATTACAAAGCTCTTGCCTCGAGTTAAAGACCCTAACTTACGGCGCGCTTTACGCTTCTCATGTCGCTGGCGGAAACGCCTCGAGGCGATCTCAGCCGAGGATCTCGCCGAGATTCCGGCGGTGAAAACACAACAGTTTCAACACCGTTGCGGCCGAGGCCGCATCGCTAAGACAGGGAGAATGCCATGCGAGAGAGTACCCAGGTTCGATTCCCAAACGCTGCAATCCAAATGGTGCTGGTAGCGAGCCTGCTGCTGGCAGGAGCGGCCGCGGCTCAGTCACCCGAGGCGGGTGCCGAGATCTGGAACCGGCTGAGCACCGAGCTCGACGTCGATCAGGACGGCACGATCAGCCGCGAAGAGTTCGACCAGGCGACCAGCCGCTTCCCGCAACTGGATCAAAATGGTGACGGCGTGCTGACCGCGGACGACTTTGCCGAGGGCTTCGGCCGCAAGCCGATGGGCGGCAGGCTGTTGCGCGGTGCCGATACCGACCGGGACGGCACGATCACCGGCTTCGAGTGGCAGGAGTTCCTGCTCACCGCGGATCCCGATGGTGACGGTGAGGTCGACCTCGCCGCCATCCTGCCGCAGCGTGGCGGCCGGCGTGGTGGTCCTGGCTTCGGCGGCCCGGGCCGCGGTGGCTCCGGACGTGGGGGACCTGGCCGTGGCGGTCAGGGTTTCGGCGGGCCAGGTTTTGGGGAACCGCAGGCCGGTGGCGAGGATGCCGAGGACCGTCGAGCTCAGCACGAAGCGCGTCTGCTAGAGGTCGTCGATCGCAATGAAGACGGCATTTTCGGGGTCGACGATCTGAACACCCTGTTCGACGAGCTCGACCAGAACGCAGACGGCGAGCTCACCCGCGACGAGCTGCCCCAGCGTCGCCGTGGACCGCGTCGCGGTTTCGGCCAGCAGGGTTTCGGTAGCTAGATCCCATCCCCGCTCTCAACGGCACCCATCGCCGCGAGTCGCTCTTGGATAGCGCTCGCGGCGAACTGGTGTCCGGCGGCGTTGAGGTGACGGTCACGCGGGTAGTAGAGCCGCCCGGCGTCGTCCGGCAGCAGCGGCGTCAGGTCCAGGTACTCGATGCCCATGTCGGCGAATTCATGCTCGAACATCGGCGTCGGCTTGCGCCGGTTGATCGGAATGTGCACCACCAGCAGGGGCACATCAGCGGACAGGCAGTCGTCCCGGATGGCCTCGAACAGAGCCCGGTTCAAGCGCCAGCGATAGCCGATCGCGTGCCGCCGGCTCAGCGAGTGCTCGGTCTTGCGCCACAGTTGATGCAGCCGTGAGCGCTGCTGTATCCAGCGGCCGACGGCCGAGGGCCGGCTATTGCGGGTCATCGGCACCAGCTCGCCGCCGAGCAGCCGAAAAGCGGGCTTCTCGCGCCAGATGTGATCGCGGCGATAGCTCGACAGACTGCGGTCGAGGTCATAGCGAATGAAGCTCAGGATCACCAGATCCGGCTCGAGCGGTAGAGCATAATGCCGCAG
>JBCCEE010000821.1:0-2527 GCA_039030415.1 Acidobacteriota bacterium
CCACACGTGGTGATGATCATCATCGATACCCTGCGCGCCGACAAGCTGGGCAGCTACGGCCATCCCGAAACGGTCTCACCCGAGCTCGATGCCATCGCCCGGGATGGCGTTCGCTTCACCGACGTTCTGGCGCAATCCAGCTGGACGCGGCCGTCGATCGGCTCGCTGCTGACGTCACGCTATCCCCGGACGCTAGGCCTCTATGAAGAGCAGGACCATGCGCTACCCGCACACTTCGAGACCTTGGCCGAGGTGCTCCGTTCTCATGGCTACACCACGATCGGCCTGACGGCCAATCCCAACATCAACACCACGTTCAACTTCCATCAAGGCTTCGATCACTACCAGGACAGCACGGTCCGCTGGGGATGGATGGAGACCGATTCGGGCAAGCCGACCAACAAGCAGCAGGCCCTGCAGTCTGCTCGGCAGCTCTTCGACAAGGCCTTCGAGGTTGTCGGATCCGGTCATAGCGGCCCGTTCTATCTGCAGGTCAACCTCATGGAAGTCCATGAGTACAAGATGAAGGCAGAGCGCAGCCTGGTGCCGGAGACGCTTCAGACGCTCTATCAAGGCCTACCGGATAGCAAGTATCTGCGCGCCGTGC
Source organism: Acidobacteriota bacterium (assembly GCA_039030415.1). Classification (GTDB taxonomy): domain Bacteria; phylum Acidobacteriota; class Thermoanaerobaculia; order Multivoradales; family J023; genus JAAELT01. The sequence continues at coordinate 608 of JBCCEE010000821.1, forward strand.
GCCAGGCGTCGCTGGAGGTCGGGGCGTTTGTCGAACGGTGGCGAGCCAAGGTGGCACTGCGAGATACGCTGTTCATCATCCTCAGCGACCATGGCGAGGGGCTGGGAGATCACCCTGGTGTGCGTTTCGCTGGCGGACATGGCAGCGTGCTCTACGAGTCCAATCTCAAAGTGCCGTTGATCCTCTCGCATCCCGGGCGCCTGGAGGCGCGTGAGGTGACCCAAAGGGTGCGTTTGCTCGACCTCATGCCGACGGTGCTCGACTACCTGGGGCTGCCGGCGCCGATAGATTCCGCCGGCGTCTCGGTGATGCCGTGGGTTCGCGGCGAAGCGGCGACGCTCGAGCTGCCGGACTACTTCGTAGCCGAGACCGCGTTCCGAAAGCGCGAGAAGATCGCGGTCTATGGCGAGCAGTGGAAGTGGATCGAGAACCGCAAGCGTCATCGCGGCATTCGCGATACCGAGCTACAGCGCATGGGCCGGAAGGAAGATGGCGTGCGCACCGATCAGCAGCGCGGCCAGATAGAGGAGGTGCGCCGGCTGCGTCGCTATAGAGCGGATTGGGAGCGCCGGTTTCCAAAAGCGGCTCCGCATCTGTCCGAGGCTTTGCCACCAAACGTCAGGGAACAGCTCCAGTCTCTTGGTTACCTTCCATGAGCGCCCTGGGGTGACGATCAGGATGCGCCGGTGAAGCTGCTGCTCAAGCACCTGGCGTGGAGCGATGGCGGCGACGAGCGCGTCGGAGATCTGCGCCTCGCTGGCGGCCGAATCGTCGCGAGTGGGCGAGGCCTGAAGCCCGGCCGCCGTGAGAGATCTCTCGACTTGCGCGGGAGTCGGGTCGTTCCAGGGCTGATCAACGCCCACGATCACCTGTCACTCAACCTGCTGCCGCACCTCGGGGATCCGCCGTACGACTCGCTCTACCACTTCGCGGAAGCGGTTTACGATCCACAGCGTTCGCCGATTCGCGAAGTGCTGGCGACTTCACCGACCGCGCGGCTGTGGTGGGGGGGCTACAAGAATCTGATCTCCGGCGTGACCACGGTGGTACATCACGATCCCTTCCCTCGGCGGGTCTTGCTGGCGCCGGAGTTTCCTGTACGTGTGCTGCGCCGCTATGGCTGGACGCACTCGCTCAAATTCGGCGAAGATCCGGTTGCGTCGTTTCGCGCCAGCGGCGAGCTGCCCTTTCTCATTCACGCGGCGGAAGGGGTAGACGAGGCCTCGTATCGGGAGCTGGATCGCCTGCTGGAGCTCGGCATGCTCAGGGACCGGACGGTCTTGATCCACGGTATCGCCATCTCTGCCAGCCAGCGTAGGGCACTGTTGGCGAGCGGGGCGAGCCTGGTGTGGTGTCCTGCCTCGAACCTGCGGCTATACGGCGAGACGGCTCGAATTCAAGAGCTCGAGGGGGTTCGTATCGCGCTTGGCACTGACTCGACTCTGACCGGATCAGCCACGCTGCTGGACGAGATGCGCGAAGCGCACGAAACTGGGCTGGCGACGAAGCAGGAGATTTTCGCTATGGTTACGTCGGTTCCCGCGGCGATCTTCGGCCTCCAAAATCGTGGGCGCATCAGCGAGGGCTGCGCGGCTGACTTGGTGGTGCTGGCGGCGGAAGGAAGCAGCTCTGGTGACGTCCTTTGTCGAGCGAAACCGCGCGATCTGGTTCTTGTTCTGATTGGAGGGCGCCCGCGGCTGGCGCGTCCCGAGCTGGCCGACGCCTTGGGTTTGGGGGCCCCGAACGTGCGCCTCGAGAACTCCCCCCGATGGCTCTGCGGAAGACCTGGCGAGCAGCTGCGAACCATCGAGCAGGCGATCGGCGCCGAGGCGCTCGGGCAGCACCCGCTGGGTAGAATTCTTCAGGCTCTGTGAGCTCAGTGGGCAGCGGGTCGGCTCCCCGGTGCTGTACACTTCGACG
>JBCCEE010000822.1:0-2512 GCA_039030415.1 Acidobacteriota bacterium
GTGCTGGGCTTCGGCCGGGCGATCGCCGAGACCGCGGCGTTGATCTTCACCAGCGGCTATGTCGACCGCCGTCCCGAGTCGGTCTTCGACTCCGGGCGCGCCCTATCGATCCACATCTACGACCTGGCGATCAACATCCCGGGCGGTGAGACCAACGCCTACGCCACGGCGCTGGTGCTGGTGGCGATTCTGCTGCTGACCAACTCGCTCGCGGCGTGGCTCGGCGATCGCCTGCACGCTCAGCACCTGGCGCCATGACGGCGATGCGAAATCCTCGGACGACCGACGCGGCGGGCGCTGGTCAGTCTGGCAAGGTCAGTGTGCCTTCGAGCGAGATCACAACCCGGTCGCTCAGTCTCTACTATGGCCGCAAACCCGCGTTCCTCGACGTTTCGCTCGAGATTCCGCGCCACCGTATCACCGCGTTGATCGGTCCGTCCGGTTGTGGCAAGTCGAGTTTTCTATCGAGCCTGAATCGGTTGAGCGATCTGCTCCCGGCATGCCGGGTAGAGGGCGAGATCCGTGTCGGCGGCGTCGACGCACGCGATCCCGCGACCGATGTCGTCGCCCTGCGTCGGCGGGTGGGCATGATCTTCCAAAAGCCGAATCCCTTCCCGCTATCGATTCGGCGCAATCTCGAGCTGCCGCTCAAGGAGCACGGCGTGCGGCGTCGCTCCGAGCTCGACGCCATCGTCGAGCGCGTGCTGTCGGAGGTCGGCCTGTGGTCGGAAGTCAAAGATCGCCTCGACCGCTCGGCCCTGGCCCTTTCCGGCGGCCAGCAGCAGCGCCTGTGCCTGGCGCGTGCCCTGGCGCTCGAGCCCGAGGTCGTCTTGCTCGACGAGCCGTGCAGCGCGCTAGATCCGATCTCGAGCGGCGTGGTCGAAGATCTCATCGCCAGCCTGCGCGGCCGCTACACCGTGGTCATCGTCACCCACAACCTGGCCCAGGCGCGCCGCGTCGCTGATCGCGTCGCCTTCTTTTGGCTGCGTGATGGCGCCGGCCGTTTGATCGAGCACGGCCCCGTCGACGCCGTGTTCGAACGTCCGCGCGATCCTCTCACGGCAGCTTACGTCGAGGGGACGCGAGGGTAGCGCTCGCATCTCACAGATTCTGTGAGACATGGTAGGGTGAATCCATGAGGAACATCACCGTATCCCTATCCGATGAAGTGTACAAGCAAGCGCGGATTGCTGCTGCTGAGAGTGATCTCTCGATGAGTGGCCTGGTCAGAGAGCTGCTTGTCACAAAGATCAAAGAACGGGCAGAGTTCGTTCGAAGAAAAAAACTACAGGACGAGACGATCCGCAGCATCAGCTCATTTAGAGCTAGCGATCGACTGTCGCGGGACGAGATTCACGGGCGGTGAGGTTTCTCGATACCAATATATTGCTTTACGCGATCGGAACTGACGAGTCCGAAGCCGAGAAAACGATCATTGCCAGGGCTCTACTCGAGGCGAGTGATCTTGCACTCTCGGTCCAGGTCCTTCAGGAGTTCTACGTTCAAGCCACTCGAGCCAGTCGCCCGGATCCACTGACTCACGAACAAGCCTCCCAATTGGTTGAGTCTTTCCTTCGTTTTCCAGTGCAGCATCTGAACGTTCACATCGTCAAAGCTGCAATGGCCTGCCGTCAGAGGTTTCAGATTTCCTACTGGGATGCGGCCATCATCGAAGCCGCAAGGTCGATGGGATGTCAACGCGTGCTTTCAGAAGACCTGAACAGTGGCCAGAGCTATGGAGGAGTACGGGTCGAGAACCCGTTCGCTTGAGGGATCGCTGGCGATCCGGTGAAGATGACACCATCGGCGAGCTGGTGGCATCTGATGGGGTGTGCACTCGCGGTGTGAATCCGCCCGAGCCGATCTTCTGACTCTGATCTCGACCCGACGAGGAGAACTCTGCGATGAGAAGCGAGCGTGTAACCTTTCCCGGCGCTTTTGGCCACGAGCTGGCGGCGCGTCTCGACCGGGCCGAGGCCGAGCCGCGTGGCTACGCGCTGTTCGCCCACTGCTTCACCTGCTCGAAGGACCTCAAGGCCACGGCCCGCATCGGTCGCGCGCTGGTGGAGCGCGGTATCGCGGTAGTGCGTTTCGATTTCACCGGCCTTGGCGAGTCGGAAGGAGACTTTGCCGACACCAACTTCAGCTCCAACATGCAGGATCTGCTGGCGGCGGTCGACTTCATGCGCGAGCATCTCGAGGCGCCCAAGCTGCTGATTGGCCACAGCCTGGGCGGTGCCGCGGTGCTGGCGATGGCTAGCCAGGTGCCAGAGGCTGTGGCGGTGGCGACGTTGGGGGCGCCGGGCGACCCGATGCATCTGCGCGAAGGCATTCTGCGCTCGGCACCGGAGCTGAGCGAGAAGGACGAAGCCGAGGTCGTGCTGGCCGGGCGTCCGTTTCGGATCCGGCGTCAGTTTCTCGACGATCTTGCGAACCAAGGGGTCTTGAACGCCGCCAAGACCATGAACAAGCCGCTGTTGATCCTTCATTCACCGCTCGACGAAGTCGTCGA
>JBCCEE010000823.1:0-2508 GCA_039030415.1 Acidobacteriota bacterium
CAGAGACCCGGGTTGAAGCTCGATCGTGGTCTCTGCAGGGTGCAGAGACCCGGATTGACGCTCGATTGCGGTCTCTGCAGGGTGCAGAGACCCGGATTGACGCTCGATCGCGGTCTCTGCAACGTGTAGAGAGCAGGATCGAGGAAAAAACACGGTCCCTGCACGGTGTAGAACGCACATTCCGCGTTCGGCCCAAGGCGGCGCAGGAGAGCATTACCTCTGGACCCGAGGGGGGTGCACCTTGCATAGATGAATTGCTATAAGTTAGAGTGGCGCGGCTTCAAACATCTGGACTAGACATCGACCGATCTAGCCATCAATTGATCTAGGAGTGCGCATGACGAGATCGCTCATGGACCGATCGCTGACTCCTGCTGAACGCGACCACCAGATTCGAACCCGGCTACGAGCTCGCGCGGCGGCGGGAGCTCCGAAGGTGCCCGACGGCCGCCCCAAGTCCTTCTTCAACGAGAAGCCGGCGATGCGCTCGGCGGCGCGCAAGCGACGTGCGGCGCGTCGCAAGCTCGTGCCGCAGCCGCCGTCTGCCGCGGTGATCGCCCTGACCCGCATGGGCTTCGGCCCAAGCGCTGGAGACGTCGAGGCGTTCAACGCTCTGGGCGCCAACGACAGCGAGCGGCTGACCGCCTACGTCGACCAGCAGCTGGCTCCCGACACCCTCGACGACAGTGCCGCCGAGGCGCGCATCGCCCAATCCAACTTCACCACCCTCGAGAAGTCTCTCGAACAGCTTTGGCAGGACCACGTGGTGGCTGACGTGGAGTGGGAGATCACCATGCAGCCGTTCTGGGAGACCCAGCTGGTGACCTTCTTGCGCGCCATTCACAGCAAGAAGCAGCTGCTCGAGGTGCTGGCGGACTTCTGGCACAACCACTTCAGCGTCTTCGCCGACGACTTCCCGCTCGGGCCGGTGTGGCCACACTCCGACCGAGATGCGATCCGCGCCCACGCGCTGGGCAACTTCCGGCAGATGGTCGAGGCCGTGGCCAAGACGCCTGCGATGCTCTACTACCTGAACAACGCGGTGAACTCGTTCGAGGACGCCAACGAGAACTACGCCCGTGAGCTGATGGAGCTGCACACCCTGGGGGCCGACGCCTACCTCGGCTCGCTGCCCCAGGACGAGGTGCCGGTCGACGGCGAGGGGCGGCCGATCGGCTACGTCGAAGAGGATGTGGTGGCGGCGGCGCGCTGCCTCACCGGCTGGACGGTCAGCGATCGCGACTGGGATCCCGACATCGGCAACTCGGGCACGTTCCTGTACTACGACCCGTGGCACGACCACGATCCCAAGACGATTCTCGGCAGCGATCTGCCGGCGAGCCAGGGGCCAATGCAGGACGGCCAGGATCTCTTCGATCTGCTGGTGCAGCACCCGGCGACCGCGCGCTTCATCGCCAGCAAGCTGTGCCGTCGCCTGATCGGCGACTTCCCACCGCAGTCGGTGGTCGACGCCGCGGCAGCGGTGTTCGCGGCTCAGGTCGACGCGCCGGATCAGCTGGCCCAGGTGGTGCGCACGATCCTGCTGTCGCCGGAGTTTCTGAGCACCTGGGGCGACAAGACCAAGCGTCCGTTCGAGATCGTGGTCTCAGCCTTTCGCGGTGCCGGCGGCGACCTGCCGTTCGCCCTCCAGGACGACGCCACCAACTACTTTCTTTACGCTTACTACCACACCGGGCAGCCGCTGTTCTCGTGGCACCCGCCGAACGGTTACCCCGATATCAAGGCGGCCTGGAACAGCACCTCGCCGCGGGTCATGGGCTGGCGCATGGCGAACACGCTGCTGATGCTGAGGGACGACGTGGATCAACCCTACTTCGACGTCGTCGGCCAGACCCCGGCCGGGATGCGCTCGGCGCAAGAGCTGGTGGCGTTCTGGACCCAGCGCATCCTTGGCCAGCCGGCGGCGGCCACCGACCACGAGCACCTGGTCGACTTCATGGCTCAGGGGCACAACCCAACCTTCGACCTGCCGCTCGACAGCGATACCGACACCCAGGATCGGCTGCGCGCGCTGGTGTCGCTCATCTTCATGTCGCCGTCTTTCCTGTGGCGATGAGACTCCCGAGAATCCGCCCAACGACGAGGAACCGACGATGAATAATCTGACCCGACGCGGCTTCTTCTGCGGCTGCTCCGCCGCCATCGCCAGCCTGGCCGGTTCGCGCATGAATACCGTCGCCTTCGGCGATCCCAACCTCAACGAAGAGATCCTGGTGGTGATCTTCCTACGCGGTGGTGCCGACGGGCTCAACATGCTGCCGCCCCTGGACGGCGCCGACCGCGGCCACTACGAGGCGGCGCGTCCGACCCTGCAGATTCCGACCAGCGGCCCCGGTGCCGCCATCGACCTCAACGGTCAGTTCGGCATGCATCCCGCCATGGCGCCTCTGCAGGGCCTCTATCAGGACGGCCGGCTAGCGATCGTGCAGGCGGCCGGCATGATCGATGTGGTCAACCACTCGCACTTCGACGCCATGCAGTACATCG
>JBCCEE010000824.1:0-2506 GCA_039030415.1 Acidobacteriota bacterium
CGAGGTAGACCATCGCCAGGGCCACCCCCTGGCGCTCTATCTCCGAGATCGCACGGGGGCCCGCCTGCGCGAGCGCGGCAGGCGCCAGAATCCAGCGGGTCAGGACGAGCGTCAAGGCGACGGCACGCCAAATGCCGGCGCTTCCCGAATGCAGATCAAATCGCATGATGGCTCCTCATCCAGCTGCCGCAGATTACCGCTCGATGCCTCTCCTTCTCGGCACCCGGCAACCCTCTTGGATCTGTTGTCCCCTAATTGTTAGGGGCGTATTCGGCGACCGCAAGTGATCAAACGAAATCGTCGCTTCAGTGCGGTCCTGCGAATCGTGCAGCTAATGTCGACTGAGGAAGTCGCGGTAGATGGCGACCAGCCAGTCCGGGTCCTCGACCACCAGGGTGTGCCCGGCCTCGGGGTGCACCTGAAGCTCGGCTCCGGCGATCGCGGTAGCTAGCGTCCGTACCCGCTCCTCGGGCATGACGCGGTCGCGAGCAGCGTGGACGACGAGGGTCGGGCAGCGAATCTTGCCGAGGCATGGGCTCAGGTCGAAGTCTTCGATCGCCGTCAGGATACCGAGCAGACCCTCGTACCAGGGAATCGGCAGTTTGGATGCCGCCTCGCGACGTTTGGCCAGGTCGTCCGCATGCTGCTCTCGCCACTGTAGGGAGTAGATGTCTGCCACCACCGCGTCGAAGAAGTGGCGCCCATCACCGCCCGCGATCACCTGGCGAGCCTGGCGCCGAGCCTCCTGAGCGTTCTCCGCCATATCCTCCGGCGTCCGGTCGACGGCGGTCACCGCCGCCAGCGTCCGGACGCGTTTGGGATGCTCGGCCGCCAGCAGCAGGCCGATCTCGCCCCCGAATGAGGTGCCCATGACGTGGACCCGCCGCAGCTCGAGGTGATCGAGCAGGGCGATCAGGTCGGGGAGATGATCGATCAGGCGCTGTGGAGCCTTCCCGGGCGAGCACAGCTGGCCGCGGAAGTCGCAGCCGACGATGCGGTGGCTACGACTCAACCCAGAGCTGATCGGCAGCCAGGCGTTGTAGGTCATCATGCCGCCGTTGAGCAGCAGGATGGCCGAGTCGCCCTCGCCGAAAACCTGGTGGTCGAGGAGCTCGACGCTCAAGCCGACTCCTCGAGGAAGCGGTCCTTCAGCTCGCCCTTGACGACCTTGCCGTAGGCGGTGCGCGGCAGCTCGTCGACGAAACGGTAGCCCTTGGGCAGCTTGAAGCGGGCCAGCCGCTCGCCGAGGAAAGCGTCCAGGGCGTCCGCCGTCGCCTCCGGCCCGCCGGGCCGCAGCTTGACGAACGCGATGCCGGCTTCGTCCCAGCGCTCGTCCGGCACGCCGACCACCGCGACGTCCTCAACTTCGGGGTGGAGCAGTAGGGCGGCTTCGATCTCCGCCGGGTAGACGTTGACGCCGCCCGAGATGATCATGTCTTTTTCGCGCCCCGCCACGTAGAAGTAGCCGTCGGTGTCGCGCCGAGCGAGGTCGCCGGAGTGAAACCAGCCGTCGGCGTCGAGCGCGCGGGCCGTCGCGTCCTCGTTGTGCCAGTAGCCGGCGCAGACGTGCGGGCCGCGGAACAGCAGCTCACCAACCTCGTCGTCCGCGACGTCGCGGCCGTCATCGTCGACCAGGCGAACCTCGGTGTGCATCATCGGTTTGCCGATCGAGCCCGGCTTGCGGTACGAGTCGTCGACCGTCATGGCGAAGCAGTTGACGCCAACCTCCGTCATGCCGAAGCCCTGTTTGAACACCACGCCCTTGGCCTGGTACGCCTCGATCAGGTAGTGGGGTAGCGGGGCACCGCCCGAGATCAACCAGCGCAGGTGGCTCAGGTCCGCTCGGGCGAACGACGGTGATTCGAGTAGCATTTTCCAGATCGTCGGCACCCCGAGCACCACGGTGCAGGCCTCTTCCTCGATCGAACGCCAGACGCTCTCGGCGTCGAAGTCGGAGTGGAGCACGATTGTACCGCCGATGGTCACGATCGGCACCAGAAAGGCCATCAGGCCGCCGGCGTGGTAGAGCGGCGTGAAGATCGGGCTGACGTCATCAGCCCGCAGCTGCCAGCCGGTGACCGTGTTGAAACCGTTCCACACCACCATACGGTGGGGAATCATCACGCCCTTGGGCAGGCCGGTGGTGCCCGAGGTATAGAGCAGGCAGCAGAGATCCTCAGGGTCACATGGCGTCGGGCGCCAGTCGGAAGCCTCGGGGAGCTCGGCGACGGCGGCGTGGTAGTCAACCCTATTCTCGGCTGCCTCAGGGGCTGAATTCTCAGGGGCTGAATTCTCAGGGGCTGAATTTTCGGCAGACCTGTCGAAGGCGACCCAGTGGTCGACGGCGGCCGGCCGCTCCTTCAGCAGCTCGCGCAGGGCCGCCACCGTCTCGGCGCTGGCGTCGTCGTAGAGCAGGGCTCGCATGCCGCTGTCGCGCACCATGTGCTCGAGCTCGGCGGCGGTGAGTCGGGTGCCGAGCGTCACTAGCACAATGCCGGTCTTGCCG
>JBCCEE010000825.1:0-2500 GCA_039030415.1 Acidobacteriota bacterium
AGTGGGGGTTGCGCACCTCGCGTCCCGACTCGCGCTCGTAGATCTCGATCATCTCTTCTCGGGTTTCAGCCGATAGTAATGACCGCGCAAGTCTGCGTAACAACTACACGCCGAGCGGTAACGTTGGAGACGTCAAGATTGTCTCGATCCACACCGACCAGGACGGCCTGGTGATCGTCGAGAACCAGAGCGAGTACGCCTCGGTGGTGCCGCCCGAGAACCTGACCGTGGCGGTGGTGGTGGAGGATACGCCGAGTCATTGCGGCTTTACCGATGCTGAAACGCTGGCGGGTTGGGAGGCGCTGCGCGCTTGGATCGCAGGCAGCACCCAGCCGACCGCATCGACGATCCAGAGCGGGTGCGAAGATCTGATGAACGGTGGCACCGCCGAAGGACCCTGCCGTTTCGATCCCGGCTATGTGATTCCCGACATGGACGGCCGGGTACGGCCGCGTGGCTCGATCTTCTCGGATGGCTTCGAATCCGGCGATACCTCGGCTTGGGGCTGATGCTGTGAAGGCCAGCCCTGTGAGCCGGTTGCGCCGACTGTTGGCTGTTGCCTCAGTCGTCGCGATGGCTTGGGGGCCGCTAGCCTGGGCCGACGAGCCAAGCGAGCGTTGGAAACGGCGCAACGATCTCGGCAACCGCTATGAGGGGCGTGTCGAGGTGCTGGTCGGACGAACGCAGCTGGACGTGGTGTCGTTCTCTGGCTGGCGAGAGAGTTACGAACCTGATGAGTCGGTGGAGCTCGAGGTCGGGTTCTTCCTGCCCGTCTCGGGCGAAGTCACGATCCAAGCTCGCGAGCTGGTGGATCAGACGCAGTACTTCATGGAGGCCAAGCCCCAGGAGTGGGAGGTCGATGCTTGGAACACGTTTGGCCCCTGGGCGACCGGCGACGTGCTGAGTCGGGAACAGATCGCCCCGAGCAATGTGGGCATTGTGATCTCAGCGAGCGACGGTGCGTCCGGTGACCGGATCCTGCTGCCTGCATTCGTCTACCACAGCCAACTTCCGGAAGTCGTCGAGGCTTACACCCTGCGCTTGCGTCCCGATAGCGATCTACGCCAGGTGCGCTACCGGCTGTTGACAGGCGATGAGGAAGCAGCAGCCGGCAAACTGGTTGATGCGCTGGAAGCGGGGAAACCGTTTCCGATCAAGCTGGAGGTGGTGGGGCTGCCCGAAGGACGTTTGCGGCTCGAGCTGGAAGGTAAGTTCAAGAATCGCCCGGCGGGGCCGAAGGCGAGCTTTGAATTCCATCACCGTCTGCTGCCGGGCGGCGAGTGAGCGAATTCTGCCCCGCACAGCGTGCAAAGGCCCGGCGGGCCTGCGCCTCGGTCTCACCCAGGTAGCTGCGTCGAAACTCTGCATCGAGGCAGCCCTGCACCGTAGCGGCGATCTCGCCCCGCAGGGTGGCGGTATCGATCAGCCAGATGCGGGCCGTGTGATCGAGCGACGCGGTAACCAAGTGGGTACCTTCGGGACTGAATTCGGCGGCGGTGACCCGCGCCGGCACGCCATGGGCGTCTCGATGCCACAGCACCAGTGGCTCGCCACTGCCGTCGAGCCGCCAGAGCAGCGCGGCGCCATCTTTGGAAGCTGACACCAACAGGCGCCCGTCCGGGCTAAAACGGACCACTGTGACGTCGTCGCGATGCCAGGTCAGAGCTCGCGGCGTGTCGAGCTGGTCGAGCTGCCAGACGCGAACCGTGTCGTCGTCCGACGCGGTCGCAACCTGGCTGGCGTTGGGGCTGAAGTCTGCGAAGCGGACGGCGCGCTGGTGGCCACGCAGAGTCATTGGCTCGCGCGATCCGTCGAGCCGCCAGACGCGCGCGGCGTTGTCTTTACCCGAAGAGACCAACGACCGACCGTTGGGACTGAACGCAACCTTCTCAACCGCTCCCTGGTGACGTCCCAGCACCTGCGCTGGCTCGCTGACCGATGGCCAAATGTGGACCGAGCCATCCTGCGCCGCCGCGGCTAAGCGCCTGCCGCGGGGATCCCAAGCCAAGGCCAGCACGGCGCTCTCCAAACGTCCGAGCTCGACGGGCGAATCCGGCATGGCTTTGGCACCCTGCTCTAACTGCCAGATCCTCAGCTGACCGTCCCATGTGGCGGTGGCGATCCCACTCTCTGCGAGCGCTATGGCGTCGAAGCCAGGGCCCTCGGTGGCGATCGTCAAGGGCTCGCCCGTGCCGTCCGCTCGCCAGATGCGAATGCTGGCTTCGGAGGCGGTGACGATGCGGTTGCCTGGCGTTTCGAAGGCGGTGAAGATCAATTCCTGTCCGTGGCGGAAGACGATTGGCGACGCTTCGCCGTCGACCGACCATAGGCGAGCCGTGCCGTCGAGCGAAGCGGTCAGCACGCGCTCGCCTTCCGCGTCGAACGATGCCGCCACCAGCGGGCCCTGATGGCCTCGCAGGATCTTCGTGATGCGAGGTTGATCGCGCCGCCAGATGCGGACCGTGCGATCTTCGGAGGCGGTGGCGACGCGCTCGCCTTC
>JBCCEE010000826.1:0-2472 GCA_039030415.1 Acidobacteriota bacterium
GCCGTGGTGTGTGGCGGCTCGGAGGTTTCGGTGGTGGACGTTGCGGCACGCGCCGAGATAGACACCTTCGACCTCGGCCACGACTGCCAGGTGGTAGACATTTGCGACGACGGATCCGTGCTGGTGGGCTGGATCTCGATCAGCGACAACGGACGCCGGGTACGCCGACTGGAGATTGACGGCGCCGGCCAGCTCAGCGACACCGGCGAGTCGATCACGCCGGACTTCCCCGTCAACGTCCACTGCGCGCCGGGCTCGAACACGGCGCTGATCCTGCAGCTCGGCTTCGACGTGACGTCAATCGCGGTCGCAGGCTTGGGCACCCGTGATCAGGTGACGACGGCTACTGCGCCAGGAAGCGCCATCTTCCAGCCGGATCAAGGCCGCGTCTCCATCCGCGCCGAGGGAGCGATCGACGTCTATGACTACGACACGGCGAGCGGCGTCCTGAGTGATACTCCCGCCCTGACCATTCCTGGTACCGGCAGCCTGGTGCCGATGGGCGGAATCGACACCATGGCGGCAGATCCTTCCACCGGCCTGCTCTATGTCACGGACGACGACACCCTGGGAATCTACGACGCCACCACCGGCAGTGCCGCTACTCCGATCGTGAAGCCGGGGGCAGACTTCACCGGCGTCTGCTTCGGCGGCGATAGCTCGATCTTCTCCGACGGATTCGAGAGCGGCGACACTGGAGCTTGGTCGTAGACGGTAGCCTGGTCGCAGACGGCAGCCTTGTCGCAGACGGTGGCCGACCCCTGACACAGCGATAGCCATGCCGCGAACGCCCGAGGCAGATATGCTGCCAAGACCCAGTATGTTATAAAGACCTAGGATAATCCCATATCTGGTCACCTATCTTCGGCAGGAGAGGGGGTTGAATCATGCTCGGGAGCAACTGGGTCCGCTTTGTCCCCTGGAACAGACTCGCTCAATGCAGCGCCTGGTACGCTGCGGTTTGGGTGACGGTCGGCGCGGGGCTCCTCAGCTCCGTCGCGTCACCGGCCTGGGCCGGCGATGTCCAGGTCAACACTTACACCACTGGCGCACAGAGTCTGCCCGAAATCGCTAGGGACGCCGAAGGCAATTTCGTCGTCGTCTGGCTCAGCGACGGTTCCTTCGGTACGGACGACTCCGAGAGGAGCATTCAGGGTCAGCGATTCGCTGCTGACGGTTCGCCACTCGGAGACGAGTTTCAAGTCAACACCTACACCACCGGCGGCCAACGCTGGCCGTCGGTGGCGATGGCAGACAGCGGTGCGTTCGTCGTGGCGTGGATGAGCGAGGGTTCGTATGGCGACGACACCTCGGACTACAGCGTCCAGGGTCAGCGCTTCGCCTCGGACGGCACCGCTATGGGTGGCCAATTTCAGATCAACTCCTACACCACCGATGGCCAGGGCTATCCGACAGTGGGGGCCGACGCGGAGGGCAACTTCGTCGTCGCCTGGCGCAGCTTCGGTTCGTTCGGCGATGACAACACGGGCGGTAGTGTCCAGGCCCAGCGCTTTTCGTCGAGCGGCTTCCCGGTCGATTCGGAGTTTCAGGTCAACACCTACACCACCGGTGGCCAGTTTCCCGACGCCGTCGCCTTCGACGGCGACGGCGACTTTGTGATCGTGTGGAGCAGCTCAGGCTCCTTCGGAGATGACGATTCACAGACCAGCATCCAGGCTCAGCGCTACGCCGCGGGCGGCAACGCCGAAGGCGGGCAGTTCCAAGTCAACAGCGCGACGCCAGGATTTCAGACGCGCCCCCACGCTGCGCTGCGCCCGAATGGCGAGCTGGTGGTGGTGTGGGAGGGGCAGGACAACGACTATGGCGGCATCATCGCGCGGCGCTTCGCCGCGGACGGCTCTGCCAGCGGTAATGACTTCCGCGCCAACGCCTATACGACGAGCATCCAGTTCGCTCCCCGGGTCGCTTGGGATACCGCCGGCGGCTTCGTGGTCACCTGGAGCAGCTACGGCTCGTTCGGCAACGATGACTCCAACAACAGCATCCAACAGCGGCGCTATGCCTCGGACGGCTCCACCAGCGGACAGGAGTTTCAGGTCAACACGGTGACGGGTGCCGACCAGACCTTCTCCGACCTGGTGCTGGATGCCGATGGCAACGCTGTCATTGTGTGGGGCAGCCGAGCGTCCACGGGCACGGACCGGATCACCAACAGTATCCAAAAGACGCCACCCAACCTCGTCTTCGCGGACGGCTTCGAGTCTGGCGACACCAGCGCCTGGAATCTCGGGAGGTAGTCGTTAATGATGCGACACAGGGCTTCTCGCCTGGCGAGGAGCTTGGCTTTGGCCAGCCTCCTGGCCTTCCCGGCACCTCCCCCGACTCGTGCCTGCAGCAAGATCGCACCACCGCCCGTCGGCGCCCTGGCCGCAGACGGTTCGGTGGTCTACCTCCACCAGATACACGATGACGCCGATCCGGGACGTCTGCGACTCGTTCACATCAGCGCCA
>JBCCEE010000827.1:0-2442 GCA_039030415.1 Acidobacteriota bacterium
CAGCTCGACGAGGCTACGGCTCTCTATCAACGCGTACTCGAACGCGAGCCCAAAGATGCCAATGCTCACCTGCGGCTCGCCGATACTCTTTTCGAGGCCAACGAACCGGCGAAGGCTCGCTACCACTACGAGCAGGCTCTCGCTCTGCATCCCGAGCTGGCCGCCGCACACCTTGGCCTAGGACGGATCGCGGCCACCACCGGCCACCACCGCGAAGCCATCACCCACTTCGAGCGCACCCTGGCTCTGCAGCCGGGAGCTACCGAAGCTCACTATCCACTGGCGATCGCGTTGCGTCAGACCGGCGAGCTGCAGCGTGCCGAAGAGCACCTCGAGCGTCAGGGCCCGACTGAAGTGGCAACGCCCGACTCTCGTCTGGCCGCGATCACGGCCCTGGGTCGCGGCCACGGCTATCACCGACTGCGCGGCGAGGTCGCCCTCGCTGACGAGCGCTGCGAGGAAGCGGCGGCAAGCTTCGAGCTGGCGATCGCCGAGGTGCCCGGTGATCGCGACGCCCGTGCCGGCCTCGCCGCCGCGCTACGCCAGTGCGGCGACTTCGAAGCTGCGATCAGCCAGCTGCTGATGTCGCACCTCGCGGGGCCTACAGCGACGGCCGTTGCCGTCGACCGCGATGCAGGGGCGGCATTCGAGCTGCCAAGGCGGCCCAGCGTCGAGGCCCTCGAGGCACCGGTTCGCCATCGCCTGGGCGCCCTCCACGAAGCCGCGGAGCAAGCGCTCGACAGCGGTCGACTCGACCATGCCGCGACCCACCTCGGCCACCTGGCACAGCTCTACCTGGCCTATGGACTCGACGATGCTTCTCGCCATCACTTTCTGGCGGCCCGCCAGCTCTCTCCCACCGAGCCGATCTGGGGCTATTTCTTAGGGGTCCTAGAGCAAACGCGCGATCCGCTAGAAGCACGCCGAGAGCTGCGGGCATTTCTCGATCAGTACTCCAACGATGCCGCCGCCTGGATGCGACTCGGACAGACCGAGCTCGAGCTAGGTGAATCTCCGGCCGCCGAGGCCGCCCTGCGTCGCGCCCTAGAGCTCGACCAGGACAACGCTGCCGCGGCCTTTGGCCTTGGGCGAATCTACCTCGAGCGCGGTCAGCCCGAGGCGGCTGTGGCCTGGCTCGAAAAAGCCCTGAGCCAGCAGCCCGATGCCGGCCGCGTGCATCATGTCTACGGCCAAACTCTGCGCCGACTCGGCGAGCTCGACCGCGCCCGCAGCCACCTGGCCCGCGCCAATGACCGTGACGTCCGCTTTGAGGACCCCAGCATCGATCGACTCGGTGAGGTGTTGACTCTGACTGCCTTCGAAGTTGTGCTGGCGATGGCATCCAACCCTGCCGTGAGCCTCGAGGACCACCTGGGCTATTCGCTTTCGAAGCTCGGCAGCGTCGAGGGAGCCGCCGAGAAGCTCTCCGGTGCCCTGCGCCTGGGCCTCGCGTCTGTGACCCAGCGAGCCGAAGCACGCCTGCACTATGTCGCCGGCGGGCTTTGGGTGCGGCGAGCCTTGGACGACCGCGCCGCGGAGCACTTTCGAAAAGCCCTCGAGATCGAGCCGACTCTGCTCGAGGCCCGCGTCAAGCTAGGCAACATTGCGGCTCGCGGTGGCGATTGGACGACTGCGGTCTCAGACTATCGAGCCGCGCTCGAGCAGCATCCCGACCACCGGCCGGCGCTGCGAAAGCGCGCCACCGCCTACGCTGCTCTCGGCGATCTATCGCGTGCCACCGCCGACCTCGAGCGCCTGGTGGCGCTCGATCCGCACGATGCCGCAGCCCGCATTCAGCTGGCTCGCGCCACCGAGCAAGCTGGCGACGTCGCGACCGCCAGCGAGCTGCTGCGCGCCGCGCCGGACTCATCAGCCGAGGACCGTGCGGCGATCGCCACCGCCCAGGGTGACATGGCGCAGCGTCGCCGCGCCTTCGAGCAAGCTATCGACCACTACCGCATGGCCCTCGAGGGTGATCCTGGGGCCGCGGGTGCCCGGCTTCAGCTCGCCGCCACGCTTGGCCACCTCGGGCGCCTGGCCGAAGCCGAACAGCATTATGGGCGCTTACTCGAGCTCGTTCCGGATCACATTGCAGGTCGCCTAGGCCGAGCCACGTGCCTGGTACTCCTCGGGCGCTATGACGAAACTCGCGAGCTGCTCGAGGAGGGTCTGATCGCCGTCCCTGGAGACCTCGCCTTCAGCCACTTCCTGGCACGCCTGTTGGCAAGCGCGCCGAGCGCCGAACTACGAGATGGCGAGCGTGCCGTCGCGCTAGCGCTAGCGGTCTACCGTCGCCAGGCGAGCCCGCAAGCCGCTGAGACCGTCGCGATGGCGTTCGCCGAGGCCGGACAATTTCAGGACGCCAGGAAATGGCAACGCCGCCTGATCGATCAGGCCAAAGGTCAACCAGAGAATCTCATGGCCCGCCTGCGTCCGCAGCTG
>JBCCEE010000828.1:0-2420 GCA_039030415.1 Acidobacteriota bacterium
CCCGTTTCCATGTCTCTCACCCGTGATCTAGGAGGATCTCCCATGCTCGAAGCCTGTCGTACCCTCATCAACGCCCGTCACCCCAGCAAGCCTCCCAGGCCCAAGGCGGCCAGTGCCGCCCTGGCCCTCACGCTCGCCGCCCTCGTCTTCGTCGAGCCGCTGGTGGCACAGCCCGCGGATCGACTCTTCCGCTCAGCCGACCTGCCCGCGGATGAAGACGCCAGAGCCGCCATCCTCGAGCTGCAGCAGAAGGGGCTGAACCACACCGTGGTGCGCAGCCGGCTGGTCGAGCTGGATCTCGCGCTGCTGCAGCAAAACCTGAAAGCCGAATCCGCCACCCGGCAGGACGCGCCGCTTCGCCTCGATTTCTTCCCCGGCGTCGAGGCACCGCTGGTGATCGACGACGCCCGCCGCGACGATCTCGGCTTTACCCTCTACCACGGCAGCACCCTCGGTGCTTCCAAGGACGCCAACCCCGGCAGCGTCGTCCTGGTGGAGCGCGACGGCGCCCTCGCCGGCACCTTCGAGGTGGGAGAGCGTTTCTTCAGCCTGCGTCACGCCGGCGGCAGCATCCATCTGCTCGAGGAGCTCGACCGCGCTCGCTTTGCGCCGGGCGCCGAGCCGCTGATTCCAGAGCTCCAGCTGCCGTTGAAAGTCCAGGCCAGCGGAACCGAGAGCGGCGAAACCAAGAGCGGACGCCAGGAGATCGACATCCTCGTCGCCTACACCAAGACGGCACGCCAGGCAGCGGGCTCGGTGAGCGCCATCCAGCACCAGGTAATCCTGGCGATCAGCCAGCTCGAAGCCGCGCTGTCGCGCAGCCAGGCCGACGCCACGGCGCGGCTAGCGGGCTTGGTGGAGATCGACTATCCGGAGACCGGCAATCCTTACACCGACCTCGGTTGGCTGCGGACGACTTCGGAGACCGCACCGTTCAAGAGCTCCTGGCAGGCCGACGTGGTCAGCCTGTTCGTCGAGAACATGAGCGGCGCCTGCGGCCTCGGCTACGTGATGACCTCCAACTCCCCCTCGTTCGCCCCCCTGGCCGTCAACGTCGTGCAGCGCTGGTGCGCCACCGGCAACTACAGCTTCGCCCACGAAGTCGGTCACAACCTCGGCGCCATGCACGATCGCGCCAACTCTTCGTTCCCCGGCGCCTTCTCCTACTCCTACGGCTATCAGGCGCCGAGTCGAGAATTCCGCACCGTCATGGCCTATGACTGCTCCGGCTCCCACTGCCCGCGCATCCTGAACTTCTCCAACCCGGCGGTGAGCCACGACCACCAGCCGACCGGCGTATCGGCCAGCGCCCCCAACTCGGCGGACAACGCGCTCACCTTCCGCCAGACCGGCTCCACCGTCGCCGGCTTCAGCAACCGGCTGCCGCAGGCTAGCTTCGGCCAGTACGACGTCAGCAGCGGCTACGGCTTCGCCAACCTCGACCCTGGCTACACCCACCGGCCCACCTTCGTGGTCGACGTCACCGCCGACGGTCGCGCGGATTACTGCCGGTTCGTCGGCGATTACCACACGCCGTTCCTGTCCTGTGCCGCCGCCACCGCCAGCGGCACCTTCGGCCAGTACGACGTCAACAGCTCGGGGCTCGACCTGGGCTACGGCCACCTGCCAACCTTCATGGCCGACGTCGACGCCGACGGTCGCGCCGACTACTGCCGGTTCGTGGGTGACCCCCACGCACCGTTCCTGTCCTGCGCTACCGCTACCGCCAGCGGCACCTTCGGCCAGTACGACGTCAACAGCTCGGGGCTCGACGTGGGTTACACCATCATGCCGAGCTTCATGGCCGACGCCAACGGCGACGGCCGCGCCGACTACTGCCGATTCGTCGGCGACTACCATCGGCCGTTCCTGTCCTGCGCCGCCGCCAACGCCAATGGCACCTTCGGCCAGTACGACGTCAACAGCCCGCCCCTCGATCAGGGCTATGGCCACATGCCGAGGCTGATGGCCGACGTCAACGCCGACGGCCGCGCCGACTACTGTCGATTCGTCGGCGATGCGCCCAACATCTTCTTCTCCTGCGCCACCGCCAAAGCCGACGGCACCTTCGGCCAGTACGACATCAACAGCGCGCAGGGCTTCGCCGGCATCGACCCTGGACGGGCCGACATGCCGCGCCTGCTCGCCGACGTCAACGCCGACGGTCGCGCCGACTACTGCCGATTCGTCGGCGACGCGCCGTACAACTTCCTGTCCTGCGCCCTAGCGACCGCCACCGGAACCTTCGGCAACTACGACGTCAACAGCCGCCAGGGCACTCCGGCCGGCCTCGACTTCGGTTACGGTCATCTACCGATCGCCATGGCCGACGTCGACGCCAGCGGCAAGAGCTCCTACTGCCGATTCGTCGGCGATCCGTCGAATCTGGCCTTCTCCTGCGCGACGCCGGTCATCAGCCC
>JBCCEE010000829.1:0-2416 GCA_039030415.1 Acidobacteriota bacterium
CTGGTCCTGGGATAACAACTGGACCACAATCTACGGCACACCCACCAACCTCGCCGCGCTGATCCCGGAGATTCGCAACAGGCTCGAGGGGTCGGTGCTGATTCTGCACTTCGCGCGCTTCGACCTCGCTTTCCTGCGGCGCGCGTTCCAGGCGGCCGGCCAGCCGTGGCCGCGGCCGCCGGTGGTCGATACCGTGCGATTGCTCGGTCGGCTCGAGCATCGCCGCAGCTTCGTCCGCCCCGATACCCGCCCCCTACCGCGCAATCTCTCACAAGCGGTCGAAGCCTTCGACCTGCCGAGCTACCCAGCGCATCATGCCCTGCACGACGCGCTGATGACCGCCGAGCTCTTCCTCGTCCTGCGCGAGCGCCTGGGCGCCCACCGCCTGTACCAACTGCTCTAGACCCAAGCCCCGGTTTCCGAGCTCGGCTGCACGCCGAGGTAGCGGTTCAAGCTGTCGCGTAGGTCTTCGAGTCGAAACGGCTTGCGAATGTAGTCGTCCATGCCGATCGCCATGCAGCGCTGGCGATCCTGAACGGTGGCGTTGGCGGTCACGGCGATGATGTAGGGCTGACTCAGGTGGTTGCTGGAGCGGATGCGTCGCGTCGCCTCCAGGCCGTCGACTTCGGGCATCTGGACGTCCATCAAGATGAGATCGTAGGAGCGCAGGCTGAGGGCGTCGATCACTTCGGACCCGTTCTCGACGACCTCGGCCTTTATCCCCAGCCGCTCGAGAAAGGCCGCGGCGACCGCTTGGTTCACCGGATTGTCCTCGGCCAGCAAGACGCGCAAACCGCCCGGCACGGCCAGCGCCAGCTCGGTCTCCGGCGGCTCGTCTTCGCGGCTGGGCGGAGCTTTGGCGTCCGCCGCTCCGAGCAGCTCCACCAGCAGATCGAAGAGACGCCCCGCCGTCACCGGCCTGCTCAGCGCCGGCCTCGCCTCGGCTGGCGGCGGGTCAGTCATCGAAGTCAAGGTGATGACCGGAAGCCGGACCAGAGCCGCCGTGAGCTGCGGGTTGGCCGCCACCGCCACCTGCGAGCCGTCGACGATGACACAGTCGATGGCGCCGTCAGCGGCAATCAGCTGCTGGCGGGCCTGGCCAGCGGTCGCCGCGAGCTCGACCTCTATCCCCCAGGGCTCGAGGGTGGACCGCAGCAGATCGCGGGTCAGCGCCAGCTCGTTGACCACCAGGATTCGACGGCCGGCGAGATCCGAGCAGCTCGGATCGAGATAGCGCGGCCGAGCATGGCTGGCCACCGGCGCTTCGAACGAGAAGGCGAAGGTCGAGCCTGAGCCCGGCTCGCTCTCGACGCAGATGATGCCCCCCATCGCTCCGACCAGATGGCGGCTGATGGCGAGCCCGAGGCCGGTACCGCCGAAGCGCCGCGTGGTCGACGTGTCCTGCTGGGAGAAGGCTTCGAAGATGTGCTCGAGCGCCGCCGGCTCGATGCCGATGCCGGTATCCCGCACCGAGCAGACGAGACCGACGTGACCGGCCTCTTTCGCCGGGGCGCGCGTCATCTCGATGAAGACTTCGCCCCGGGCCGTGAACTTGACCGCGTTGCCGATCAGGTTGTGCAGCACCTGGCGCAGGCGAGCGTCGTCCCCGAGCACCGCCACCGGCACGTCCGGCGCGACCCTCAGAGCCAGCTCGATGCCCTTCTCCGCCGCCGCCAGCGCCAGCACCTCGACCGATTGCTCCAGGCAATCCCGCAGCACGACCGGAGCGCGCTCGAGCCGCAGCTCGCCGGCCTCGATCTTCGAGAAATCGAGGATGTCGTTGATCAGCGTCAGCAGGGTCTCGCCGCTGCTGCGCACGGTCTTGGTGAACAGCTTCTGCTCCGCGTCGAGGCCGGTGCCGAGCAGCAGCTCGGTCATGCCGATCACCGCGTTCATCGGCGTCCGGATCTCGTGGCTCATCTTGGCCAGAAACTCGCTCTTGGCGTTGTTGGCCGCTTCCGCCGCGCGGCGGTGCTCCAGAGCCTCTCGGGCGGCCTCCGCGAGCTCGGCCGTACGCCGGTCCACCCGCTTCTCGAGCTCTTCGTTCATCCGGTTCAGCTGACCGTAGAGCCGCGCGTTCTCGAGCGACACCGCCACTTGCGCCGCCAGAATATCGAGGATATCGAGCCGCGCTTCGGTGAAGGCGTCCGCCAGCTGGGAATGCTCAAGCAGCAGCATGCCGACGATCCCGTCCTGGCGACTGATCGGCATGCAGAGCAGGGACCTCACCCGGCGGGACGCGACGAAGTCGTCCTTCATGAACGTCGGGTCCCTGCTGGCGTCGCTCAGCACCACCCGCTCGCCGGTGCGCCGCACGTAGTTCAGAATCTGCTCGGGCCTGGGCTCCGCCAGCAGGACCGGCATGGTGTCGACGCTGCACCGCGCCTTCAGGGTCAGCTGCCCCTGCCGCTGCTGA
>JBCCEE010000830.1:0-2410 GCA_039030415.1 Acidobacteriota bacterium
CTCGACCCAGCAGCGCCTGCTGCACGAACATGTCGGTGACGCCGACGGCGAAGGAGGTGCCGACGAACAGCACCAGGTTCATGCGGCTGGCGGCGGACTGCACGCGGTGCCACTGGTAGTCCTCGTGGCTGGTGTAGTACTCGTCGAACCACAGCACATGTTGGCGCAGGATGGCGCCGCATTGCGGGCACTTGGGCAGCCGTTCGGCGCTCGGATTGGCCTGGAACGGGGCGAGGTCGAAATCGCTGCGCGGTAGCGAGCCGTGGGGCGCGCCGTGGCGGCAGCCGTCGACCGGGCAGCGCAGGCGATCGGCGGCGCCGTGGACCTCCACCAGCTGCTGGGAGCCGGCGAGACGGTGCAGGCCGTCGATGTTCTGGGTCACCAGCAGGCTGTCCCCGCCGCGCTCCTGCTGCCAGCTCTCGAGGCCGAGCAGGGCGTAGTGGGCGAGGTTGGGTTTGGCCCCGAGGACTTTGGCGAAGCGGCTCAGGTACCAGCTCCAGCTGCCGACCGGATCCTCTTCGAAGTAGCCGAAGGTGCCGAGCTCGGTGACGTCCCGCTTCCAGACCGCGTCTTTATCGCTGCCGCGGAAGGTCGGGATGCCGCTGGCGAGGCTGATGCCGGCGCCGGTCACGACCAGCAGCAGGCCACCGCCGACGCCGTCGATGGCGTCGGCGAGGCGGTCGACGTTCCGGCTCATCGAACGGCTCCCGGCATCTCAGACGACGATGTTGACCAGGCGGTCCGGCACGACGATGACTTTGCGCGGCGTCTTGCCGTCGATGAAGCGCTGGGCGGCGGAAGAGGCCAGGGCGAGCGCTTCCAGCCGCTCGCGATCGCTGCCGCGCTCGACCTCGATGCGGTCGCGGAGCTTGCCGTTGACCTGGACGATGAGGGTGATCATGTCTTCGGCGCACAGCGCCTCGTCGTGCGCCGGCCAGTCGGTCTGCACCACCAGACCCTCGCAGCCCAGGAGCGCCCAGGCCTCTTCGGCTAAATGGGGAGCGTAGGGGGCCAGGGCCTGCAGGAAGGTCTGCAGGATCTCGCGCGGCAGGGTCTTGGCGCTGGTCGCTTCGTTGACGAACACCATCATCTGGGCGATGGCGGTGTTGAAGCGCAGGCCGGTGGTGTCGTCGTGGACCTTCTTGAGGGTCTTGTGCAGCACCTTCTCGAGCGCTTCCTCGCTGGCGGCAGGGGCGTCGGTGATCTTGGTCGCCAGCTCGCCGGTGCGCTCGTCGACGACCAGGCGCCACACCCGACACAGGAAGCGGTGGATGCCTTCCAACCCCTCCATCTGCCACGGCTTGGTCTGCTCGAGTGGACCCATGAACAGCTCGTAGAGCCGCACCGCGTCGGCGCCGTACTCGGCGATGACTTTCATCGGGTCGACGCCGTTGAGCTTGGACTTGCCCATGCGCTCGACCTGTACCGAGACTGGCTCGTTTTCCCCTTCGGGATAGAACTCGCCGTCGCGCTCGTCGAGCGCTTCGCGCGGGTAGTACTTGCCGCTCTTCGAGCGGTAGCTGGTGGCGAGGATCATGCCCTGGTTGAACAGCTTCTGGAACGGTTCGGACGTGCTGACCAGACCGCAGTCGTAGAGCACCTTGTGCCAAAAGCGGGCGTAGAGCAGGTGCAGCACGGCGTGCTCGACGCCGCCGACGTAGAGGTCGACCGGCAGCCAGTACTTTTCGAGCTCGGGATCCCAAGCGGCTTGGTCGTTGCCGGCGTCGATGTAGCGTAGGTAGTACCAGCACGAGCCCGCCCACTGCGGCATGGTGTTGGTCTCACGCACGCCCTTGCGGCCGTCCGGCAGCTCGACCATCAGCCACTCGTCGCCAGCGCGGGCCAGCGGCGGCCGGCCGTCGTCGGTCGGGCGATACTCGTCGATATGCGGAATCTCGACCGGCAGCTCGCTCTCCGGCAGCGCCATGATCGTGCCGTCGTCGAGGTGCAGGATGGGGAACGGCTCGCCCCAGTAGCGCTGGCGCGAGAACAGCCAATCGCGCAGCTTGTACTGCACTTTGGCGGTGCCCTTGCCGTTGGCTTCGAGCCACTCGATCATCTTGGCTTTGGCGTCGGCGATCTCGAGGCCGTTCAAGAAGTCGCTGGCGATCGCTGTCCCTTCGCCGGTGTAGGCCTTGCCGTCGAAGTCCGCCGGCGGCTGCACGGTGCGGATGATCGGCAGGTCGTAGACCTCGGCGAAGTCCCAGTCGCGCTGATCCTGACCGGGTACCGCCATGATGGCGCCGGTGCCGTAGGTCATCAGCACGTAGTCGGCGATCCAGATCGGGATCGGCGCTTCGGTCACCGGGTGGACGGCGTAGGCGCCGGTGAAGACGCCGGTCTTCTCCTTCGCCAGGTCGGTGCGCAGCAGGTCGGTCTTCTGCTTGGCCGCCGTGACGTAGGCTTCGAC
>JBCCEE010000831.1:0-2408 GCA_039030415.1 Acidobacteriota bacterium
CATCGCCTGCTCGGGATGAACCCGCACGTCTTCAGAGCCCGTCACCACTAGGGTCGGCGTCTTGGCCTGGTTGAGGTGAGCCATCGGCGAGCGCTGCCAGTGCAGCTCGGGCTCGTCGAACCACCAGGAATTCCAATGCACGACTGACATCTCGACCGGAATATCCGTGGTGCCGGCGAACGAGATCCAGTTGGTCAATCCGGCAGCCACCACCGACGCTTGGAAGCGGTCGGTCCAGCGCGTCGCAGCCCAAGCCGACATGTAGCCACCGTAGGACCAGCCGCCGGTGCCGACCCGCTTGCCGTCGACCATGCCGCGATCGATCAGGGCATCAACGCCGGTCAGGATGTCGTCGAATTCCTTGCCGCCCAAGTCGTCGTGATCGGCTTTGGTGAACGCTACGCCGCGCCCCTGGCTGCCGCGGTAGTTGGGCTCGAGGACCATGAAACCGCGCGCAGCCAGCAGCTGCACCGGATAGCCGGGACGTGTCGTCCAGCCGTCGAGACTGACGCCTTCCGGGCCGCCGTGGACCTGCAGAACCAGGGGGTAGCGCTTGCCTTCCTCGTAGTCCAGCGGGTAGGTCAAAACACCGCCGATCGTCCAATCGTCGGCTCCCTTCCACTCAGTCGTTTCTTGACGCGCCAGGCGGATGCCGTCGAGCTCGGGATTGTGGTGGCTCAGCCGCTGCGGCGCCTTACCCACACCGGCAACGAAGACTTCCGCAGGGTGCTGCGGCGAGTGCGCCGCTACCGCCCAGCGCTCGCCCACCACATCCAGCGAGCTGGCGATCAGTCGCGGCCAGGGCAGCTTCTTGCGGTCGCCGCTCGCCGGGTCCACGTGATGGAAGGCCTGTTGCTCGCCCTCGACCGCCAGCATCAACAGGGTTTGGTCGTCCTGCCAAGCCAGGTTGGTGACGCTGCCTTCGTAGGCTTCGGTCAGATTCTTCTTTTCGCCTCCTTCGGCCGACACCACGAAGAGGCTTTGGGCCAACGGATCGTTGCGGCTGACCGCGGCGAGGAAGGCGAGCCAGCGTCCGTCCGGTGACACTTCCATACCTCCGAGCTTGCCCAGCGTCTCGGTCAGCACCCGCGGCTGCGAGCTCGCACCGTCAGCAGTCTGCGCCGCTACCGAGTAGATCTTGCTGTTCATGTACTCGTCATCGACGCGCGCCGTCTCGTTGGCCTGGAACAGCAGGGTCGAGCCGTCTCGGCTCCAGCGGATCGCGTTGACGTCGAGATCCGCGTCGAAAACCCGGTGCGTCTCGCCGCTCGCGACCTCGAGCAGGAAGAGATGTCGGAACTTCAGATCTTCGTCGAAGACTTCCCAATCCTTGCCTGCCTCCTTGGCCTCCTCGACCTCCTTGGAGTCCTCGTCCCTGGCGGTGAATGCGATCCACTCGCCATCCGGCGACCAGCGGAACGACGACACCGAGCCGGCGTGCTCCGTCAACGGTCTGGCCTCGCCGCCGTCCACCGGGATGGCATAGAGCTGTACGCCCTTGCGGACCGCTTTCCGCTCGACTCGAAAGGTCACCGACTTCCCGTCGGGCGAAAATGCCGGCGAGCTCACCCTCTCCTTGCCTGAGGTGAACCGCCGCGGCTCTCCGTCAGCCGTCCGCACTAGCCAAAGCTCGGAATACGAGCCACCGGGCTCGTCGGTCTCCGACCGCGGCACTTCCAACGTATAGGCAATCAGATCTCCGTCGGGAGCGAGTGCGACACTGTTCACCCTCCTCAGGTCTACCAGCATCTCCGCGGTCAGCGGGTCTGGGGAGATCTCCGCCCGGGCACTGAAAACGGTGACGATTGAGGCAACGACGCACCCGAGGAGGATCTTGAACTTCATCGATGGGGCTCCATGAAATTAGCTGGAAGGTGAGCCGACCGCGCGTGCCAGTCACAGCAGAGCTACAGGACGGGAGGTCGGCGGGCG
This sequence comes from Acidobacteriota bacterium, assembly GCA_039030415.1. Lineage (GTDB taxonomy): Bacteria > Acidobacteriota > Thermoanaerobaculia > Multivoradales > J023 > JAAELT01. The sequence goes on from JBCCEE010000831.1 coordinate 1,933, forward strand.
ATGGTATCACTCACCCACTTGGCAGCGGGATGAGCGTGCTACCATTCCGCCTCCGCTCACAATCTGCGGTCCGATCACGATAGACGGTTTGATCATGAGAAAACGGTCTTGCTCGGCATACCATGCGCCAGTCTCCAAGGCGGCTATCCTGGCGCTCCTGTCTGCGCTGGGATCCGCCCTACCGAGCGCTGGCCAGGCTGAAAAGATCGAGCAGGCGGTAGGCCGCTTCGGCGCCGAGATCATCAAGCTGCGGCAGCAGATCCATCAATACCCCGAGCTTGGAAACCGGGAATACAAGACTGCCGAACTGGTGGCGAACCACCTGCGGGAGCTCGGTCTCGAAGTACGCACCGGCGTCGCACACACCGGTGTCGTTGCGCATCTGGTGGGCGCCCGTCCGGGCCCGGTAGTGGCGGTTCGGGCCGACATGGACGCCTTACCGGTGACCGAGGAGACCGACTACCCGTTCAAATCGA
>JBCCEE010000832.1:0-2394 GCA_039030415.1 Acidobacteriota bacterium
GAGCGTCAATCGTGGTGTCTGCAAGGTGCAGAGACCACGTTTTATCGTCAATCGCGGTGTCTGCAAGGTGCAGAGACCACATTTCACGATCCCAAGGGACTTTGCCAGGCGTAGGTGCCAGGCGTTTGGCGGCGCTCCGATCTTGGTAGCTCACATAACGAGCAGCGGCTTGACGACGGAGCCATCTTCGACGCCGCGCAGCGCCTCGGCCACCTGCGAGAACGGGAAGCGCCGCACCAGGCGATCGTAGGGTAGCTTGCCGGCCAGGTAGAGCTGGCAGAGCTCGGGGATGAATTCATCAGGCACGCTCGACCCTTCCAACACGCCGACCAGCTTGCGTCCTTTGGTCAACAGGCTCAAGGGCTCGAAGGGAATGGGCTGGCCGGCGTCGGGCACGGTGACGAGGCCGCAGGTGCCGAGCGGCGCCAGCACCTCGATGGCGGCGTTGAAGCTCTGGCGCTGACCCGCGCATTCGAGCGAGAAGTCCGCGCCGCTCCTGCAGATCGCCAGCACGTCCCCAACGACCCGGTCACTCGCCCGAATGACGTGGGTCGCCCCGAGCTCCTCGGCCAGCTCGAGCCGCTTCGGCACGACGTCGACCGCCACGATCGGATCGACGCCGGTGTTGGCCGCCGCCATCACCGCGGACAGCCCGACGGATCCGGCCCCGAAGATCACCAGGCCAGCGCCCGTAGGCACCGCCAGGGTGCGGGTGACCGCACCGTAGCCGGTCTGCACGCCACAGCCCAGCGGCGCCGCCAGATCGACCGGCATGCCCGCGGGCAGGCGTACGGCGTTGCGCTCGGTGGCCAGCACATGGGTGGCGAACGCGGACTGCTGGAAGAAGCTGCCGTGGACGACACTGCCGTCCTCAGCCCGCAGCGCATTGCCGCCGCCCGCACGCTCGAAACCAAACTGCAGGTGATGCGCCTCGTGGCAGTAGGCCGGCTCGTGCCGCGTGCAGGTCGGGCAGGCCCCGCACGAGCCGAAGGTGAGCGCCACCGCGTCGCCCGGCTGGAACTTGGTGACCCCAGCCCCGACTTCGAGCACCCGGCCGCTACCCTCATGGCCGGCGACCTGGGGCAGCGGCCCGAGCTGCGGCGCGAGCAGATCCGTATGGCACACGCCGCAGGCCACGACCTCCACCAGCACCTCACCAGCGCGCGGCGCTTCGAGCTCCAGGGGCTCGAGCGTCGGCGAGCTCGTCAGCTCTCGGGTCACGGCCGCTCGAATTCGCATAGCCCGCCAACTCTATGCTGAAGCCGCTGACCAAAGGGCCCGCCGCAGCAGTTGAAACAGGGCGAGGTGCAGGATCCCCAGGAACAAGCTGAACAGCGGGCTCAAGAGCAGGCCTTTCCGAAAGCGCTCGAACGGCGCGGGGCCCTCGGGCGCCCGCACGCCCCTAGCGATCCCCTCGCCTTTGTAGCTCAGCTCCAGCTGCTGGCGCCCGATCTTCAGGTCCGTGATGTCGAGAGATCGACCGTCCCCTGTGACCCGAAGCATTGGCTTCTGCTCCGGATCCTGCGTCGACCGAACCTGCACCCCCGCGGCTCGCAAGACAGCGCCTGGGCCCACCAAGGCGACGACTTCGTCGCCCGCCAGGCTATGAAAGAACAGGTCGAACGGCTGCCCGGCCGGGACCTCGACCCGCACGTGATGGACGCCCGAGAGCTCCGGCAAGTCTCCTATCAGCAGCGAGCCGCAGTCCAGGAAGTCTCCCACCCCGAGCTCGGCGGTCGGACCGTCCGTGATATCCACGATCAGGGCGTTCGTCGGCGAGGACAGGCGCAACGGCAGCAGCTCGGGAGACGCGTTGTCGACCTGCTGACTGAAAACCAGCTGGACCTTTTCAGGCCCGCCAGCCGCCGCGGTCGCCGCGGTCGCCGCGGTCAAGGTCAAGCGGGATCGACACGGCGAGAGTCCTGGCCGAGCCAACCGCGTTGCCGTCGTCGTGTAGACCAGCTCATAGAGCGGCTCGTTAGGCAGCGAGATGCCCAAGCCGCTGAGGTTGCGCCCGAAACCTTCTTCGAAGCGAGCCCGTGGAAAATCGGCGATCACCTTGACGCCCTGCGAGTCCTCGAGCGCGAGCAGCGGCGGCTCGCTCGAAAGCTCCGTCAACGCCAGCTCCTCACCCGCGAACACCTTCTGGTGATCCGGCGGCAAGCCGTCGATCCGCGGCTCGAGCCATGGCGCGATCACCTGCAGATCCACGGCGACCACCGCGGCCAGCACGACCAGGCCGGCCGCTACGCGCACCCCGCGCCGGCGCAAAGCGTGCCTGGCCCTACGCCGCAGCACGTGCAGCGGCGGGGGTCGCAACCGTTGGCTATTCAGGCTGGACCACCACTCGATCGTCGGAGTCTACGTAGGTCCAGTGCTGCTTCTTCGGCGGCC
>JBCCEE010000833.1:0-2393 GCA_039030415.1 Acidobacteriota bacterium
CTCAGCGAGCCGCTGGTCTCCCCGGAAGAGTACCGGAGCGTCGTGGTCCGGGAAATGGGCGGAAAGCCCCGCGGCCTGCTGCGCGAGCTCTCGAACGACGACGCTTCGTACCTGCTGAAGGCCAGCCACCTACTCCACTGCCAACCAGGCACCGCCATCATCAGGCAGGGGCAAACCTCACGGACCGTCTTCTTGATGCTTTCCGGCAGCCTCGAATCACGCTGTGACGGGCACCGAATCGAGCCTAGCGTCCAGTTGGGAGAGCTGTTCGGTACCGCGGAGTTTCTGGGGTGCGATCGTAGGCAGTTCGACGTCCTTGCGGGTCCAGGCGGAGCGCGGGTAGTAGCCCTCGACGATAAGACGCTGCGCGCGATCCTCGCTGCCGAAGACTCCTTGTCGACAAGGCTCGAGGAAAGAATGCAGCAGGAATCACTCAGCCCCGTCGCCGTCTAGAGTCGCGCTCTCTGGTTGCGCTGAACAGTTGAGCTCGAGAGCAGGCTACTCGAGCGCACTGCGATATCCACCGTGCTATCCTCTCGAGCGACCGATCTCCCAGAGCCACCGCTGAAACTGATGCAGGAAAGATCTGCGCGGTGCGGGAGACCTGCGACGGCAGCCGCAGGTTGTGAGACTAGAGGTATCCCGTGGACGATGAAAAGCGGAACCCCGGACCGGTGCGCCCCGCCCGGCGGCCTGGTGGCCGCCCTCCGGCCGAACGCGCTCCGAAACCCCAGCGTTTTCCGGTGACCGATCCCGAGCTGGACCAAGCCTTGACTCGGGCCGGCTTCGAGTCTCCTGAGAAGCTCGCCCAAGCTCATCCCGAGCGGCTGCGCCTTATCCTGGCTGATGAAGCCGTGGAGATGGCTCCGAGGCAGGTCTCCGAGCTGGTGGCGCGAGCCCAGGGGCACGCTCTGCCCTCAGAAGTGATCGACTACCCGTCCGTGATGCATGAGCTTCCCTCGCAAGCCCTGGACCAGGTGAAACGGCTCGACTTCACCGGGCTCGAGCCGAAGCGGGACGACGCGCTAGAACGGATGCTGGCCGTGCGACGCGCCCGCGGCATCATGCAGGCGGCCGGCGTCGACGAGCTCGAGAGCCTGGGGCCGCTGAGCGTCGAGGCGCGACGCGAGCTGGGGCCGGGAACTTACCTGGGGCGCCCTTCGAACGCGAGCCGGCCAGGAGGCCAAAGCTTCGAAGATGACCTGATACGTAGAGCCCGAGCCCAGAACACCGTGACGGTGCTTCCCGACAGCCTGCACCTCCTGCCCAGGAAACCCACTCGCAGCGGTGGCCCGGTCACCGAGGCGGTTATTCTGGGTTCAGTGCTGGAATTCGTTCGGGACGGCCAGCTCGTCCTAGCCAGCGACCTCAGCTCGCTGGTGATCATCACCCAACGCCTCGACTACCAGCGCCTGACCCGCATCTCCTACGTGTTCTTCGACGTCCCCCCGGCAACGCGCCAAAGCGACCTGCCGGAGCGAGCCACCGACGCCACGCGCTGGGATCGCGACCACTTCACCCAGGTGAGCGAGGACAGCAACAGCGGTGCCGATGGCCACCGCGGCACCGACGCCGCCCAGGACACCCTGCCGGGGCATGCCGGCCCACCAGCGCCGGACCTCACGCTCTACGTGCTCGAAACGCCTGGGGGGCTCCCCGACATCGAGCTCTCCGGCCGTCCCGGCGGGCGCGGGGCCAAGGGTCAGGATGGCGGTCACGGAGGAGACGGCGCCAGGGGCAGGCCGTCGAAGACCGAGCTGATGTGGTGTAAGCGCGGCGTCGGCCACGGTGGACGCGGGGGCGACGGCGGAACAGGTGGACCGGGCGGAGATGGCGGCAAGGGTGGCCGCGGAGGCGAAGTCAAGATCTTCACCCTGCTCGAGAACTTCCAGGCGCTGCTGTCGCGTGACGACCTCGACATCAACATCGCCGGCGGGCTTGGCGGCGCCCCTGGAGAGCCCGGCAAAGGGGGCGATCCCGGCCAAGGCGGCAAGGCCGGCGAGCCGAGCTGGCAGTGCCCCCACGAGCCGGAGCGGGAGGGCAAACCCGGGGCAGCGGGCGCTTCGGGGGCCGAAGGATCACCCGGCGAGCCGGGAGAGCGAGGCTCGAGCCGGATCCAGCTGCTGACCACCGCCGACTGGGAAGCGATCTATGAGAGTCCTTGGATCGAGACGCTCGATCCGTGGTGGGCCACCGTCGGCGAGACGGTCACCGTCCACGCGGTCAACCTGACTCCCGACGCCAAGCTGCGGCTGGATGGAGCTATCTCGACCGTATCATCGCCGTCCTGGGCGTTGATGTTCATGCCACCCGTATCGGCACTCGCGTCGATGGTATCGGCATTGTTCGAGGTGATGATCTGCTCTATGTCGACGAACGATCCAGCGCCGGAA
>JBCCEE010000834.1:0-2391 GCA_039030415.1 Acidobacteriota bacterium
AGCCCTCTGGGAGATAATTGGGCCATGCAGACGCGGAACACGCTGCGGATCGGCGATTTCGACGTCGAGCCCTCGCTCAACCGGATCTCGAAGCGGCAGGAGGCTCGCACGGTCGAGCCCAGGGTGATGGATCTGTTGATGGTGCTCGCCGAATCGCCGGGGCAGGTCCTTGGCCGAGACGAGATCCTTCAGCGCGTGTGGCCAGAGACGACGGTCCAGGACGATGCCTTGCGCCGGGTGGTGACCCTGCTTCGGCGGGTGCTCGATGATGATCCGAAGGAACCGCGGTACATCGAGACCATCACGCGTCGTGACTATCGCCTGGTGGCTCCCGTCTCTTTGCCTGACCCGGTCTCGCTTCCGGACCCGCCGCCTCCCGTCGCGCAGAGAAAGCCCCGGATCTTGGGAGGAATCCTGCTGCTCCTCGGACTGAGCATCGCAGCGGGCTGGTGGGCACAGCGCGCAAGCGCTCCGGACACCGAGCGTGGAGGCGCTCCAACTGACACCCAGCTCGAGCTGCGTCCTCTCACCAGCCTTCCCGGCCACGAGTGGGAGCCGGCGTTTTCACCGGACGGCAGCCGCGTGGCCTTCGTCCACAGAGATGGCGGCGAGAGCGCCTTGCTGGTCAAGGGCATCCACGATGGTGAGGCCCTGCAGGTCGTGCAGCGATCTCGCCTGTCGGCGCCCGCCTGGTCCCCGAACAGCGATCGCGTGCTGGTGGTGGACAGTAGCGAAGAGTGCGCGATCCTTTCCGCGGAGGTCCGCGATCCGTCGACGGTCGAGAGCCTGTACGTCTGCAGTGAAGGCGAGCGTCTGGACAACGTGCTCCAGCCCGATGAAGAAACGCTGATCTTCATCCGCCGACCCGCGCGGTTCGGCTCTCCGTGGAGGGTGCATCGGTACGATCTCGTAACGCAGGAGAGTACCCAGCTGACCCTGCCTGCCGAACCAGGGTCCGGCGACATCTTCCTGGCGCTGTCCCCGGATCGCCAGAACGTTGCGGTGATCCGTCATATGGTCGGCGATCGCTCGAAGCTGATCATTCTCGACTTGGCCTCAGGAGCCCAGGATGTGATCGATCACTTCCCGGACACCACCTGGCGCGTTTCCTGGTCTCGGGACGCAGAGTCGCTCGTCTTCGCCGATGGCACCGGCCTCTACCGCTTCGGCCTGGAAAGCGGCACGACGGAGCGGCTGATCTCGAGTACGCGAGACTTGCGTCAGCCGTCGGTCAGCCCGGTGGGCCATCGCGTGGCGGTGGTGGATCAGCGCCTGCGCTCGAATCTCGTGAGGCAGCCGAACCCCCTCTCAGGCCTCGCCGGCGAGCCCGAGGTCGTCGCCTCGTCGACGCGGCTGGAGCGCATGCCGCGCTTCGGTCCGAATGGGGACCGGCTGGCGTTCATCTCCGGGCGCTCCGGCCGCTCCGAAATCTGGGCGACTCAGGCCGACGGCGGGCTCGAGCGTCTCTTCGGAGTCGACCCTCCCAACCACTTCCATTCCTTCCTGTGGTCTCCTGCGGGAGATCGCATCGCGGTCTCCGATCACAACGCGCGGCTCCTGATCGTCGACGTCGCCTCTGGCGGCTACGAGGTCGTTCCCGGGTCGCCGTTCAGTGGCCAGCTGCTCGACTGGTCGGCTGACGGGTCGTCCATCTACCGGCTCGAGATCACCGACGGCTCACCTGAGGTCTGGAAGATCAGGCTGGACGATGGCGAGCGTCGGCAGGTCACCCGCTGCGGAGTCAAGGCGGCGCAGGAAACCCCGGATGGCCAGGCGCTCTACGTCACGCGGCAGCACGCCCGTGGGCTCTGGCAGGTCGAGCTCGAAGGCGACGGCCGACCCATACAGATTCTCGACGAAGTGGTCTGGTACGCATGGACGTCGAGCGATCGTGGAATCTACAGCTTCGAGTCGATCCAGGGCGAGCCCGGGATCTACTTTCGGGAGTCGGTGGAGAAGGAACCGGTGTTGGTGCTCTCGGTGCCGAACCTGAAGCTCGACTTTGCGGTTTCGAACGACCACCGGTGGCTCGCATATGCCCAGGCCACTCCGCCGGACGGCGACATCATCCTCATTGAGGGAGAAGGATAGGAGCGGGGGAGCCCCTCGGGCTCTGCGAGTCAAGCAGGCCGCTCAGCGCGTGAGAACAGGCGGAAGAAGTTGTCGTTGGTGAGCTGGATCGCTTCGTCGCGGCTGACTTCGAGCTCCTGGGCCAAGCGCTCCAAAATCTCGATGACGTAGGCCGGGCGGTTGGGCTTGCCGCGGTAGGGGACGGGGGCGAGGTCCAAATGTGACGTTCCACGCGATTTCTAGTACATTACAATTACACAGTACAATTATTTATTGGCGTGGTGACAATATAGGACGTTACGGTAAAATTATAGTCCTCCT
>JBCCEE010000835.1:0-2381 GCA_039030415.1 Acidobacteriota bacterium
CCGCAACAAGATGTATCCACACCAGCGCCTACGGGTGGGCGATGACGGCCAAAGTGGGCCCAGCGCCGCCTGGGGAACGAATTCGGCCTTCGAGTGGAAGGTCCTGCTGCTTCCCAGCTCCGAGGCCCCGGCCGATCCGGTGTTCCGGCCCTCCCCGTTCGTGCAAAGCGGGGCCCTGTTCATCGAGAACGTGCGCTACGGCAGCCAGCGCCTTCACGTGGGCCACGACGGCAACGGACAGCTCTATGCCGAGCCGGGGGACGACCTCGCCTTCAAGTGGCAGGTGCGGGCCTCCGCCGAGGACGGCTACTACTCCCTGGTCAACTATCTGCATCCACTTCAGAGACTGCGCGTGAGCGACGACGGCAGCGGCGGGGTCAGCGCCGGCCCGAGCAACGGCGATGCCTCTCTCTGGCGCCTGGAGCCCAGGCCCGGCAACCAATTCATGCTCCGCAATCGCAAGTTTCCGGACCAGCGCCTGCATGTCGGGCACGACGGCAATGGACAGCTCTACGCCGAGTGGGGAGACGACGACGCCTATGCCTGGCGTCTGCGCGTGATACCTCGCCCGGACTACGGCTGGTCCCCGCGGGACGAGCCCTGCCCGCAGCACATGCCCGAGGACCAGCAGGCGATCAAGGTCTGCTTCTACCCGGGAGCCAACCAGGCTGGCCACCCACGGTGCGTGGTCCACGACGATCACCGTGATGGCGGAATCTACCAGGCCTACCTGGGTGAGGCCTATTTCACGGTGATCCAGAACGCACGCTCGGTCCGCGCCGAGGTCTGCGGCGGGTCGACCCATCCTCCCAAGATCTTCCTCTACAAGATGGTCGATCAGCGCAGTGAGACCGATGTCATCCACGGCCAGGGCAATCTGGGGGTCACTCGGGGCGGAGTCCGTTCCTACCAGGTGATCGAGTCGTTCAATTCGCAAGCCCTTCGGTATGCCTGCCTCTACACCCAGGACAACTTTCAAGGCCGAAAGCACTGCGCGCCCCTACAGTTACCGACGCACTCGTATGACCTCAGTGACGACTTCAATGACTCGGTCGCCTCGGTGAAGGCCTTCCCGCACTTTGGCTGCGTGCAGCTCCAGCTCTGGCAGCACTTCAATCAGTCGGGCCAGCGAATTGATGTCGGCGCGCCCGACAACCTGAAGAACCACCCCATCGCGATCACCCTCTGGGAATGGAAAAACTGGTCCCAGGTGGTATCCACCTACAAGTTCCGCTACCTCCACGGCGTCCCGTTCTGTTGACTCGAGAGCGTCCAGAGGACACCGCCGGCGAGGGGGAATCGCGAGTGCCCCCAGCCGGCGGTAAGCAAGGAGCCGAGGGCTTGGATGCGGCTTCGCCAGACACTTGAAGTGCCTGGCACCGCCTAGTGCCCGCCCAAGCTCAAGGCGTGGTCGACGACCACATCGAGGTGTCCGACGACTCGAAGCCATCGCTGAAGATAACGTCGCTGCCTTCGATGGGCTCGATGAAGCGTGCACTGACGCCGGCGAGCTTGGTCTCGACCAGGTTACCCGCACGGTCGATCTCGTGAACGCCGCCGCCGTTGGTCACCAGGATGTTGCCATTGCCGAGCTCGTAGACGCCGCGGAAGCCGGCGACCTCGACCGGAGTGTAGACCCCGACCAGCATGCCGGTGGCGTCATACTCGACCACGCCGGCCTGGGTACCGCTGAAGTTGGCGACCAGCACATTGCCGCTGGCGGTTTCGGCGATCTGCTCGGGGAAATTATCGATCAGCGCGAAGTCTGGCAGCGGGTTGCCGTCGAGATCGAAGCTATGGATGGTGTCGCTGTCGATACCGGCGACCAGGTAGTCGCTACTGCGCAGCAAGACGTCGAACGGCGAGTCGAGTCCACCGGCGCCGATCGCGATGAAGTTGCCGAGGAAGTTGCCGGCGGTGTCGAACTCGGCGACCGCGTCGGCGTTGGCGCCGCCGCCGACGGTGACCAGAAGGTTGCCGTTGGGGCGCAGAGCGATGCCTCGGATGTTGTCGAGGATGGCGAGATCCGGTCCGCCGGCGGGGGCGAAGGTGCCGACGAAGTTGCCGTCGAGATCGTATTCCTGGACCACGTCTTCGACCTGGTCCGACAGCAGGAAGCCGTCGCCAGCGGCGTTGACGATGGCGTGGATCGGCGTCGACAGGTTGTCGGGGTCGGCCGGAATGTAGTCGGCGTCGACCAGGTCTCCGGTCGCCGGATCGAAGGCCATCACCCGGTCGTGGGTCGATTCGGGAATCAGCAGCAGACCACCGCCGAGCGGGCCGCGGACTGAACGGCTTTCGGCGGCCATGCTCGGCCCGCTCGCGGCAGCGGGCTCGAGGCCACTCGCTTCGAGCTCAACGGACTGGGCGCCGGCCGCGGC
>JBCCEE010000836.1:0-2378 GCA_039030415.1 Acidobacteriota bacterium
CGAGCTCTCCCGACCTCCCGACCTCCCGACCCAGGATCCCACCCGAAAGGCAGCACCATGACGTACACTAGCCTGTCTTCGTTCGTACCCGTTTCTCGTCGCCCCCAAACCGACGATCTCTCGTTCCGCTCTCTAGCCGCCATCTCCTTGGCCGGCACGCTCCTTTTCGCTGGTGCTACGCTTTCGGCGAGTGCTCAAACCGTCGACCAGATGCAGGTTGAAGCCAACCAAAGCCGCGCCGTGCTGCCGGGCTCGGCCTTGGGCCAAACCTACACCCCGGAGCTTGCCGGCTTCGTCGCGGGCATCGAAGTCAGCGCCTCGATCCATCCTGCCGGTCAGCCCCTGAACGTCGAGATCTGGGCTGAAGGACGACGGGCCGGGTATCTGCAGATCGACCCCGCAGACGCCGGAGGCACGCCGCAAACCCTGGACCCGGGCGCGATCACCGGCTCCTATTTCGACTTTTCACCGTTCGCGGTCCCCAGCGTGCCCGGCGAGCAGCTGGAGCTGCGGACCTGGACTACCGAAGCGGTTTTTCTCACCAGCCTGAGGGTGTCGACCGCCAACGTCTATCCTGGTGGGACCATCACCTTCGATGGCGTGGCTTCGGGAGGCGATATCGCCTTCAAGGCGTTCGTGAACGCAACCGCGCCGCCCGCCGCTTACGATCAGATCCAACCGGATGGCGTCGACCAGGCGCGCGCGCTGCTGCCGGCCAGCGTCACGGGCCAAACGATGACCGTCGGACGGTCGGGGCAGGTGACCGGCATCGAGCTCAGCCTCGACGCGCCGCCGTCCGCGGACGACGATCTGACCGTGGAGGTCTTCCGCCACGGCGCCGGCGATCCCGTGTCGCAGGGGCAGGTGGTAGTCACCCGCCAGCAGATCATCGCCGCTGACGATCCGCGATTTCTCTATCACGCTGAGATTCTGGGTACGTTCGTCGATCTCAGCCCGCTGGCGATCGACGTCACGGCGGGCGAAGTCCTCGAGATCCGCATGAGTACCGCCAATAGCGTTGGCCTCTACAGCGTCCGCAACGCCACCTCCAACGCCTATGCCGCGGGCAATATGACCATCGACGGCGCGCCTTCCGGCGGTGATCTGGCCTTCAAGCTGTTCGTCGTCCAGCCCGAAGTATTTTCGGATGCCTTCGAGAGCGGCGACTTCAGTGCCTGGAGCTCGGCCTCGCCTTGATCGATCCCGCGTTGGCTATTAGCAACTAATCAGTTGCTAATAGTTTTGAGCTGTGTCACCATAAGCGCAACAAGGAGGTTGCGCTTATGGTGGTTCAAACGCAGAGTGAGATTGCTACTGAGGCCGTACCCGACGCGATCGAGAAGGTCATCGATCTCGAGGCTCCCGTGGCGCGCGTGTGGCGTGCGGTGACCGATCATCATGAATTTGGCGAGTGGTTCCGCGTCAAGCTGGACGGACCGTTTGTGGTCGGCGAGCTGTCAACGGGGCGGATCACTCATCCGGGCTGCGAGCACATGAAGTGGGCCGTCGAGGTGGTTGCGATGGAGCCGGAGCGGCGGTTCGCGTTTACCTGGTGTCCCTACGCCTGGGATCCCGAAGTCGACTATTCCAACGAGCCGACAACCCTGGTGGAGTTTCGCCTCGAGGCGACTGCCAGGGGCACGCGCCTGAGGATCTCGGAGTCGGGCTTCCGCGCTCTCCCGGACGACCCTCGCCGCACCGACGCCCTGCGCGAAAATGACAAGGGCTGGACCATGCAAGTCGGGCATATCACGGCTCATGTCGACGGTTGAGCCAAGTCGTCCGGCGCCTGATCCGGCGCCGGTGTTTGCCGCCCTCGGCGACTCGACCCGGCTCGAGCTGGTTTCTCGTCTGGGAGACGGCCGCGCCCATTCCATCGCCCAGCTCACCACTGGGCTCGGCCTAACCCGCCAGGGCATCACGAAGCACCTGCGGGTACTGGAACAAGCGGGGATCGTGCGTTCAGATCGGGTGGGGCGCGAGACCCGTTTTACCTATCAGCCCGAACCGGTCGCAGACGCTCAATCCTACTTGGCGACGGTGTCGCGTCAGTGGGACGGTGCCTTGGCACGTCTGCAGGCCTTGGTCGAATCCTAGGTTCGGCACGCAGTCCTCGGGATTTGAAGCGGCGTTTTCAGATCCCGAGGCGATCGAGGTCGCCACCCGCGAGCTGGGTGATCACCTGCTGGAGAAAGAAGTCCGGCTCCTGTACCGAGATCCGCTCCGCGTAGAGCTGGCGTGAACGCTCGATGTCGTCTTGGAGCATGGTGTAAATCCGTGACGTCTTGCTGCCCTTGGCGATGTGCGCTTCGTTGTAGAGCTTGATCTCCGCCACCAGAAGCTGCGCCAGTCTCGCGGCTTCGGTCTCGTGAGCGTTC
>JBCCEE010000837.1:0-2331 GCA_039030415.1 Acidobacteriota bacterium
GGGCTCGCGGAGGGTGACGAGATCGTCCTCTCCGACGTCGCCGACTACCTCCCTTTTGAACAGGTGGGTTTACGTTGAAACCGAAGAATGCATGTCCAGAGGCAGAGAATCCCCCTCCAGCTCCCCCTTTTCCAAAGGGGGAGGGCCTGAAGCCTCCTGCCAACTTCTTCCTCCCTTTGAAAAAGGGGAGATCGAGGGGGCCTTCTGACTTCCCCCCTTTGAAAAAGGGGGGATCGAGGGGGGATTTCTCCTCCGATGGCAGCGGTGAGATGCAGCACTCCCAAGCGAACAGATCTGGTTTCAGTGATCAAAGCCTAGTGAGGCCAGTGGCCTAACTAGGGCACTTGAATCCAATTGATGATTGCTGAAAGTTGAAGGAGACCTCAGATGATTCAGCTACGAGATGTCGAGAAGGTGTATCGCACGGACCGCATCGAGACGGTCGCGCTGTCGAATGTGAACGTTGAGATCGCGGCCGGTGAGCTGGTTTCGATCATGGGTCCGTCGGGCTGCGGCAAGTCGACCCTGCTCAACCTCATGGGCCTGCTCGACGTGCCGAGCGAAGGCTCAGTGCGGCTGGCCGGCGAGTCGGTCATGGACTACTCCGACCGTCAGCTGTCGCGGCTGCGCAACCGGCGCATCGGCTTCGTCTTTCAGTCGTTTCACCTGATCGCCGACCTGAGCGTGGTCGACAACGTCGAGATTCCGCTGCTCTACCGCAAAATGTCGGGCCGCGAGCGACGCAAGCGGGCCCTGGCCGCGCTCGAGCGGGTCGGGCTGTCCTCACGCGTCCACCACTTCCCGTCTCAGCTCTCCGGTGGCCAGCAGCAGCGGGTGGCGATCGCCCGCGCCATCGTCGGTGAGCCGGACGTGCTGCTCGCCGATGAGCCCACCGGCAACCTCGACAGCAGCATGGGCGACGAGGTGATGGCCATCCTCCACGAGCTCAACCAGAACGCCGGCACCACCATCGTCATGGTGACCCACGACGAGCGCCTCGCCAAGCAGACCGGCAGGACCGTCCGCCTGTTCGACGGCCGGCAGGTCAACTAGGAGCCGGCGATGTTCACCAACTATCTCAAGACCGCCCTCCTGGTGCTCAAGCGTCGACCGTTTTTCACCTTCATCAGCCTGTTCGGCGTCAGCCTGACGCTGGTCGTGCTGATGGTGGCGACGGCGGTGTTCGACGAGGTCTTCGGGCCGCAGGCGCCGGAGGTCCACACGGATCGCACCCTCGGGGTCTACCAGCTGGCGATGTGGGGAGAAGAGATCAGCAGCAATGCCAACCCCTCCTACTGGTTCCTCGACCGCTACGTGCGCACCCTCACCGACGTCGAAGCGGTGACGCTGTTCTCCGACGTCCGACGCCTGGCGACCTACCGTGACGGCGACAAGATCGAGCTTTTTTTGAAGCGCACCGACGGCACGTTCTGGCGGGTCTACGATTTCGACTTCTTAGAGGGCGGCCCCCTGACCGACGCCGACGAGGCCAATGCCGAACAGGTGGCGGTGATCAACGAATCCACCCGCCGTAGGCTGTTCAATGGCGAACCGGCGGTCGGTCGAACGTTCCGGGTCGACGGCCAGAGCTTCCGGGTCCAGGGCGTGGTGCGCGACGTTTCGTTTCTGCGCAACGATCCGTTCAGCGACGTCTGGGCGCCGATCTCGACGGCACGCTCGGACGCCTACCGCAGGCAGGCTCTGCTCGGCAATTTCAACGCCGTCATCCTGGCCCATCAGCGCGGCGATTTTCCGGCGATCAAGCGCGCCCTGGCGGCAAAAATGCCCGAGGTCGAGCTGCCGGAAGGCTACGACGAGATCCAGGTGGAGGCCAACACCAACTTCGAGCAGGTCTCCCGCGAGCTGTCATCGGATCGCGACGGCAGGGCCGCCGCCCCGTGGCGTCTGCGCTTCGCCATCGCCGCCGCCATGATCCTGTTCATGGTGCTGCCGAGCCTGAACCTGGTGAACATCAACGTCAGCCGCATCCTGGAGCGGGCGTCGGAGATCGGCGTGCGCAAGGCGTTCGGAGCGTCGTCGTGGACCCTGGTCGGACAGTTCGTGATCGAGAACGTCTTGCTGACCCTGGTAGGCGGCGGCCTCGCCTTCCTGCTCTCGGCGGGGGTGCTGCACCTGTTGAGCGGCGTCGAGCTGATTCCCTATGCCGTCTTTCAGCTCAACCTCAGGGTGTTCGCCTACGGCTTGGTGATCGCCGTCATCTTTGGCCTGATCTCAGGCGTCTATCCGGCGTGGAAGATGTCGCGTCTGCATCCCGTCACCGCCCTGCGAAGGAGATCGCTATGACTCGCCACATGCTGCGGATCGTGTGGA
>JBCCEE010000838.1:0-2327 GCA_039030415.1 Acidobacteriota bacterium
CCCGCGCCTTCGATCACCAGCAGCTCGTGGGGGTCGCGAGCCGCTCGATCCAGATTTTGGGCTTCGGCCACCGGTACCGTCTCGTCGCCGGAGCCGTGGACGATCAGCCAGGGAGCCCGACGCTCGGCAGCGGCGGCCGCTAGGTCGAGGGTGGCGTGGTTCTGTTCGATATCGTGCATCAGCTCGATACCGAGCTCGAGCTCTTGGCCGGTGCGCGCGTTGCGCAGCGGTACGGCACCGTGCTCGAGCCATAGCTTCTTGGCGTCGTCGCCGAAGCGGTCGAAGGTGCCGACGCCGGCCCAGGTGACGAGAGCCCGCAGTCGCCTGCTCCACTCCGCGCTGGCGGACGCCAACAGCGAGGCGCCGCCGCCGCGGCTGTGCCCGACGAGGCCGAGGCGGTCGCGATCGACCTGGCCCGGTGCGATCGACTCGCCGGCCGCTGCCAGAACCTGCAGCGTCTCTTGTCGCTCCTGGCTAAAGGTATTGGCGCGGAAGGCGGCGGGATCGGTCACCAGCTCGTCCCCGGGTCGCATGCCGCTGCCGGAGTAGTTGAAGCGGATCACGGTGAAGCCGCGCTCCACCAGCAGGTCGGCGAGGGGCGGGAAGAATCCCCACTCCATGAAGCCCTTGAATCCGTGGCAGATGATCACGGTGGGCCGCGGCTCGGCGCCGCCGGTCGGCCACTGGGCGATACCGTGGATCTGGCACGGCTTGCCGTCGTCGGTTTTGCTGTCGAGGATGAAGGCTTGTTGTTCGCTCATGAGGGGATCTTACAGCGTTCGGACTGCTCGGCGGGGCTGCTAAACTGCAGGTATGAGCACATCTGAAAGCACTGCTGAAACCGCCGCCGAGCTGAACACCGAGCTGCCGCTGGCCGAGACGCATCGTGACCTGGGCGCGCGCTGGACCTCTTACCGAGGCATCGCAGCACCCGCTGACTATGGTGACGCCGATTCTGAATTCGACGCGATGAACCATGGCTGCGCGATCGCCGATCGATCGGGTCGAGGGCGCCTCGAGATGACCGGTGAGGACCGCGCGCGTTTCCTGCACGGACTGGTGACCTGCGATGTCAAGGCGCTCGAGCCGGGTCAGGGCACCTACGGCTTTGTGACGTCGGTCAAAGGCCGTGTCATGTCGGACCTGGTGATCCTGGCGCTCGAAGACCGGCTGTGGATCGACCTGCCGCCCATGGCGGGTGAGGAGATCTCAGCCCACCTGAGCAAGTACATCATTGTCGATCGGGTCGAGCTCGGGACGCTCGAATCGCATCTTCCGTTGACCCTGATCGGACCCGAGACGGGTTCGGTGCTCGGGCTGGACGAGCTGCCGACGGAGGACTGGCAGCATGTCGAGGCGACGGTACACGGCGCTGCCGCGCACGTGGTGCGGGAGCCGCTGCACGGCCCGGGTGGCACGTCGTCCGCTTGGACGCTGTGGGTGGAGTCCTCGGCCGCGGCCGACCTGTTCTCGGCCCTCGTGCAGGCCGGCGCTCGGCCGGCGGGACACTCCGCCTTCGATCGCCTGCGAGTGACGGCGAGCCGGCCGCTGTTCGGGATCGATTTCGACGCCGCCAACTTCCCGCAGGAGACCGGGCTCGATGAGCAGGCGGTGAGCTACACCAAGGGCTGTTACCTCGGCCAGGAGGTAGTGGCGCGCATCCACTATCGCGGTGGCGTCAACCGTCGCTTACTGGGCTTGGAGCTCGAGGATGGCTCCGATACCGCCGGGCTCGTCGGCAGCGCCCTCAGCAGCGACGGACGCGAGTGCGGCGTGCTGACCAGCGTCGCTGAGACGGCTGGCGGCACGAGCGTCGGTCTGTCGATTGTGCATCAGCGCGCCGAAGTCGGCACTGAGGTCGAGATCACGGGCGGCGGTAGCGCTCGACTCGTCGAGCTGCCGTTCGCGCAGCGGTAATCTCAGCCGGTCTGGGTCACCCAGGTCGTGTTGGTGGAGCGGCCAACACGGCCTGGCCGGACCGAGACGGGGATCAGACGGTGAATGACGAGCCGCAGCCGCAGGTGCCGATGGCGTTGGGGTTGTTGAATTTGAACCCGGCGCCGCTCATGCCTAGGGAGTAGTCGATCTCGGTACCCGCGAGGTAGCGGGCGCTGATCGGATCGACGATGACCCTGAGGCCTTCCTGCTCGTAGACGAGGTCGTTGTCGCGCGCGTCTTTTTCGAAATCGAGTGCGTACTCGAAGCCGCTGCAGCCACCGCCGCGCACGGCGATTCGCAGCCCGTGAGACGGGTCGATGCCTTCCTGCTCTTTGGTGATTCGGACCATATCGGCCGCCTTCTTGGTGACCGTAACCGGAACGTCGGCG
>JBCCEE010000839.1:0-2296 GCA_039030415.1 Acidobacteriota bacterium
AGCAGAACGAGGATGCCGAGATAGGACTGGGCCTCCTTGAAAGTCTTGGAGAACAGCGACACCAGCATCTGCAGCGAGGAGGCGAACAGGGCCATCGGGATCAGCAGCACGAAGATCGCGAGCTGCATACTCGGGGTGAGCTGAGGATCGACCCCCAGCGCCTCGAGCGAGATGACCTTCAGCACGATGCCGGTACTGATCACCGCCAGCAGGACCGCCAGAAGCGCGTAGGTCACCACCGTGAGCCACTTTCCTCCCATCAGCTGGAACGAGGTCAAGGGGTGGACCAGCAAGGGTTCCAGCGACTTGCGCTCACGCTCTCCCGCCGTCGTGTCGATGGCGACACCCGCGCCGCCAAAGAAGGCCGCCATCAGCATGATCATCTGCAGCGACGCCAGGATCTGACTCGCTCGCGCGGTAGGCGTCGCGAAGTCTTGGGTCTCGACTCGAACCGGCGAAGCGATGGTCGGGTCGACGCCGCGAGTCATCAGACGCAGGGAACCGATATCGTTGTTGTAGCTGTTGACCAAGCGACGCACCCGGCGCGCCGCGAGCCGCGATTTGTCCAGTGACTCGTCGGCCATCAGCTGAACCGGTACCGGCTCGAAGGCTTCGAACCGCTCGGCGAAGTCTTCCGGCACCTGGAGCACGACCGTGACGTCGCGGGCCCGGATCGCGCTGCGGGGGTCGCCTTCGAACGGCTCGACCTCGACGTCGTTGGTGACGAGGTAGCTGATCAGATCCGGCGCATGCTCGGCACCGATCACCGAGATCGCCAGCCCCTCGGCCTCACTGCGCGTCTTGGCGACCGAGCTGAGCAGCAGCAACATCAGCACCGGGCCGACGATCGCCGGCAGCATCGCCACCATCAGAGCCCGGGTGTCGCGCGTGCTGTCTTTGAGCTCTTTCTTCAGAACGACAAACAGGCCACTCATAGCGCTATACCCTCTTCGGTACCGATCAACTTGATGAAGGCTTCTTCGAGGCTCGGCTCGTCGGCCTGAGCGCAGAGCTCTTCCGGAGATCCCTCGGCCACCACTCTGCCTTCGGTCATGATGCAGATGTGATCGCAAAGCGCCGACACCTCTTGCATCACGTGGCTCGAAAACAAGATGCACTTGCCTTCGTCCCGCAGCCGGCTCAGCAGCTCGCGCAGCATGCGGATGCTCATGACGTCGAGACCGTTGGTCGGCTCATCGAGAATCAGATTCTTGGGGTGATGGATCAAGGCCCGCGACAGCGCGACCTTCATCTGCTGGCCGTGAGAAAAACCCTTGCAGCGACGATCCAGCAGGTCGTCGAGCTGAAAGTAGGAGCGCGTGCGCTCGATCGCTTCCTCCAGGGCCTTGCCTCGCAGACCGTGCATCTCACCGTAGAAGTGCAGATGCTCACGGGTGGTCAGACGATCGTAGAGCCCGATGGTGTCGGGGAACACGCCCATCCGCCGGCAGGCTTCCATCATGTCGCTACCGACGTCGGCGCCGTCGACAGCGACGCTGCCGCCGTCGGGCTGCTGCAGGCCGTAGAGCATGCGCAGCGTGGTGGTCTTGCCGGCGCCATTGGGACCCAGCAGGCCAGTGATGCTGTTGTCGGGAGCGTCGAAGGACAGACCATCTACCGCCACCACATCTCCGAATCGCTTGCTCAGGTTGCGGACACTAATCATCGTTGCTCCCCCCGGCGGGTCCGTTGATGCTGGCGAAGAACGAGGGGCGGCTCAGCTCCTCGAGGCAGGTGGCGTCGAGGTCGTCGAAGCTTCCCTGATCGACGAACCTGGCGATCAGTTTGGGCGCACAGCCCTGGGGCCCGACGTTGTGCCCGGTCGCCGGCGCTACCAGGTGCAGCGCATTCGGCAGGTCTTCGGCGGTGGCGTCGCCCCAGCGCGGCGGTGTGATCGGATCGAGATCGCCCGACAGGATCAGGGTTGGAGCCTCCGAGCTCACCGTCTCCCGATAGATCTCCGGCAGCGGCGCCTTCGGCCACACTTCGCAGGCGACTTCGAGGTTCTCGAGCAGACCGTGGCCGAGCAGGCCGCCCTGCTTTTCTCGCGCGACGTCTTCAGGGCGGATTCGAGCCAGCTCCTCGGAGCAGAAAATGGTCAGCATGGCGCCGATGGTCATGGAGTCGCGAGAGGACGACGCCATGGTGCTGGCGACACCCATCAAGGCGCGGTAGTCGCCCTGACGGGCGCGATCGATGATCAGCGGCAGCACGCGGCTCATGCCGGGCGAGTAGAGAATGGCGCGCAGAGCGTCTCCGAAACGCCGCGCCGTCAGGATGTAGGTCGCCGGCTCCC
>JBCCEE010000840.1:0-2284 GCA_039030415.1 Acidobacteriota bacterium
ATCTTCGTTCACCTGATCAACAACCTCGGCGCGATCACGTTCCTGCCCATGCTCCTGGCCGCCGAATCAGTGTCCGCTCTGCTCTTCGCCTCGGTCGCCCTGATGACGATCGGCTACGGCCACCTCTTCGGTCCACTGATCCGGCAACGCCTTCGCACCTTGCGCTCGGTGGCGGAGCAAGCCCAGCGCTATCCGGCCCTGGAGGCCAGCGTCCATAGCCGGGTGAGCGAGCGGCTGGCGGTCGCCGTCGCCCGGGCCAAGCCCTGGTGGATCGCGACCCTCGACAACCTGAGCAACATCGCGCGCTTCCTGCTAGTGCAGCTCCGACGCGGCTCCCTCACCCACCTGACGCTGAAGCTGGCGGTCAGGCGTTTCAAGGAGAGCGGCGGCCCAGGGATGCTGAGGCAGCTGCGAGGGCAGCTCTGGGGCGGCTCGCTAGCCCATGGTCTGGCCATCCTTCTGGCCCTCGCCGTCATGGCTCGATTCCTGTTGATCTTTCCGCACTCGTGGCGGCAGAACGGATCGGCGACCCTGGCCGTTGCTGCGTTCTTCGGCTACTGGGCCTGGGGAATGTGGAAAGAACGGCGTATGCAGTCCATGGCTTTTCTGGGCGTCTATGCTCTCAACCGCTATTCGGACGGCCTGTGGGGCCTGGCGACGTTCGAAGGTTTCGGCCTATGGAACCTGGCCTCGGTTCCAGTCTTCATGCTCGGCACTTTGGCGGTCTTCCGAGGCAACCACGTCACCCACCTGCAGGATCTGACCTGGCCCTCGGCGCCTGCCGCGGATCTCGGCCCTCACGACGCCGCGCCGCCCGACGTGCACCACGGCTCCGAGCCTGGAGCTCAACAGACGGATAGCGCGGGGCCCGAAGACTCAACGGAACCTCTGCTGGCTCCATGGACCGAGAGCGTTCACCGTACCGACGAGTCTTGACCGTTCCGCTAGCCCCAACGAACTTCCAACGCCTGGCCAATCTTGGCATACTCAGGTTCCGAGTCAGCTGATTCCCAGGGCTCGAGGGATCGCTCGATCGATCCGCTTCGAGCCGAGCACGCACCAGGCGCCGCCCCGATCCGACGGTACGGTGGGCCGATTCGGGACGCGCCGCCGAGCAGCACAGAGTTGGAGGCCCAGGGTCGTTCCCGTGGATGAATTCGAAAGGATCTACTCCTCCTACTATCGCGTCGTTCGGTCGTTCTTTTCCAAGCGGGTTCCAGCGGAAGACGTACTCGACCTCACCCAAGAGACGTTTCTTGGGATTTATCGAGGTATGGCGACCTATCGAGAACAGCAGAGACTTGGTCCGTGGATCTTTCAGATCGCCAAGAACGGCCTCCGCAAGCATCGGCGCTGGAATGAGGCAGCCAAGCGCTCCGGCGACGAGTACTCGCTGGACGATGCCGGCGCGACGGCGCTCGAGGCTGAGACCGTCGAAACAGCGGCCGATCCTGAGCAGGAAGTGCTCGACCGGGAGCGCAGCGCGATCCTCCAGCGTGCGATCGCTGGTCTGCCTCCGACCCAGTTCCGCTCGCTCAATCTCTGGCTAGAGGGTTGCTCGACGCGGGAGATCGCCGAGCTCCTGCAGATCTCACCCGAGACGGCCAAATCCCACCTCTACCGAGCGCGCAAGTGGCTGCGCAAGCTCATCGAAGAGCTCGGGATGCTCGATCCGGACCCGGACCCACCGCCGAAAGGAACCCCTATGAGCTCGAACCCTGGCTCCGCCTCAGAAGGGCCGCCGCGCGGCGGAGACGCCGCACTCTCAGATGGAGTCCTGCCCATCGATGTGCCGTCGAGCCTGGCGAACGAGCTCACCCGCAGGGCTCGCGCCAATGCCGGCGCGGCGCCGAGCGACGACGAGCTCTTCGCCTACCTCGAAGGCTCGTTGACACCTGAGGACGTCGACAGAGTCCAGCGTCATCTGGTGGCGAGTGCAGAGACGCGCGACCGCCTGCACGAGATCCAGGGCTTTCTGGATCCAGGCCGCTTGGCGGGCGCCCGGGACGCAGAGAACGGCAGCGGCGAAGCGCCCGGTTCGAGCAATCCCCAAACCATCGACTTCGAAGAGCGCGCCTCTTGGCGGGATCTGCAGCACCGCCTGAAGTCCGAATCCGACGAGCGACCGGGCCCCTGGCTGCGGTACTCGGGACTCGCGGCGCTCGTCGTGCTCGCCTTGCTGGGGCCCTGGATCTGGCAGCGAGAGGTCGCGCCAAGTCCATCGCAACAGCTGCCAGCGCTCAGCGCACTGCCTGGCCTCGAGATCGTCGATGCCACGCGCAGC
>JBCCEE010000841.1:0-2281 GCA_039030415.1 Acidobacteriota bacterium
TCTTGGCGCGCAGCAGGGCGGCGAGCGATTCGGGCAGTGCGATCACGCCGAGGCGCCGACAGACCAGCTCCAGGATCTCGGCGTGGCTCAGCGGCCCGAGCTGCAGTCGCGACACCGCTGGCAGCTCATACAGCCGGCGCTGGGGGGCAGCGCTGGCCGCTGTCGAAGGCCTGGTCGCCAAGATCAGCACCAGCGGCAGGCCTTCGTAGACCATGGTCTCGACGAAATCCCACGACGCCGAGTCCAGCCAGTGGACGTCTTCGATCACGATCAGCAGAGGCTGACTCCTGGAGAACTTTCGCAGGAGCGCGATCAGCAGGTCGCGGGTGCTCTCGGCTCTCGGCTTACCGTAGAGCTGGGCGGTCAAAGAGCTCGGCGGCAGGTCGAGGGAGAGCAGTGGATTCAGCAGAGGAGCGAGCTCGCGCGAGCGATCGTCGTCGAGAATCTTCAGGACGTTGCGGACGCGGGTTTCGGCCGCGACCTCATCCAGACCGTCGATGCCGAACAGCGCGCGCCAGATCGGCTGCCAGGCGAGGAAGGGCGTCGCGTCTTCGATCGCGTCGGCCGCGCCGACGAATGCCCTCAGCTCGAGGGTTCTGGCGTGGCGGAGGAGATCCTCCACCAGGCACGACTTGCCGATACCGGCCTCGCCTTCGATCACGATGGTGGTGTGCTCGCGATGGGCGATCAGATGCCGCAGCATCCTCGAGAGCTGCTCGCGCTCGGCGCGTCGACCCACCAGGACGTCGTCTGACGAGGAGGTATTGCCTGCGGCGTCTCGCGAGCCCAAGACCCGGTGCACGAGCAGCTGATCCTGTTTGCCCTTGAGCGCCAGACTGCCGAGCTCGCGAAACCGAAACCAAGGCGCCGCCGCTCTAGCGATACGATCGCTGGCCAGAATCTCACCGGCGGCGGCATGGCTCATCAGGCGGGCCGCGACGTTGGTTTCGTCGCCCAGCGCCGTGTAGGTTTGACGGCTTGGGCTGCCTGAAGGGCCGGTGTGCAGCCGGCCCTGGCTGATGCCGAGACGCGGATCGACAATGGCCGTGGCGCGTCGCGACAGATCGCGCAGCTCGAGCGCCGCGGCCACCGCCCGGGCAGCGTCGTCTTCGTGGGCCACCGGCGCGCCGAACACGCTGAACAGGTAGGTGCCTTTGTCGCCAACGGTCAGATCGATCACCGAGCCTTCGAAGCGTTGGACGACTTCCTGGACCTCACGCACGTAGTGGTCTAGCTTGTCGCTGGCTTCGTCGTCGTGGTCAAAGTCGAGACCGGTGAACGACAGGAATAGCGGCACGACTGACCGGATCTCGGCCAGAAAGAGGGCCTGTCCGGTGCGCAGTCGCTCGTAGACCGCGGGGTCGAGAAACGGACGTATGCGCGCTTCAGGCAGCGTTTGGGGGCCGAGCGGCGGCCAGGGATCGCGCTTCGGCGGCGGCGCTATCGCCGCCGCTATCGCAAACCTTTGGCCGTCTTCGGTGCGCCGTTCGAGGCTCGTCAGGTGGTCGCCCAAAGCGTCGGCAACCTCGGGAGCGAGGATGACTTCGCCTTGCCCGGCCAGGCTTTCCGCAACCGCCACGCGTTCGAGGGTCGCGCCAGCGATCACATCGAGCCAGCGAATGTCGGGATCGCCAGCCAGAAAGCGTCGCACCGGGCCGTGGCTGACTCCGACCTTGATCGCCAGCTCAATCTCGTCACCGTCGGCAGCGGTGAAAGACGGCTGCTGGGACATCACCCGCTGCAGGTCGAGGGCGCAGGCGGTCGCCCGGCGGCCGTCGTCACCGTCGAACCAGCAGGTGATGGCGTCGCCGCTGAACATGATCACGCTGCCGCGCCGATCGTGGACCTCGGCGATCAACGCCGAGTAGATGCCGTTGAGCCGCGCCGACAGCGCTTCGGCACCGCGCTGGCTACCGAGGGTTCGACCCAGGGTCTCGGTCAGCCGCGTGAAGCCCGAGACGTCGGCGAACAGCGCCGCCCCAGTCGACCGCGACGGCAGCGTTTCACCCCGACTGAGGGCCTGACGACGATCCATCGGCAGATGAGAGGCGAGCACCTCGACGGCTCGCTGCCGCGTCTTCGATTCGCTCTCACTCTCAGACTTGGACCGCATCGATCGACCCCTCCCAGAGTCTCGCGCCCCTGCCCCGGCGTCAGTGAAACCAGCGGTGCAGTCGGTGCAGTGCCTGGACGCGAGCGGCGGCGGTAGAGTGGGCCGTTCCGCCGCCTTCTTCCTGGAAGAACAGCGTCGTGTCGATGGTGATCGACTGCCAGGAGCTCA
>JBCCEE010000842.1:0-2281 GCA_039030415.1 Acidobacteriota bacterium
CCATCAACGACCGCTTCTGGGTCTTCGCGGCGGCGACCACCAATGTGGAATACACCATCACCGTCACCGATACGCTGACGGAGCAGTCCATGCTGTACACCAACCCCCTGGGGCGCGCCGCCGAGGCCATCACCGACACCGAGGCTTTCGCGACCTGTTCCGCACGTTGAGGCAACCCAATTGATTGGCCCAATAGCCGGGATGACCACCAAGAAATGAATGCTGGGGGAGGCATCATGGGAACCAGAATCGTCGCGGTTTGTACCACCCTATTGATCTCGATCGCCGCCATGTTGGTGGCCGATGAAGCGCAGGCCGGCAGCGACGAGTGGACGTCGAACGGCCCGTATGGGGGCTCGGTCGGAGCCCTGGCCATCGACCCGACGGCACCCAGCACCCTCTACGCTGGAACCCGAGCCGGCATATTCCGCAGCACCGACAGCGGCGCTAGCTGGTCCCCAGCAGGCAGTGGCTTGCCGGCCAACGCGGACGTCCGCCACCTGGCGATCGTTCCACAGATGCCGACCACCC
The DNA here is from genome assembly GCA_039030415.1 of Acidobacteriota bacterium. Lineage (GTDB taxonomy): Bacteria > Acidobacteriota > Thermoanaerobaculia > Multivoradales > J023 > JAAELT01. The sequence goes on from JBCCEE010000842.1 coordinate 532, forward strand.
TCTACGCCTCAGCCGGCGACCTCGGCCTCTACAAGAGTGTGGACGGTGCCAACTCTTGGACTTCGCTGGCCGAGAACCTCTCGGTCTCGTCGGTCGGGCCTGTGGTGATCGACCCGCTGACGCCGTCGACGCTCTATGCCGCAGCTCTCGAGCGCATCTACAAAAGCACGGACGGCGGCAGCTCGTGGACCGAGACGAGCTCCGGCATCCCCACCGATGTCTTCCTGATCCGGTGCTTGGCGATCGACCCACAGACGCCTTCGACGCTCTACGCGGGCACCTTCGCTGGGCTCTACCGCAGTGTGGATGGCGGTGGCCAGTGGCAGCTCATCGGCATCCCTACCCTGCCCCGCTTCATCACCAGCGTGGCCATCGATCCGCAGAATTCCCAGACCCTCTATGTGAGCGGCGACGACGACTTCGCCACCGACGAAAGCCGCGTCTTCAAGAGCACGGACGGTGGTGAGACCTGGAGCGCCAGGGTCGTGGAGGCGATCTCGAGCACGGTCATCACCCTGGCGATCGACCCGCAGACTCCGAGCACGCTGTACGCCACGGTTCCCGTCAACTTCGAGCGCACCCGCTATGGCTACTATCGCAGCACCGACGGTGGCGACCAGTGGGTCTTGTGGCACATCGGGCCGCCGAACGGGGCGCTGGCGATCGACCCGCAGTCTCCCAATGTCCTCTATGCCAACACCGGCGAAGGCGTCTTGCGCAGTACCGACAGCGCCGACAATTGGACAGCCAGGAACCAGGGGCTCGCCAACACCTCGATCGACGACCTGGCGGCCGTTCCGAGATTCCAGGACATGCTCTATGCTGCGGGTCCACGCGGGGTGTTCCGCAGCATGGACGGCGGCGACAGCTGGACGGCGCTCGAGGGCGACCACCCGCCGATCGCGTTCGTCCAGGACCTGGTCGTCGATCCGTCGGATCCTTCGACACTCTACATGGCCACCCAGGCGGCATTCACGGACATCCTGCTGGACGTGGTGCTGCGCAGCACGGACGGCGGCGAGCGCTGGAGCCTGCTCGAGAACGGCCTGCCGTTCAACATTCCGATGGATTCCCTGGTGATCGACCCGCTGACCCCGCAGACTCTATATCTCGCCACGGGAATCTTCGGCATCTTCAAGACGAGCGACGGGGGTGACCTGTGGCAGCCCAGCAGCGAAGGGCTGAACGGCGCCCACGTCGCGGCCCTGGCGGTCGACCCCGTCGATCCAGCAACGCTGTACGCCGGAGGGTTCGACAACCTGTTCAAAAGCACCGACGCCGGCACCAGCTGGCAGGACATCTCGGCTGGCCTGCCGCCGACCCCAAACGGCCCCGGCATCACGATGCTCCGGGTCGACGCGCGGACGCCCACCACCGTCTATGCCCACGGCGAATTCGGCCTGGCCAGGAGTCTCGACGGGGGCGTCAGCTGGGTGACCCTCGACAACGGTCTGAGCGGCAACATCGAAGATCTGGCGGTGGATCCAGAGCGCTCGACCACGCTCTATGCCGGCGGCTCCGCAGGCGTCTTTCAGAGCACCGACGGCGGCAGCTCGTGGAGCCTGTTGAACGACGGCCTGGTGGTGACGAACGTGTCGTCACTATGGATTCATCCCGAGAGGCCCGCCACCGTCTACGCCGGCACGCGCGGCGGCGGCGTGGTCAGCCGGCAGGATTCCAAGCGTCTCGAGACGTCGTTCCTGCGCGGCGGCAGATTCAACGTCCGGGTCGACTGGCGCGACTTCGAGGG
>JBCCEE010000843.1:0-2274 GCA_039030415.1 Acidobacteriota bacterium
CAGCTACTCGAGCAGGGTTGGCCGGTCGATCTGACGCCAGGTGACGATGCGACGCCGAGCTGGCAAGGGCGGGTGAGCCGCGTCGAGCAGCACGTGGTGAGCGCCTCTCGCCAGCGCTCGCTGGTGGTCACGGTGCCCAACCCGCTCGATCTGGAGCCACCGCTGTTCCCGGGCACGTTCGTTCGCGCTTCTCTAGCCGGGCGGGAGCTGAACGGCGTGCTCGACCTGCCGGTGAGCGCGATCACCGAGCAGCAGGAGATCTGGTTCGTCGACGATCAGGGGCGTCTGGCACGGATGCCTGTCGAGGCGCTAATGGCCTCGGACGGCCGAGCCCTGGTGCGGCCCCCCGCGGCACTCGACTGGGCCAACGGGCTCGACGTGCTGGTGCATCCGATGGCGTCTTACCTGCCGGGGATCGCGGTCGACCGGCAGCGCATCGAGGACGCGGATCGATGACGGAACCAGCCGAAACGCATGGCATGATCGCCTGGTTCACCCGCAATCCGGTGGCTGCGAACCTGGCCATGGTGATGATCGTGAGCCTCGGTCTGGTCTCCGCCAGCGGCTTGCCTCGGGAGTCGTTCCCGGGCCTGCTGCCAAGCACCTTGACCCTCGAGGTCGTCTTCCCGAGCGGCTCGGCGGAGATCGCCGAAGAAGGCGTCGCGCTCAAGATCGAGCAGGTCTTGCAAGGCACACCAGGGATCCGCAAACTCTCGTCGATCAGCCGACCGGATGGCGTGACGACGACGATCGAGAAGTCATCCGAGACCGATCTCGACACCCTGCTCGCCGACGTCAAGACGCGGGTCGACGCCGTGCCAAACTTCCCGGCGCGAGCGGAGAGGCCGGTCATCCGCAAGCAAACCCGCGACGATCAGGTGGTTTGGACTCAGGTCTCGGGATCTGTGCCGCGCGACGTGCTGGAGGCCATCGCCCATGAACTGTGGCAGGAGATGCTGCAGGTACCGGAGGTCGACCGCGCCATGCGGGTCGGCAGCTCGAGCCCCGAAGTGCACGTCGAGATCGACGACGCCAGCCTCGCCGAGCACGGCCTGACGCTGGCCGACGTTGCCGACGTCATCGGCCAGGAGTCGCTCATCGACCTGAGCGGTCAGCTGCGCAGTCCGGCAGGCACCCTCTCGTTGCGCGCTGCCCGCCAGGCCTATTGGGCCTCGGAGCTCGAACGTCTGCCGCTGCGCTCCCTCGCGGACGGCAGCGTCCTGGCCCTGGGTGATGTGGCGCGGGTCGCCGGCACCTTCGCCGACTCACCTCGCACGTTCATGCGCTATCAGGGCGAACCGTCGATCGGCCTGCAGATCTTTCGCGACGCCAGCACCAGCGTCGATGACGTCAGCCGTGCCGTCCACGCCGTGCTCGAGCGGTGGCGAACGAGCGGTCGACTGCCCCCAGGCGTGCGGCTCGACGCGTGGAACGACCGTAGCGAGCAGATTACGTCGCGGGTCGCGCTGCTGCTCGACAACGCTAGGGTCGGCATGGTTCTGGTCTTCATCGTGCTCGCCTTCACGCTCGATCTACGCGTCGCCTTCTGGGTCGCTATGGGGCTGCCGGTGGCGTTCAGCGGCGCCTTCCTGGTGATGCGCGGCAGCGGCCTGTCGTTCAACGATCTGACCACCTTCGGCATGATCGTCGCTCTCGGCATCGTAGTCGACGATGCGGTGGTCGTCGGTGAGAGCATCTACGCTACCAAGCGCCGCTACGGCGATGCGCCGGCCAACGCCGTGCGAGGCGTCCACAAGGTGGCGATCCCCACCCTCTTTGGCGTGCTGACCACGGTCTCCGCGTTCGCCGCTCTGGGGCTGGTGCAGGGTGAATTCGGCCTCATCTTCTCCCAGTTCGCCCTGGTCACGGCGGGCTGCTTGATCTTCTCACTGGTGGAATCGAAGCTGATTCTGCCCGCGCACCTGGCCCATTTGAAGCTGACGCCTCGCCCGCGCACCGTCCTAGGCCGCGGATGGGCCTCAGTCCAGTCGGCCTTCTCGCGCGGCTTCGACGCGTTGGAAGCGCGCTATCGCGGGCTCCTGCGGCGAGCCCTCACCTTCCGCTACCGAACGCTGGCGCTGATCCTTTGCCTGACCGCCGGTTCGCTCGCCTTGGTGGCCGCCGGGCTCGTACGCTCGACTTTCTTCCCGGAGATTCCAGGGGAGCTGATCACCGCCACGCTCACCATGGAGGAGGGCGGCGGCTATGGGCTGACCGAGCGCAACCTCGAGCGCATCGAGCAGGCGCTGGAGCGCGTCACCCAGGATTTCCCCA
>JBCCEE010000844.1:0-2250 GCA_039030415.1 Acidobacteriota bacterium
CGATGGCAACAGGACTAGAGCTCAAGAACGGGCTCGACCCAAACTTACAGACCTTCAACGACCGTCTCGATGAGCTGGTACGGGTGCTGGTCGGCGACTTCGTTGCCGCCGATGGCGCAGGGCCGTTCGATCCCTCCTCGGTCTGGCCAGACGAGGAGATCGACGATCCTACAGACCATGCCGGCCAGATCCTCGAGACGCTGCGCAATGCTCCAGTAGATCCTGACCTGAAGACAGCGATAGATACGTTGCTGGGCGGTTTACCCAGTGGCGACACTATTCAGACCGCCGTCGACGCCCTGATCGACGCGGTAGAGCGAGCCATCCAGCGCGCCAACGACCTGAGGGAACAGCTCGGCGGGGGTGAGCGAATAAGCGCGTTCCGCAAGCTCAACGAGCCGCACGAGCCTGGACGCTACGGCGTGCCGAACTTCGGATTCTTTCCGGCCCTTGGTGACTTGATCGCGGTCGGTGATGGCGTGAGCCTGGAGGAAGCGCTCGCACCGCTAGCGGTCGTCGCAGGTGCGATCGAGTCCGGCAACTCCTACGTGATCTTCGTCCACTATGCCCTCGGCGCGTTGGATCTGCTCCAGCGTGCTTTCGATCTCTCCCAAGCCTGAGACGCTGCGGTGAAGGTTGCGGTCGAAGTGCGCCAGGGCGCGGCAGGGCCTGCGCTGCCGACGGTGGCGGTTCAGGTGCGTCGGACCCTCGCCTGGCCGGTGGGGCAGGCGACGATCGAGCTGCCGGCGGGCGTGGCGGCGCCAGCTGCCGGTAGCGAGGTCGAGATCTCGGTCGCGGGCGACGAAGGCCCCCGTCAGCCGCTGTTGAGCGGCCGGGTCGCCAGCCGGGAGCAAGGACTGACGGGAGCTCGTCTGTGGGTTGCGGAGCGCACGCGAGCCCTGGCCGATCTGCACCTCGACCGCAGCTGGCAGTCGACCACCGCCGGCTCCGTCATCGGCGAGCTAGCTCGAGCCGCCAGCGTGCCGGCACTCGCCTTCAGCCCCGGGGCGATCCTGCCAACCCTTACCCTCACCCGCGAGCGCAGCGCGCTCGACCATGCGTTGCGCCTGGCCCGAGCCTCCGGCCTCACGCTGTGGGTCGACGGGCGAGGCCAACTGCGCTTGACGTCGGCCCTACCGGTTCCCGGTCGACTCCGATTGGATCGCCGACGGGCGTTGGCAGAAGCCGAGGTTGAAGAAGTTGATGCCGGCGATGCCGGGGTGACGGTGCAGGGGGAGGGCGCGCTCGGCAAGCGCGGTTTCGGCACCGAGAATTGGGTGCTGTCAGATCCCGCGGCGATGATCGCAGGCGACGGACCAGCGGTCCTGAGCCATGCCCTGCTCAAGACTTCGGCGGACGTGCGGCAGCTAGCGCTTGCGGAGACTTCCAGGCGACGCGAGCAGGCCCGCCCTCGACAGTTGACCGTGGCCGAGGCCTTGACGGTCGATCTCTTCGACGTCGTCCGCCTGGCAGGTTTCACCGAGCGTGAGGAGGCAGCGCGCGTGGTGGCGCTCGACACCGACTTCGACGGTCGCTGTGGATACCGCTGCCGTCTGCAGCTGCAGGGCGTGGCATGAAAAGGAGAGAACGTGCGCACCACTGACGTCGTCGGCCTGATCCGCGAGATCGTGCGGCACGAGCTCGGGCAGCAAATGGGCTCTGCATTCGGTGTGGTGGAGAAGCTGCACGTCAAGAGCTCCGACGGCGGTCCCGAGAACTACGACTGTGACGTGCGGCTGCGCGGCCGAGAAGCGATCTTCTACCGCGTTCCGATCCTCACCTCACATCTCGGCAGCGTGGCGCCGCCGGCCGTCGGTGACCTCGTGCTGGTGGAGTTCGTCGGTGGTGATCCGGACCGGCCGGTGGTGGTCGGGCGTCTCTACAGCGACGCGCTGCGAGCGCCAGACTTCGCAGCCGACCAGATCCTCACCCGGCTACCTCCGGGCGGCGCCGAAAAAGAGCGCCTGGAGCTCGATCTGACGGCCGGCTCGGCCGGCCGCTCGGTCGTCCTGCGGCTGCCCGAGGAAGTCGAAGTGGTGATCGAGGATCAGCGGCTGCGGGCGACGGTCGGAGAGCTGGCGCTGGAGCTCGACGCCGCCGCCGGCCGCGCCGAGCTGACCACCGGTGGCGCAACCGCCAGCCTGGATGAGGGGGGTGAGTTGTCGCTGGTCGGCGATGGCGACGTCACGATCGAGGCCGGCGGCAACCTGAAGCTGGCGGCACGGGGCGATGCCAGAGTCGAAGCCGGCG
>JBCCEE010000845.1:0-2246 GCA_039030415.1 Acidobacteriota bacterium
AGATATTCGACTGGCCGCGCGCAGGCTGCGCAAGGGCTCGGGATTCACCGCTATCGCCCTGACGGTGCTGGCGTTCGGCGTCGCCGCCACCACGACGCTGTTCAGCATCGTCAAGGCCGTGCTGCTCGATCCGCTGCCCTACGCCGACCCCGATCGTCTCTACGTGCTGAATGAGATCGAGCAGCCCTCGGGCAAGTCGATCGACGTGTCGTATCCAGGCTTCCTGGACTACCAGGATCACGCCACCAGCTGGCAAGCGCTAGCCGCCTTCCGGTTCGGCAACTACAACCTCACCGGAGCGGGCGAGCCGGCGCAGATTCGGGCGGCGCACGTCAGCGAGGATTACTTCGAGGTCTTCGGCGTCGATCCGCTGTCGGGCCGAACCTTCACCGACGAGGAGAACAGCACGACGCCGCAGGCCGTCGTGGTGCTCGGATACGAGCTGTGGCAGCGGCAGTTTGGCGGTCGCGAGGTGGTAGGGCAGAACGTCGACCTCAATCGTCAGCCCCATCAGGTGGTGGGGGTGATGCCGGAAGGGATGGACTTCCCCGACTACGCCGACCTGTGGATGCCGCTCGGCAACCTCACCAATAGCAAGCGCAACGACCGCTTCCTGACCGTCTTCGGTCGCCTAAAGGATGACGCCGACGTCGACGCGGCGCGGGCCGAGCTGAAGGTGCTGGCCGGCCAACAGGTCAGCGCCCACCAAGAGATCCAGCGCGAGTTCACGACCACCATGACGTCGATCACCGAGACCGTGGTCGGCGACTCGCGCGTGACGCTCCAGGCGCTGCTGGCGGCGGTGGTGGGAGCGCTGCTGATCGCCTGCCTCAACATCGCGACGCTGCAGACGGTGCGCGGCTTGGAGCGGCGTCGCGATGTGGCGGTGCGAGCCGCGCTCGGCGCCGGTAAGGGGCGGGTGCTGCGCGAGCTGCTCGTCGAGAGCCTGCTGCTGGCGTTCTGTGGCGGCGTGCTCGGCGTGCTGGCCTCCACCTGGGCGCTGGAGCTGCTGGTGGCCAATGCGCCGGGAGACATTCCGCGGCTGAGCGAGGCGACCGTCGACTGGGGCGTGCTGGCCTTCGCCGGTGTGCTCAGCGCCGTCACCGGCATCGTCTTCGGGCTGGCCCCGGCGCTGCAGACCGTACGCTTCGACATCTTCGAATCGCTGCAGCGCGGCAGCGACCAGGTGGGGCACGGGGCCAGCGGTCTCGATCTGCGGGCGCGTCTGGTGATCGCTCAGGTGGCGCTCACCTTCGTGCTGCTGATCGGTGCTGGCCTGATGGTCAAGAGCCTGCATCAGCTGTGGCAGGTCGATCCCGGTTTCGACTACGAGCCGCTGCTCGCCATGGGTCTGACGCTGCCACCGGATCTCTACCCCGAGCCTCATACCGTCACCGGCTTCTACGAAGAGGCGACCCAGCGCATCACCGCCCTGCCGCAGATCGAGAGCGCCGCGGCGATCAACTTCACGCCGTTGACCTTCGCCGGCACGCCCCAGAAGCTGGAGATCGAAGACGGCGCCGACGACGGCGTGCCGGTGGACGCGGTGACCCGGGTGGTGACGCCCAACTACTTCGAGACCCTCGGCATCCGGCTGCTCGCCGGCCGTGACTTCACCGCCGAAGACGACCTTACCCAGCCTCACGTTGCGGTGGTCAACGCCACCCTGGCCGAGCGCTACTGGGGTGATCGCTCGCCGGTCGGCGGGCGCATGCGGGTGCAGCAACGGAGGGGGGAGCCTCTGGAGCTCACCGTGATCGGGGTGGTTGCCGACCTCAAGCACGGCGGGCTCAAGGAGGCCGTGCAGCCGGCCTATTACCGGCCCCACGGCCAGGAACCCTGGAACTACATGAACCTGGTGGTGCGGGTGGCGGAGGGCAAGCCCGAGCTGATGATTCCCGCCGTGCAAGAGGTCGTGTGGCAGCTCGATCCGGAGCGTCCGATGTTCGCCGTCGGTCCGATGTCGCAGAGTTGGGATTGGCAAATCGCGCGGCCGCGATTCAGCGCGCTGCTGAGCGGCGTGTTCTCGCTCTTTGCGCTGCTCCTGGCGGCCATCGGCCTGTACAGCGTGCTGAGCTTCTCGGTGTCCCACGGTGGCCTCTAGTTGGGCGTGCGGCTGGCGTTCGGCGCGGAGCGCCGCGGCCTGCGCAACATGGTGGTGGGGCAGGGCATGCGGCTGGTGGCGATCGGTCTGGCGGTCGGCTGCTTGGCCGCCCTGGGGTTGAGCCGACTGCTCGAGAGCCTGC
>JBCCEE010000846.1:0-2227 GCA_039030415.1 Acidobacteriota bacterium
CAGATGTGGCACGAGGGCGTGTGGCCCGGCCACGGCGGCGGCGGCGACGTGTTCGAGAGCCGGCCAGCCATGGCGACGTCCAAGGCGCTGATGATCAACAACGCCTTTCGCTACGACTGGGCCAACCCTGGGGGTTGCGCGTTCGGAGATATCGACCGTGACAAGCAGGGCTGGGGCACCGCGGACGTCCGCAAGCTCTACGATCGCGCCGAGAAAACCATCGTGATCAACGAGACCGACGTCATCGCGCCTCTCGCCACCCTGTCGTACCAGGCCGACGTGATAGACGGCGAGAGCGAGCTGGCGGTGACGATGGTCTACACCGATCCGATGGGCACGCCAGGGGCCGCCGAAGCCCGCATCAACGATCTCTCGCTGCGGGTGACCTCGCCGTCCTCCGAGGTGTTCTGGGGCAACCACGGTCTGGCCGACGGCAACCTCTCGACCGCCGGCGGCAGCTCCAACACCATCGACACGGTGGAAAACGTCTTCATCGCGAGTCCTGAAGCCGGGATCTGGACGATCGAAGTGATCGGCGATGAGATCGTCCAGGACGCTCATCTCGACACCGCTGAGATCGACGCCGTCTTCGCGCTGGTGATCGCCGGCGATCGCGGCTCCGTGCTGTTCCGCGACGGTTTCGAATCGGGCAGCATGTCCGCCTGGTCGAACGCCACTCCCTAGACGAACACTCCCTAGACGAACACCGTCCTCTGGGCGAAACGGCTCACGAGGCTTCCAAGGCAGAGCCTTCGGGTTCCCCCTCTCCCGTATCTGGGCGTGAAGCGCCTGTGGAGAGGGGGGTCTACTGGCTCGCCAGCATCCACTGAATGCCGAACTTGTCGGTCAGCATCCCGAAGCCGTGCTCGAGTGGGAACTGCACCTTGCCGCCTTCGGATAGCCCGGCGAAGACCCTCTCCTGCTCCGCGCTCTCCGAGAAGGTGACGAACATCGCGAAGTTGCCGCCTTGGACCACGGGGTTGTCGGGCTGGTCGTCCGAGGCCATGAAGAAGAGGTCCCCGGCTCGAAAGTGGGCGTTGAAGATCCTCTGCTTGTGCTCATCAGGCGTCTCGAACGGCGCGTCTTCCATGGTCTGAATTAGGACGATCTCACCGTTCAGCAGCTCTTTGTAGAAGGTCAGGGCTTCTCGGCAGGTGCCGGGGAACATGAGATAGGGATTGAGTTTCATCGGGGATTCGCTCCTTGGGATTGATTGGGTATCGCGCTCGCCTCGCTCGCTGGAGCCTACCGATCCGCCCCGGAGCTCCGCTTGGCAATTCTTGCGCAGTCCCTGACGGCGGCGAACCGGCAGCGGGCCTCAGGGGCTCAGCGGCCTGATGGCGATCGAGCAGTCGACATCCCACGTGGCCCACCCGCTCTCATCGGGCCGGCGCCGGTAGCGCTTCATCGCCGGCAGGTCGTCGGGCTCGAAGCGTGAGGCTGGCAGCCACTCGTCGTAGAGGTAGTCCCAGGCCTGGGCGATGAGGTGCAGCGGGCCGTTGCAGTGCACGTCGACCGACTGGACCGCGGGCAGCTCGCGAATGCCGACCTCGTCGCCGCCTGCGAGATCCTCGGGAACCGTGAACCCGAAGTCATAGCGCACCTGATCCAGCGGCGTGACCACGTAGTGATCCCAGCTCATGCCGATCAGCTTCTCCTGGCGCCAGTCGACGCCCTGGCTCTCGAGCCAGCCGGTGAGTCGCGCGAAGCCGTTGGGCAGCGTGTCAGGATCGAAGAAGTTGCGCATCCGCACGAACGCCAGCCGGCACGCCTCGTGCTCCACCACCCGAGCCTCAATCCCCGCGGGTGCCGCCTCCTGCGACGATGATTCAGCATTTTTTGGGGTCGCAGGGCTCGCGGAAAACCCGGGCTCCAGCTCGCAGATCATCGGCTCGCGGACCGTCGCCGCGTCGAGTCGAGTCTTGCGGTCCCAGGCGCTCGGCGCGATCCCGTACTCGCGGCGAAACGCCCGCGAGAGCTCTGACAGAGACGGATAACCGAGATCCAGCGCGATCGACGTCAGTTTGCGCTTGGGAGCCGCCTTCATCAAATGCGCCGCGCGCTCCAACCGTGCCCGACGCACAAAAGCCGCCACCGTCTCGCCGGTGACGGCCTTGAATGCGCGATGGAAATGGAACGGCGAGAAGTAGGCGATCCCGGCCAGGGTTTCTACCGAATGATCACCCGCCGGATTGTCGCGCACGTAGTCCATCACACGGTTCATGCG
>JBCCEE010000847.1:0-2224 GCA_039030415.1 Acidobacteriota bacterium
AGAGCCCGGTTTATTCCTTTCGGTTCGGTTTAAACTAGAACCAACAGAATTGCTCGGGGCGCGTTCGCCGATCGGCGAACGCGCCCCGAGCAATTCTGTTGGTTCTAGTTTAAACCGAACCGAAAGGAATAAACCGGGCTCTTACCTCGTAACGGCCTCTGACTCGCCGAAGCGCTGCACCGCGGTCGACGCGTCGGGTCGTTGGAACATGTATGCGACCACGCCGTAGGTATCGATGGGACACTCGGAGACTTTGGAGGAGCTATGGATTCTATGATGCAAGACCTGCGCTTCGCGGCCCGTACGCTGCGCAAGCATTTCTCGGTGACGCTGCTCGCCACCGGCTCACTGGCCCTCGCTATCGCTGGCAACACGGCGGTCTACAGCCTGGTCAACAGCTTCCTCTTTCGGCCGATTCCCTATCAGGACGTCGAGCGTCTGGTGATGATCGGGGAGCAGAACAACGCGCTGCTGGCCGGCCAGCTCTCGACCACCTCGCCCGCCAACTATCTGGACTTCGAAGAGCGCCAGAGCTCGTTCCAGCAGATGGCCGCGTTCGCGGGCTCGGCTTACTCGTACGATACCGGCGGTGATCGACCGGAGCAGGTGGCCGCAGGCCAGGTAACGCCCGGGTTCTTCCAGATGGTCGGAGCCCAGCTGGCCTGGGGACGCGGCTTCCTGCCGGAGGAAGGCGTTGCTGGCCGCGACCGTGTGGTGCTGCTGAGCCACGCCTTCTGGAGCGAGCGCTTCGGCGGCAGCAGCGACCTCGACGAGCAGACCCTCAAGCTCAACGGCGAGCTCTACGACGTGGTCGGCGTGGTCGGCGAGGAGTTCGAGTGGATCCTGGCGCCCAACACCGACATCTGGATGCCACTGGTGCTGGAGCGCGGCGCCGCGCCGCGCCAGCAGCGCAGTCTCTTCGCCCTGGCCCGCCTGCAGGACGGTGTCTCCGACGAGGCCGCGCAGGCCGAGATGAGCGGCCTGATGGCCCAACTGATCGATGAGTATCCCGACAGCAACCGCGGCTACAGCGTCGAGCTGCTGAATCTACGCTATGACATCCCGGACGCTCGCAACCGTCTGTTCTTCCGCCTCATTCAGGTCGCGCTGCTGTTCGTGCTGCTGATCGCCTGCGCCAACATCGCCAACCTGCTGCTCGCCCGCAGCCAGGCCCGCGAGCGCGAGCTGGCGATCCGCAATTCGATGGGCGCCACCCGCAGTCGCATCATCTTCCAGCTCTTCACCGAGAGCGCTCTGATGGCTGCGATCGCCGGCACGCTCGGTCTCGCCCTGGGCTTCCTCGGTATGAAGCTCATCGGCAACGCGTTCGGTGCCCTGCTGCCGCGCTTTTGGATGCCGACGCTCGAGCCCAGGGTGCTCGGCTACAGCCTGCTGGTCACCATGCTCGGCGGCCTGCTGTTCGGCCTGGCGCCGGTGATGCAGAGCGCGCGGTTCGATCTTCAGTCGGCGTTGAAAGACGGCAGCCAAAGCGCTACCAGCGGCGGCCGGCGGCGGCTGGTGGCCAATGTGCTGGTGGCGGCGGAGATCTCCTTCGCCCTCGCCTTCCTGGCGGGCGCCAGCATCATGATCAGCACCTTCCAGACGATGCAGTCTTCCGACCCAGGCTTCGAGACCGACAACCTCTTGACCATGCGGCTCGACCTGCCGGACTCGCGCTACGGCACCGACGAAGAGAAGGCGGAAGGCGCGCTGCAGGTGATGGAGCGTTTGGGCAGCCTGCCGGGCGTGAGCTCGGTGCTGATCTCCAACACCGCTCCGCGCACCCCGCTGGTGCCCAAGGATTCGTTCGAGATCGCCGACCAGCCGGTGGCTGACGATCAAACGCCGCCACAGACCGGCTGGCTGAGCGCCAGCCCGGGCTACTTCGCCGCCCTGGGAATTCCGCTGGAGCAGGGTCGGGCGTTCACCGCCAGCGACAACCTCGAAGCGGCGCGGGTAGTGGTGATCAACAAGGCGATGGCCGAGCGCCACTGGAGCGGCAAGAACCCGATTGGTGACCGCTTGACCTTCATGGGTGAGGAGCGCGAGATCATCGGCGTGGCGGCGACCGTAGGGCACGACGTGATCATGAGCACTGACGTCACGTCCCTGCTCTACCTTCCCTGGCTGCAGCAGCCGGCGGGAGCCTTCGGCGTCGCGCTCAAGACCGGGGTAGATCCCGAGACGGTGAGCGAGCCGGTGCGCCGCGAGCTGCTGGCGATGG
>JBCCEE010000848.1:0-2213 GCA_039030415.1 Acidobacteriota bacterium
CTCGACCAAACCCAGGTTGACGTCGAACTTGGCGCTTCCCTCGTCCATTGACGTCAGAGGCTGGAGGCGCAGGCCTTCGACCTCGCCATCGCGGGACGGCACGTTCTGCAGCACGAACATCACTTGGAATAGCGGCGTGTGATCCAGGCTTCGTTCCGGCTCGAGCTCTTCCACGAGCTTCTCGAATGGCACCTCTTGGTGAGTGTGAGCTTCCAGCACCATGCGCCGCACCCGCAGCACAAGACCGCTGAAGGTCGGATCGCCCTCGAGATCGCCACGCAGCACCAGCGTATTGACAAAGAAACCGATCAGTGGCTCCGTCTCCAGCAGCGTACGGCCAGCGATCGGGCTGCCGACGTTGACGTCGCTCTCGCCGCTCAGCCGCCCCAGCAGGCTTTGGAAGCCAGCCAGCAGCACCATGAAGAGCGTCGAGCCAGACTGTCGCGCAAGCTCGACCAGACTCCTCGAAGTCTCGGGGGCCAGCTCGAACGCGCAGCGATCACTACGCTGGCTGCGAGCGAGGGAGCGCGGTCTATCGGTGGGCAGCGCCATCACCGGCGGAGCGCCGGCGAGCTGCTGCCGCCAGTACCCGACTTCGGCTTCCAAGACCTCACCCGAGAGCCAGCTCCGCTGCCAGGCTGCATAGTCCGCGTACTGAACCGCCAGCTCGGGCAAAGGCGATGGACGGTGCGAAGCGAACGCGGCATAGAGCTGCGCTAGCTCGCGAGTCAATAAGCCCATCGACCATCCGTCGGTAGCGATGTGGTGGATCGTCAGCCAGACCACGTGGTCCGAATCGCCGAGGCGCACCAAACCCGCTCGCAGCACCGGCCCGTACTCCAGGTCAAAGGCACTGCCGGCCTCAGACGCCATCAGACGCTCGGCCTCGGCCTCCCGCTCGCCTGGCTCCAGGTGGCTCAGATCCACCAGTGGCAGCGGTACCGCGCGAGCCGGAGAAATCTGCTGGATCGGCTCACCCCCGAGCTCACCGAAGGTCGTCCGCAAGACCTCGTGCCGACGCACGATCTCGCTCACCGCACGAGCGCTCACGCTCCAGTCCAGACCACCTTCGAGACGCAGCGCCAGCGGCACGTTGTAGGCCACGCTCCCCGGCTCCAGCTGGTCCAAGAACCACAGACGCTGCTGGGCGAACGACAGCGGCAACGCGCCATCCCGAGCCACCGGCTCGAGCGCTGGACGCGTCAGGCCGCGACCCAAACGCTGCAGCCCCTCGACCACCAGCACCAGCTGAGCCACCGTCGGAGCTTCGAACAGCTTGCGCAGCGGCACCTCGACCTCGAACGCATTACGCAGCCGGGACACCACTTGGGTCGCCAGCAGCGAGTGGCCGCCCAGATCGAAGAAGTGATCGTCTAGACCCACGCGATCCACTCCCAGCACCTCCGACCAGATGCCAGCGACGATACCCTCGGTTGGCGTTTCGGGGGCCCGGTACTCCCGCGCAGAGCCTTGTAGGCCAGGTTCCGGCGCCGGCAGCGCGCTTCGGTCTAGCTTGCCGCTCGCCGCTACCGGCAAAGCCTCCAGCTCGACGAAGGTGGACGGCACCATGTAGGACGGCAGCGAGCGCTGCAGGTCGACTCGTAGCGTCTCCGACCAGCCCGAGGACGCCTCAGCCGCTGCCACCACGTAGGCCACCACCCGCTGATCACCGCGCTGTGGCTCATAGACCTGCACCGTCAAATCACCCACCGACGGGTGCGCCGCCAGAGCCGCCTCGAGCTCGCCCAGCTCTACCCGCACGCCGCGCAGCTGAACCTGGCGATCCAGCCGTCCCAACAGCTCGATCTCACCGTCTGCCCGGAAGCGTGCGCCATCACCCGTCAGATACAGTCGGCTCCCGCGCTCCGCACCCAACGCATCTGGAACGAAGCGCTCCGCCGTCCAGGCGGGGCGCTGCTCGTATCCTCGAGCCAAACCGACGCCGCTGAGCGCCAGCTCACCTCGCACGCCGATCGGCTGGGCCTGCAGTGAGCCGCTCACCACGTGACTCCGCAGATTGCCGACCGGTCGCCCAATAGCCACGGGACGGCCGCGGTCGCTCGACCCGCAGCGCACGTAGGTCGCGTCGATCGTCGCTTCGGTCGGGCCGTACTGGTTCCACAGCTCGGCGGAGAGGCCGCTCGCTTCGAGCAGCTCGAAGAAACGCTCGCGAACCGTCATCGGCAGCGCTTCGCCGCCAACGAAAACGCGAC
>JBCCEE010000849.1:0-2209 GCA_039030415.1 Acidobacteriota bacterium
GACTTGCTTCCTTTGCAAGCAATCTGGCCACATTTCGAGAGATTGCAAGGAGAAAGGCAAGGGGAAGATTGTTTGTTTTCGTGGATCCAGCTCCTCGAGCTCGAAGCGCTGCTCCCGGCGGTGGATTTTCTCGTGCTGTGCTGCAGCGCCAGTCCCGGCAACGTTCGACTGATCGACGCCGACCGCCTGGCGCGGATGAAGCGCGGCGCGTTTCTCATCAACGTAGCCCGCGGGGCACTGGTCGACGAAGCAGCGCTTGTCGAAGCGCTATCGACCGGTAGGCTCGCCGGGGCGGCGCTGGACGTGTTCCAGCAGGAGCCGCTCGCGGCAGACAGTCGCCTGCGTTCGCTCGAGCAATGCATCTTCGGCTCGCACAATGGATCCAACACCGAACAAGCGGTGGAGCGCGTGAATGCGCTGGTGCTGCAGCAGCTGGTGGCAGGACTCGCAAGGAGCCGCTCGCGATGACACGCGTGGTCCTCATCACCGGAGCGGCGGGAGGGATTGGATCGGCCGCCGTCGAGGTCTTCCGCGACGCCGGGTGGTCGGTCGTCGGCGTCGACCGGAAGCGGGGCGTTGCCGATCGTGAAGGGGTACGCGGTGTTTGTGCCAACGTCGCGGTCGAGGCCGAGGTCGAATCCCTCTTGGATGAGATCGAAAAGACGGAGGGACGTCTCGATGCGATCGTCAACAATGCGGCAGTCCAGGTATGCCAACCCCTGCTCGAGACATCGCTCGAAGCGTGGGACTCGCTGCTTCAGAACAATTTGACGGCGGCCTTTCTGGTCACTCGATGCTCAGCCCCGCTGCTCGAGCGGTCCCGCGGCGCGGTGATCAACGTCAGCTCGGTGCATGCGCTGGCCACCTCGAAACACAAGGCGGCGTACGCCGCGACCAAGGGAGCCCTCCTGGCCCTCACCCGAGCCATGGCGCTCGAGCTCGGCGAGAGCGGCATCCGGGTCAACGCGGTGTTGCCCGGCGCGACCGATACGCCGATGCTCCGAGCCGGGCTGCGCGAAGACCGAATCGAGGTCGACGCCGCTGAGGACGCTGCCAGTAAGCAGGAACGCCTGCTGAACGAGCTGTCGGGCAAGCATGCTCTCGGCCGGATCGGACGGCCCGAGGAGATCGCCCAGGCGATGCTGTTTCTAGCCGACCCCCACCGTTCGTCCTTCGTCACCGGGCAGGCCCTGGTCGTCGACGGTGGGGCGACCGCCAGGCTCAGCACCGAGTAGTATCGCCGATGATGCTCCGACGGCTGCGTCGCCGGTTACGAGTCCGCGAACGCGCTCGTTGGGGCCACAGCAGGCTCGACTCACGCTATCGCCAGAGCCTGGCGAGGTTAGAGAGCTGCCGCGACCGCCACCGCGGTGAGCGTTGCGTCATTATCGGCAATGGACCGAGCCTCGAGCACACGGATTCGACCCGGGTCGCGAGTGAAACGACGTTCGCGCTGAATCGCGGCTATCTGTTGTTCGAACGCCTGGGCGGGCCGGCAACGTACCACGTATGCGTCAATCGATTGGTGTACGAGCAGTTCGGTGCCGAGATGTCAGCGCTCGACTGTCTGCGCTTCGCGACCTGGCCGTTGCGCAACCTGATGCGCTTCGACCAGCGCTCGGTACTCGTCCACTCGCTCAGTCGCGAACGCTTCTCGACCGACCCGACGCGGGGTGTTTGGGAGGGAGCAACCGTGACCTTCGTCGCGCTCCAGCTCGCCTACTTCATGGGCTTTGAACAGGTCGTTCTCGTCGGCGTCGATCATGCTTTCGAGAGCGCTGGCCCACCACACTCGGTGGTGACTTCGAGAGGCCCTGACCGTGACCACTTCTCACCGGATTACTTTGGGCCAGGAACGCGCTGGCAGCTGCCCGACCTCGCGGTCTCGGAGCAGGCCTACGAGCTGGCGCACTATACCTTTCGGTCTGCCGGCAGGGAAATTCTCGACGCCACGGTCGGTGGCCACCTGACGGTGTTCCCCAAGACTCGTCTCGAGTCGCTCTGAGCCCCCAAGACTCGTCTCGAGGCTCGGCTCAGCCGGGGAAACCGTCATCGTCTTCTTGCAGCCCAACGTCGGTCATCCGAAGGTACGGCTCGAGCCGCGGACAGTGATCGTGGATTTTCCGCTTGATTCCGTCGAGGCCAAACTCTCGGGCGCAGGCGAGAAGGAACGCATTCTGCTCTTCGTCGATCTCTTCGCCAAAGGCGA
>JBCCEE010000850.1:0-2209 GCA_039030415.1 Acidobacteriota bacterium
CGGCAGCGACAACCGTTGGATCAGCCTGGAGCTGGTCGGGGTCCGCGCCAACCGCTCCGCGATCGGCGCCCGCATCGAGCTGCTGCTGGAGACTCCGAAAGGCACCAAGACGCTACGGCGCACCGTCAGCTCGGGAGGTAGCTTCGGCTCCAACAGCCTGCGCCAGGAGATCGGCCTCGGCCAGGCCACGGCGATCCGTTCCGCCACGATCCGGTGGCCGGGTAACAACGAGACTCAGATCTTTCGGGACCTGAAGCCCAACCGCTTCTATCGCCTGGTTGAGGGCTCTCGAGAGCCGGAGGCGCTGGAGCGCCCCAGCCACTCATTGAGCGGCGGCAAGGCGCCCCATCACCACCATCATGGGTCAGACCCCAAGTCGGCAGACCCCAAGACGGCAGATCCCAAAGCGGCAGATCCTCAGAGTATCCCAAGGCCCTGAAGGTCGCTCACCGGCTCTTGGAACGAGCACGAGCCGTAGGAGGATCCGAAGCGCTTACGTGCTGCGGCGATGCCGTCGGCATCCAGCGTATGGCCCCGCCAGCTGATCGCATCGGCCCATTTAATCGCCTCGGGATCGCGCTCGGAGAGGAGCGCTTCGACGTCTTTTTGACCCATGCCGTCACGGTCGACCCATGCAGCCGCCAAGAAGACGTTGAGAAATCCGTGCATCGTGCCGTCTGGGCTATCGGGCTCATAGGTCAGGCGGTACTCTCCCCGCAGCGGATGGTGCAATCCGGCGGTGGCTTTGAAGCCGATGCCGGCTTGGCCAGCCGAGACGATGAAGCGCGCCACCTCGGCAACCGTTGGAAACGCCTCGGCGGTCACACCGCCGCTGCGGATCTTGGCCCGGGCACCATGGGCTGAAAGCGCCGCCATGAGCGGGCTCGGATCGTCCTGATGGGGAATCTCGAGGTATACCTCGACGCCCGGAAACGTCTCGAGGGTCGCCGCCACATCTTCGGCGGTAGCGACCTGGCGCTCGATGGCCTCGACCACCGCTCGGCCGCGATGGCGCGCATCGAAGGCGTCGATCCGTTGCCGAGCTTCTGCCAGATCCCCGGGCACCAGCACGCTCAAACCCCAGGGAGCGCCCTCGGCGACTGCCCAATGCGGCTCAGCCGCTGCTTCGAGCTCCCTTAGGCGGCCAACCGGAACGACAAAGCGCCCCAGCATCCAGGCATGCTTGGAGCGCCGCTGGCGAGCAAATTCTTCGACCGCGGGTGCCATATCCAGTTTCGCAGGCGGAAAGAGTCCAGCGTAGTCGATGAGGTTTTCGAGTAAGGCATGAATGACGGTTCGTGACATCAGTGGCTCCATGAATCGACCGCTCTTGGGCAGCCGAGAAGTTCTTTGCATCGTACGCCCTTTGCATCGTACGCCGCATCGGCAGCGAGCACTATCCCTCAGACATGTTTCATGTGGAACGGCTCACGTGCGCTCTCTTCCGAGCTTCGGTACAGAGCTCAGCTCAACCGGCAACCGCCTGCTCGGCTTGACGCGTCAGCTCATTCAGCAGGGCTTCGAGACGTTGACGTTCTGCCTCCAATTCGTCTTCGTTGAGCTGGCGTGCCACCTGCTGAGGCTCTCCGATCACCACCGCGACCTGCGTAAAAGGTTTGGGAATGACAATGCGATCCCAGGACTTGAGCGTCCAATAGCTGCGAGCCGCGATGCCGTAAGGCAAGATCGGAGCCTGTGACATCTGGGCCAGGATGACGACCCCCGGCTTGAAGTAGTAAAGAGGCCCGCGAGGGCCATCCGGAATCATGATCGGCGAAGAGCCTTGACGCTTGATCGCTCGGTGGATCGCTCGCATTGCCTGCAGTCCACCGCGACTCGCCGACCCGCGCACGGTGTGAACGCCCCAACGCTCACAGACTTTCGTGACCAGCTCGCCGTCGCGCGACTGGCTGGCGAGCAGCGTCAACTGCAAGCCTTCGCTGAGCAACCGCTGGTAGACGAAGGGGCCGCTCAAGAAGACTCGATTGTGCCAGAAGCTCAGGATGACCGCCCGCGGATCGACCAACAGAGCATCGAGGTGCTCTTGCCCAACGACGACTCGAGTTTTCCAAGTCGCCCCGAGAGCCATCATGATCCAGCGCGCCAACCGAGCCGCGATGCCGATCAACAGAGCACCGCGGCGGGTGTTCTTGTCGACGTTTACCTTGGCCATTCGCGCGCTTTCGCCGGCTGCGCGCCTACGCTGGAC
>JBCCEE010000851.1:0-2184 GCA_039030415.1 Acidobacteriota bacterium
CGTCGCCACCCTGACGATCGTCTGCCATCCGGAGCTCGAGAGGATCGGCCAGCGGGCACTCCTGTTGGCGCTCGATGCGGGTCACGAGGTCGCCCTGTCGCGTACGGCGCCAGAGTTTGCTAGCCCGGGATCCGTGTGGGGGACGGCACTCGAGGATCCCTATCTGAGCCGCTCGCCGCTGATCCTGCGGCCGGCTCAGCGCGTCGGAGTCGAGCTCGATGCGGGCGCCAGCACCACGACGCTGGAGGCGGATGGCGAGCCGGTCGTCGAGACACGCACCTTCACACGCCGCGAGCTCGAGCACGGTGTCGTTCTCGAGCTCGCATCGCGGATCGTCCTGCTGCTTCACCTGCTGCACGCTCCCACCCCGGGCACGCGGGTGAGGGGCGAGATGGTCGGGGACAGCGAAGGTATCGAGCAGGTGCGCACGTCGATCGAGCGCGTGGCCGATCTCAAGGTTCCAGTGCTGCTGCGCGGTGAATCGGGGACCGGCAAAGAGCTCGCGGCGCGGGCGATCCACGATGCCGGGCCGCGACGGGATCATCCGTTCGTGGCGGTCAACCTCGGCGCCGTGCCGCCGTCCCTCGCTGCCTCTGAGCTGTTCGGAAGCGTCAAGGGAGCGTTCACCGGTGCGGTCAGCAGTCAGCAGGGATATTTCCGCGCCGCCCAAGGCGGCACGCTCTGTCTCGATGAAGTGGGCGAGGCACCGCCGGAGCTGCAGGTCATGCTGCTGCGCGCTCTCGAAACCGGTGAGATCTTCCCGGTCGGTTCGCAGCAGCCCCGCAAAGTGGAGCTGAGGGTGGTCGCCGCTACCGACTCGGATCTCGAAGCGCGGGTGCGGGCCGGTAACTTCAAGGCGCCGCTGCTGCACCGTCTGTCGGCCTACGAGATCTGGCTGCCGCCGCTGCGCCAGCGGCGGGACGACTTGGGTCGCCTGTTCCTGCACTTCGCCGCCCGCGAGCTGGCGGCGGTTGGGCAGGCAGGCTTCCTCGACGAGGCGCCTCGAGAGCCACCTTGGTTGTCAGCCGACCTCGCGGCACGCCTGGCACGTTACGACTGGCCCGGCAACGTCCGGCAGCTCAGAAACGTCGTGCGGCAGCTGGTCATCGATGGCCGCGGCCAGCCTCAGCTGCACGCCGGCACCCGCGTGGAACGACTGCTGTCCCAGCCTCCCGAGCTGAAGCAGCGTCCCGCCGAAGCCGCAGCGACTCCGGCGCCCCGCACCCCGGCCGACATCGCGCACGCCGAGCTCGAAGCGACCCTCGACGCCTGCCGGTACAACCTGGCGACGGCCGCTCGACAGCTCGGGATCTCGCGTCCCTCGCTGTACAACTTGATCCGTGACCACCCGACCCTGCGCACCGCCGCCGAGATACCTTCCGAAGAGCTGGCGCAAGCGTTGGACGCGGCGAGCGGCGACCTGGTAGTGGCCGCCCGTCGCCTGCGCATCTCCACCGCGGCGCTACGTCGCCAGCTGGCGCGGCGCGCGCCGGATTCGAGGCACGCACCCGGGGGGCCGGATCGCATTGAGCAATGACCTGGGAGCACAGCATGAACCTCGAACACCAAGAGCAGCCGAAAGAGAGCGATCCACAACCCGCGGTGGTCATCATCGACGACCGACCCGCTGACGGCGAGCTGGGGCTCTTCAGCCGTCCGGTAAAGCCCGGCGGGGTCGTCCATTTCTCGACCACGGTCGAGAAAACCTACGTTGAATTTCTCGACGGCTCTCCACTCGAGGGCCCGAACCCTCGGCCGATCCCGAAGGAAGGCGTCACGGTCCAGGTTGCGGCCGACGCCCAGACCAGGACGTATCCCTTTGTCTTGGGAGCGGCCGGCTCAGCAATCAAACAGCTGCAGCTACAGGTCTCGATCAACAACCCACTGCAGTCCAACGGATTCAGCGTGCTCTCGACAACGCTAGTAGGGGTGAGAGTCCCCGGATCGCTCGATGGCAGCCAGGTGACCGTCCTGTTCAACAACGTCACTGCCGTAACCCATTACCTGGAGGTGACTCCGGTAGGGCAGCCTAGCTTCATCGCGACGGTCGAGCCACTCAACCCCAAAGACCCCCCGGAGCAAGTCGTGTTGACCCCTGAAAGCAATGCCGGCATGATCGCGGTGATCCGATTGCTGGACTCGAAGTCAACGGTCTTGGAGACAGGCGGCACGGAGCAGGCTGAC
>JBCCEE010000852.1:0-2184 GCA_039030415.1 Acidobacteriota bacterium
AGCACCAACGTCTCGAGCACCAACGTCCCCAGCACAAACGTCACGGGTACGGTGCGGCTGCGTATCGACCTCAAGCCGGTGACCGAGCCTATCGCCGTACCGGTGGTTCGCGTCCGCCAGGTGTGTCACGACTTCGGCACGACGCGCGTACTGCACGACGTCGATCTCGATCTCTTTCCGGGCGAGATCGTGCTGATGACCGGGCCCTCGGGCTCGGGCAAAACGACCCTACTGACGCTGATCGGGGCGCTGCGCTCGCTGCAGCGCGGCAGCATCTTTGTCAGGGATCGCGAGCTGCTGGGGCTGGGCGAGCAGGAGCGGGTCGAGGTGCGACGCGGTCTCGGCTTCATCTTCCAGGGCCACAACCTATTCGATTCTCTGACCGCGCTGCAGAACGTGCGGCTGGCGCTCGAGCTGCACGAAGGCGACCGCAGGTCCCACGATGAGCGAGCCACCGAGATGCTGACCGCCGTCGGGCTGGCTGATCATCTGCACAAGAAGCCCGAGGCGCTCTCCGGCGGCCAGCGTCAGCGGGTGGCGGTGGCGCGGGCGCTGGCGCCGCGGCCGCCGCTGGTGCTGGCCGACGAGCCGACCGCCGCCCTCGACGCCACCACCGGCAGCCAGGTGATCGACCTGCTCAAGCAGCTCGGCAAGGAGCAGGGCACCGCGACGGTGCTGGTGACCCACGACAACCGCATCCTGCAGGCCGCCGATCGCATCATCAACATGGTCGACGGCCGGCTGGTGTCAGATGTCGCGGTCGGCGAGTCGCTCGAGGTCTGCGAGTTCCTCGCCAAGGTTCCTGCCTTCTCCGGCTACACGCCGGGCGCGCTGGCCGAGATCGCCGAGCAGATGCAGTCCCAGCACATGCCGGCCGGCAGCTTTATCTTCCGTCAGGGCGACGTCGCCCAGCGCTTTTTCATCGTCTGGCAGGGCAGCGTGCGGATCCACAATGAAGACACTGGTGAGGATCTGGCGGTCTTGGAAACCGGAGCCTTCTTCGGCGAGGTCGCGCTGCTCACCGGCCAGCCCCGCAACGCCTCGGCCATCGTCGCCACCGACGCGGTGCTGCTGACCCTCGACAAAGCGGATTTCGAGGCCGGGCTGGAGCGCGAGAAGAACTTCCGCGATCAGCTGCGCGAGATCTTCTACAACCGCCAGTAGCTGACGCTCACCAGTCTCTAGCCGGCAGTCTCTAACCAGCAGCGTGATGGCCGGGAAGCGGCAGCGAGGCTGGCGGGGCGAAGCGCACCTGCGACAGCGCGGGCACGCCGCGGGGCCCCATGGAGACCCCCTGCAAACGTTCCGAATGGACCACGATGTTGGCGCCATAGAGCAGCGGCAGCACGGGCATCAGGGTAGCTCCCAGGCACAGGACGTCGGCCAGCGCCTGATCATGACCCTCGGCACGGTAGCGCTCGAGGGCGGCATCCATCTCGGCAGATTCCAGCCGTCCGACGTTGAATCGATTGCCGTCCGTGGCGCTCTGCGTCGGCACCCGCTGGGACGACAGAATCGACTCGAGGTAGTGGTGGGAATCCAGGCTCTCCAGTGCCCAGCCCGCGAGCGCCAGGTCGTATTCGCCCGAGGCCGCGCGGGATTTGAATTCAGCCGAGGTCACCGAGTCCTTGATCACCGCCGGCAGGCCCAGGGCCGCCAGCTGCTCGATGATCCACCGCGCTGCCCGCTCGGGATGGGGCAGATAGGGGCGCGGGTCTTTCACGACCAGCAGCTCCAGCGGCCGGCCGGGAAGCACGCAGTCCGTCGCCAGAGCTCGCGCTTCGCCGGGGTCGTAGCTCAGTTTGTCCCAATAGCGCCCGAGCTCGGGCGGCAGCAAGGAAGTCGCGACAAACGCGAAGGGGCGCTCGTAGAGCTGGCGCGCCAGCTGCGAACGATCGAGCACCTTGGCGACGGCCAGGCGCAGGCGCTGCTGGTCGAAGGGCGGCCGCGCGGTGTTGAAGAACAGCAGCGCGATCGACAGGCCCGGCGTGCACTGGCGAACGAATCCGCTCAGCCCTTCGGCTCGCGCCTTGCCGAGACCGAAAGCCAGGTCGACGCTCCCGTCGCGCAGCGCGGCCTCGAGCGCCGTCGGCACGCCGTCTCCCTCCGGCGGGAAGACTTCGAAGCAGATGCGATCGAGCTCCGGCGTCCGCGGGTAACAGGGGTTGGGCTCGAGCTCCACCG
>JBCCEE010000853.1:0-2179 GCA_039030415.1 Acidobacteriota bacterium
CAGCCCCACCCCCCCCCCGGCCCTACGCCCGGGCCCCACCCCCCCGGCCGGCGCGCCGCGCCCCGCCTGGGCCTTCATCACTGCGCGTGGCACTTCCGCCCCCCGCACGATGCGACCTCCTAGCCCCGCCCGGACGCCTCGCACGATGCGTCCGGTACGCTCCGTCCGGCTCCCTCGAACCGCCCGGCGCCAATCAACGCGGCTCATCGCGCTCATCCCGCTGCTCGTACGGCCGCGCTCGTCCGCGCAGGCGGATCTCGCTGAAATCGATCGCACCCGCCTCAAGATCGGTCTCATCATCACCAAACAGCAGGACCGAAGGATTCGAGCGAATCTTGCGCAGCGCCATCTCACCCTGCCACAGCGTGCGCTGCAGGCGCCGCGTCGCCTCGGCGAGCTCTGCCTCGGTGTCGCCGACCACCTGATCCGCGCGGTCCAGCAGCTGATCAAGCCGAGTGGAAACCGCGTCGATCTCGGTGCGCAGCTCGCCGGTGACGGCGGCGATGTCGGTGAGGAAGGTATCGAGACGCGGGTCCTGCTCCGGGTCGACGACCCTGGCCAAGCGATCCGTCACCTCGCGACCGTCGGCCACCGCCTGGTCGAGGTTGGCGAGGGTGCGCTCGAAGCGCTCCACGTTGGCGTCACCGAGCAGGCGGCGGTTGAGCGTAGTCGCCAGCTCGCGGCCCTCGATCAGGGTGGCGTCCAGCTCGCTGATCGCCTGCCGCACCGTCGCCAGGTTTTCCGGCGTCAGCAGCTCCTGGTTGACCCTCGAAGCCATCGTCGCCAGCCCTTCGATCGCCGGATAGGCCATCGCGATCAGCTCCTCGAGGCCGGCGGTCTCCAGGCTTTCGATCACCAGAGGGGCTGGCAGGTCGGCTTCGAACATCGGTGGCGGCGCGGCGCCCGCCGCCCAGCGACCGGGATCGAGCTCCAGGTAGTGGGGCGCTAGTAGGCTGTCCTGCGCCAGGGCGACGCGGGCCGACGCAGGATCCAGCCGCAGCTCGGGGTTGGTGAGCTCGAAGGTCACCTGGTTGACCAGCCGCTGCAGGCCGTTGGCGTCCGCTTTGCCTTCGCCGTCCACCAGCTCCACTTCCACCACTTCGCCAACCTCGCGCCCGCCGACCCGCACCTTCGAGCCGACCTGCAGGGTCTTGACGTTCGAGAACGTGGTGCGGCCGGTCACCGCGTCCGGCTCGAGCAGACCCATCAGATCGAAGTTGCCGACCTTGAACGCGAACAGCCCGAACACCACCGCCGCGGCGGTGACGAACAGGCCGGTGACGATCTCGTTGCGCCGCGTGCTCATCAGAGCAGGAGGTCCTGGTGGAAGGCGGCGAGGTTGGTCGGCGCCTTGGCCAGCCCCTCGATGTCGCCGTTGACGAAGCGCTGCACGCGCGGCTCGTCGCTCTCGAGCAGATCGTCGAGGGTGCCGTCGAGGAGCACGCTGCCGCGGTGCTGCAGCAGAATGCGATCCGCGATCCGCCGCACGCTCTCCATCTCGTGGGTGACCACCACGTTGGTGATGCCCATGCCGGTCTTGAGGTCGTTGATCAGGCGGTCGACCCGGGCGGTTGCGATCGGGTCGAGGCCGGCGGAGGGCTCGTCATAGAACAGCATTCGGGGGTCCATGGCCAGCGCTCTAGCTACCGCGGCGCGTTTCTTCATGCCGCCCGAGACCTCCGAGGGACGTCGATCCGCGGCTTCGAGCAGGCCGACCTGCTGCAGTTTGATCTTGACCATGGTGGCGATCGTATCGTCGTCGAGCTCGGTGTGGTACTCGAGCGGCAGGGCGACGTTCTGCGCCAGGGTCATCGAATTGAGCAGCGCACCGCTCTGGAAGGTGACGCCTACCGTCCGCCGCAGCTCCTGCAGCTCGTCTTCGGGCAGAGCGTAGACGTCCCGCCCGAACAGCAGCACGCGCCCCTCGTCCGGCGGCAGCACCCCCATCAGCACCTTGAGCAGGGTGGTCTTACCGTCGCCCGAGGCTCCCAGAATGCACAGCGTCTGGCCCTCTTCGAGCGAGAACGACACGTCGCGCAGCACCTTCAGGCTGCCAAAGCTGCGGTGGACGCCTTCCACCTGTATGACGGTGTCACTCACGGGATTGCCGGACCTCCCACGCCCTAGAGCCTACAGGATGTAGTTGTTGATCCAGCCGGTGGCCACCGCATCCATCATG
>JBCCEE010000854.1:0-2154 GCA_039030415.1 Acidobacteriota bacterium
GAGACACACATCGACCTCGAACGCGTCGCCGAGCTCGAAGCCAGCACCCGCCACGACGTGGTGGCCCACCTGCGTCACTTCGCGGAGCTGGCGGGGCCGGCCGGCGGCATCCTCCATCTCGGCGCCACCAGCGCCTTCATCACCGACAACACCGACGTCTTGCTGACCCGCGAAGCGCTGACCTTGATCCGCCAGCGCCTGGCTGCCGTCATCGCCAACCTGGCGCGGTTCGCTGAGCGCACTCAGGCGATCCCAGCGCTCGCCTACACCCACTTCCAGCCGGCTCAGCTCACCACCGTCGGCAAGCGCGCCTGCCTGTGGATCCAGGACTTCGTCGAAGACCTGCACGAGATCGAGCACCGTCTCGAGCGCCTGCGCTGCCGGGGCGCCAAAGGCACCACCGGCACCCAGGCGAGCTTCCTGACGCTGTTCGAGGGCGACGGTGAGAAAGTCCGCCGGCTCGATCGAGCGCTGGCCGAGCGCCTTGGTCTCGAGGCCTTCGCCCTCACCGGTCAGACCTACACCCGCAAGCAAGATTCGCAGGTGCTGCATGCGCTGGCCGGGGTCGCCGAGAGCTGCCACAAGATGGGCAACGACCTGCGGCTGCTGCAGGGTATCGGGGAGCTTTCCGAGCCCTTCGATCGCGATCAGGTCGGCTCTTCGGCCATGGCCTACAAGCGCAACCCGATCCGCGCCGAGCGTCTGTGTGGCCTGTCGCGACGGCTGCTGACCGATGCCCTCAACGGCCCGCTCAACACCGCCCTGCAGTGGCTGGAGCGCAGCCTCGACGACTCTTCCAACCGTCGCCTGGTGATCCCCGACGCGTTCCTCTTCGCCGACGCCATCCTGAGCCTCGCGGCCCATCTCGGCGAGGGCCTGACGCCGCGCGAGCCGGTGATCCGCTCGCGGGTCGACCGCGAGCTGCCCTTCATGGCCACCGAGACCCTGCTGATGGAAGCCGTGCGGCGCGGCGGTGATCGCCAGGAGCTCCACGAGCGACTGCGACGCTACAGCCTGGCGGCGCTCGCCCAGGTCGAGACCGGCGGCGAGAACCCCTTGATCGAGAGCATCCTGGCCGACTCGGACTTCCAGCTCGAGCGCGCCGAGGTCGAGTCCTGGCTGAGCCCGGAGAAATTCACCGGCCGCAGCCAGGGCCAAGTGGTCGAGTTCTTGCGTGAGGTCGTCGAGCCGGCGCTCGCCCAGGTCGAGGCGGCTCCGGTGGAGGCGCCCAGGGTCTGACATGCGACGCTTCGGATCTTCCACGCTGCTGGCCGTCTGGCTGATGCTGCTGGCGCTGACCAGCGCCTGCGCCACCAACCGCTACGAGCCGCCACGCCCCGACGCCACCGAGCGTGGCGTCGCTTCCTGGTATGGCGAGAAGTTCCACGGCAAGCCCACCGCCAGCGGCGTGATCTACGACATGTACGGCCTCACCGCCGCCCATCGCGAGCTGCCGCTCGGCACCATCGTCGACGTGCGCAACCTCGAGAACGGTCGCGAAGTGCGCGTCGAGATCAACGATCGTGGGCCGTTCATCCGCGGCCGCATCATCGACCTCTCCTACGGAGCCGCGCGCGAGATCGGCATGGCCAACGCCGGCCTGGCCAAAGTCGAAGTGCGCATCGTCTCCGTGGGAGGAGGCCCCTCGGGACCGCTTCGCACCCACCGCTACACCGTCCAGGTCGGCGCCTTCCGCGATCGCGACAACGCCGTAGCGCTCGAGCAGCGCCTCAAGGGCCAGTACTCCGACGTCCAGATGCTGGTCGCGGACGGCTGGCACCGCGTCCGCGTCGGCACCTATCGCAAATCCAGCGACGCCGAAGACGTCCGCCGCGCCCTGGCGCGGCAAGGGTTGGAGGCCCGGGTCATCGCCTTGCCGTGACAGGACAGCTGAAGTTTGGCTGGCCTGCCATCACCGCAGCATGCCCTTCGAGAGCGACCGGAATCTGTCTGTGACTCGCCTGGCCCAATGTAGGGTGGGTTAGAACCGTCGAGTCAACGGTGATCGGTAAACACGTCGGCAAGCGTCTCGGCAGCCAGCACGTTTTCAGCCCACCTGAGGAGCTGCGTCGAATCAGCGGACCGAAGACGTCCTCGTATGCTGTCGTCCATCGCTCCAAACTTCCGGCGAAGCAACCGTTCGAGGATTGCTGC
>JBCCEE010000855.1:0-2147 GCA_039030415.1 Acidobacteriota bacterium
ACCTGGGATGACGACACTCGCGTTCAGGCGTACTTCACCGCCAAGAGCGACAGCAAGAGTCAGGTGGCCATTCAGCACGGCTCGCTGTCGTCCAAAGCCGAAGCCGAGCGCCGCAAGCAATACTGGGGCGAGCGCTTGGCCACCCTGAACGAGCTGTTGACGCGAGACGCTGACGGCTGAAGCCGCGACGTACGCTGGGCTGGCGCAGGTCGGTCCGGCGTTGACGTTGTTTCTGCTGTGGTGCCCTGACTTTGAAGCAATTACGCTGATGCCATTGCAGTGCCGTCCCTTGGGGAGCCATGGTCGAAGTCGAGTAGGATCGTGTTCGCCTGAATGCAGAAGCGCGTTCCGGTAAGGGGCAACGCCGAACGGCCGGGGATGGATGACCATGGAAGACGACTCAACAGGCAGCACAGCAGGTGGGCTCGGCGGGCAGCGAACCCACTTCCCAGCGGGTTTCGCGGAGCATTCGTCCCCGCTGGCGCGAGCCATCTGGACCGTGGTGCAGCACCAGGAGCAGGTGATCTTCCTCGAGCAGGGGCCGGGCCATGCGGTCCTGAGGCTGAAAGACAAGACGACGCTGATTCTCGGCGCTTGGGATCCGGCGCGCCAGCAAGACGTGCTCGAAGGCTTGAAGCGCGTCATGCGGGATCATCGCGGCACGCCTCTGGTCGTCGGGCTGGTGGGTGGCGATCTCCAGGTCTGGGAGGCGCTCAAGCAGGCGCGCCCGGTGATGACGCGGGTCAAGGTGGGGCAGTGCCACATCGACAAGGACGGCCAGCTCAGGAGTCGCGATGCCGGAGTCGTCAAGCGAGCGCTAGAGGGCTTCGTGCAGACGCTAGCGCCGTCGGCAGAGCGGTGGGCGCAGCTGCAGCAGCAGGCCGCGGTGGATCGCGCGCGTTACCTGGAGGGTATGCAAAACACGCGGGACTTCGCCCAGGTGCTGCAGGCGCGCCGGCCCGTCGCCACCTGGACGCTGACCGGAATCCTGCTGGCGGTGTTCGGCCTCGAGCAGGCGCTCGGAGGCTCACAGTCCACCCCGGTGCTGGTGCGCATGGGTGCGCTGTCTCCCGAGCACGTCTGGGCCGGCGAATGGTGGCGTCTCATGTCGTGCACCTTCCTGCACTCGGGAATCATGCACCTCGGCTTCAACACCCTGGTGCTGTTCATTCTGGGCACCTCCCTCGAGCGAGTGCTGGGCACCTGGCGCTTCCTGCTGCTCTACACCCTGTCGTGTCTCGGCGGCAGCCTGGTCAGCTTCGCCTTCCTCGAGGGTTTCTCGGTCGGAGCTTCGGGCGGGCTGTGGGGGCTGCTGGGCGCCGAGGCGGTGGTCGCCTGGCGCTCCCAGGGGCTGCTGCCCCAGCAGATGATCCAAGGGGCTCGACGCGCCACCACCTTCAACCTCGGCATCAACGTCCTGAACTCCTTTCGGCCGCACGTCGACATGTGGGCGCACTTCGGGGGTGGCGCGGTCGGTGCCGGACTCATACTCTCCGGACTGCTGACGCGGGGGGTGCCGCGCCTCGGCGCGCTGGCGGACGGCGGCCAGATCGAGCGCGAAGAGGACGCCGCCATACCGAGCGGGCCCGCGCTCAAAATCGCGGCGACCGGCATGGTCGCTCTATTTCTGGTCGGCCTGGCGCTGGGCTTGATCAAGGGCCAGCCGTGGGCGCTCGACCGGCCCTTCGAGGCCGTGCGCACGCCGGTCGCCGACCTTGGCATCTCGTTGATGCTGCCGCCCGGCCTGAGCCAGCAGTTCGACCCGGCCTCCGTCAGCGTCCGGGTCGGCAACCTCCTCGCCGAACCCGGGGCGGTCGTCGTGACGGCGTTTGCCCGAGAGCTCACCGATCCGGCGGCGCGGGCCGCCGAGCGCGGCGAGCTGATCGAAGCCTTTAGCGAGTCCCCGGAAGGGTCGCAGCTGATCGCGGGTCCCGAGGCGGTGATGATCGGTGAGATGGAAGGGGTCTCGGTGAGCTTCCGGTATGACAGAGGACTCGAAGAAGAGCTGGCGTTTGCGCTGCTCGGCAATGCACTGATTCGCGTCAACACGGTGCGCTGGCCGGTCTTCGGCGGCGCGGTCGAGCCCGGCTACGCCAGCCGCGTTCTGGCCAGTCTGGAGATCGTTGGGGGAGCCACCGAGAACGAGC
>JBCCEE010000856.1:0-2128 GCA_039030415.1 Acidobacteriota bacterium
CGCGTCGACCCCGGCATGTCGAGCTGACGCCGTGGCTGATCGCCGCCTGCATCCTGCTACTCCTGCTCGAGATCCTCGAGCGCCGCACCGGCCTGCTGTCGATGCGGGGGGGACGCGCTGCGGCCCGCGCTCAGGCCGCTTCAGCGGCTGGCCAGCCAACGCCCGAAGAAGCGCTCGCAGCGCCCCTAAGCGGGCCGACGCCAGCCCGGCCTGACGCGGCCCGGCCTGTCGCGGCCCGGCCTGACGCGGCCCGGCCTGACGTGGCCCAGCCGACGGAAGCCAGCGAGCCCAGCGAGGGCGTGCTCGACGCCCTCAGCGCAGCCCGGCGCCGCGCGCGGCAGCGCACCACGCGCCGGTGATCTGGACGCCGCTCAGCCTTCCCAGCCGGCGAGCTGGCAGACGTGCTTGAAGTGCTGCTCCTCGACCGGCTGCACCGACAGCCGCTGGCCCTTCATGGTGACCTTCATGCCGTCGAGCGCTTCGTCGGCCTTGAGCTCGGCGAGGGTGATCGGCTGGTCGAATTTGGCGACGAACTCGATGTCTACCATGAACCAGCGCGGATTGTCCTCGGTGGCCTTGGGGTCGTAGTACTTCGAGGACTCGTCGAATTGAGTGAAGTCGGGGTAGGACTCGCGGCAGATGCGAGCCACCCCGAAGACGCCCATGGGCTTGATGCGGGAGTGGTAGTAGAGCACCATATCGCCCTCTTTCATGTCGTCCCGCATCAGATTGCGCGCTTGATAGTTGCGCACGCCGTCCCAGTAGGTGGTGCCGTCCTGGGCCAGGTCGTCGATGCCATAGACGTCGGGCTCGCTCTTGAACAGCCAATACTGTTGCGTCATTGTGATCTCCTTGGGGGCGGATCTCAGCCGACGGTCGGGACCCGGTCGGTCGACTCGGCGGCCGGCTGCGGCAGCGGTCCGAAGTTGTCGGCGTAGCGGCGCTCGAACGCTTCCTGGGTGTAGGCGTGGCTCTGGGTACCGCTGAGCTCGACGACATAGGCCGAGGTGACGCTGCCCATGCGACCGCAGATTTCGAGCTCGTGGCCGCGCATCAGGCCCGCCACGAAGCCGGCCCGGAAGGCGTCGCCCGCTCCCGTGGGATCGGTGAGCTCGGCCTTGGCAGCGGGGATCAGCAGGTCGTCCTGACCCTTGCGCCGGATCTTGCTGCCCTCGCCTCCCAGGGTGACAATGACCATGTCCACCAGATCGAAGATGGTGTCGTCATCACGGCCGGTTTTCTTGAGGAAGACCGCGTACTCATAGTCGTTGACCACCAGCATGGCGGCTCCGCGAGCGGCGGCGGTGAGCGATTCGCCGTCCATGGCGGTGACCTGGAACGACGGGTCGAAGAGGAAGGGGAGGGCCGCCTCGCGCGCTTCCTGGCAGTGGCGCATCATGGCGCCGGGATCGTCCGGGGCGACAATACACAGCGCCGGCCGGTCCCCCATGCGCTCCTTGAGGCTGAGCTCACCGGCCCGCGCCATCGCGCCGACGAAGAAGCCGGTGATCTGATTGTCGTCTTGATCCGTGGTGATGTGACACGACGCCGTGGTCTCATCAGCGAACGTCTCGACGCCATCCATGTCGACGCCCTGCTCGCGCATCCACTCGTCGTAGGCGTCGAAGTCGTTGCCGGCGGCCGCGACCACTCTCGCATCGTGGCCGAGTAGCGCCAGGGTGTAGGCAATGTTGCCGGCACAACCGCCGCGCTGCTTGCGCATTTCGCTGACCAGAAACGAAATGTTGATGATGTGCAGCTTGTCGGGCAGGATGTGATCCTTGAAGCTGCCGGGAAAAACCATGATCTGGTCGAACGCCAGGGAGCCGGTCACAATGACCTGGCCGTCCGGGCGGACCGGGAGATTCGAACTGGACACGCGAATGAGCTCCTGAAGTTGAAACTGTTCGGAGGAGGGGAGACTGCGGGGTGACTGGCAGCCGCTGATCATCTCAAAAGCGCAGTCCGAACGCAAAATCCGGCCTCCTTCGAGAGCCCGAGCCGCAGGCGCAATAGGCTCGCGAGGTCGAAATCCCAACGGGAAATCAGTTCTGCGAGGCTCGCGGAGTCGTAATACCAAACCGGAAAAGTGTATAACGGTCGAGCCCACGTCTATAGACCAGACGCA
>JBCCEE010000857.1:0-2121 GCA_039030415.1 Acidobacteriota bacterium
GATCGCCGACCTCGAATCGCCACAGCACTTCGCCGTCGGTGCGACTCAGGGCGTAGAGGTAGCCGTCACTCGAGCCGATGTAGATGCCGTCGGGGAGTACTGCCGGTGACGCCAGCACGCGGCCGTCCAGATTGCGCTGCCAGCGCACTGCTCCAGTAGCGGCATCGAGAGCGTAGAGGTTGCCGTCATCCGAGCCGACGTACACCGTGCTGTCGAAGACCACAGGTGAGGAGAAGACATCGCCGCCGGTAGCGTGTTCCCAGAGCTTGCTGCCGTCCGCGGCGCGCAGCGCGTAGACGCGATCGTCGTATGAGCTGATGAACACCGTGCCGTCGACGACGGCGGGCGAAGCGAAGATCGGCTCGCCGGTGGCAAACGTCCACTGCGCTTCACCGGTTTCCAGATCGAAGGCATGAAGCTTGCCGTCGATCGAGCCGATGAATACGCGGCCATCGGCGACCGCCGGAGACGACAGGATGCCGCCACCGGTCGGCGCCCGCCAAAGCACCTCGCCGGTCACCCGGTGGACCGCGTAGACGTGGTGATCAAAGGCACCGAAGATCACCCGGTCGCCAACCACCGCCGGTGAGGACTGCTCACCGCCAGGCCCGAGCTCGACCCGCCAGCGCTCCTCGCCGCTCGCTGCGTCGAGGGCGTAGAAGCGGTCATCGTCGGCCCCGAAGAAGACCACGCCGTCGACCACCGAAGGCGAGGCGCGTACCAGCGCTCCCACATGGAAGCGCCACAGCTCCTCGCCAGAAGCCGCATCGAGGGCGAAGAGGTGCTCG
Source organism: Acidobacteriota bacterium (assembly GCA_039030415.1). Classification (GTDB taxonomy): domain Bacteria; phylum Acidobacteriota; class Thermoanaerobaculia; order Multivoradales; family J023; genus JAAELT01. Next base: position 789 of record JBCCEE010000857.1, read on the forward strand.
TTGAACGAGCCGACGAACAGGCGCCCGTCCGACACCGTCGGGGAAGACTCCACCGTGCCGCCGGTGTCGAAGCGCCAGCGTAGGCGGGGGGCGTCGAGCATGGGCAGCGGCGCCAGGGTGCCGGTGCGCTCGACGTTGCCGCGGAACGTCGGCCAATCGCCGTCCTGGTGCTGCGGGGTGGGGGCTGGAGTTTCGCTCAGGGTAGAGTCCGCCTGGGGTTCATCGGTGGGAGCTCCTGGCCCGGTGCTGCAGCCGATGAGCAGGGTAGCAAGCAGGGTCGCGAACAGAGTCGCCAATAGGGTCGAGAGCCGGGTCGGGAGCCGGTCGAGATTGTGCATGCCCGATTCTACGTCGAGCTCACTCGAAGCGGATCTAGCTGTGCTCGCCCTAGACTGTGCTCGCCCTAGACTGTGCTCGCCCTAGACTGTGCTCGCCCTAGACTGTGCTCGCCCTAGACTGTGCTCGCCCTAGACTGTGCGCGTCCCTGGCCGTGTGGTCACCTGGGCTTTGGATTGACATATTTGGTTTTGGCAATATATGGTTGATTTGTCTGGCCAGACGGGTTCGATTTGCAGCCGCCGGCACCGCTGGTGCCATCGACGCGCAGATGCCTTCTCAACGGCGTGCTGCCGAGTGCCATGGTGCGCTTGGCCGAGCCGCCCAACCCTCTGGAGACACGAGCATGCAAAACCGCTGGAAACGTCTGGTCTTCGCCATCGTCCTACTCGCCTTGCCTATCGTCGCGATCGCAAGCGGGCTGCAGCCGGCTGCGGATTCGGAGCCGCTAGCAAGCGAGCCCACCTTGGCTCCGTCGAGCGTTGGAGTGCCCCTGCTGGCCGATGCTTGGGCGATCAACCGCGTCGGGTACAACCTCGACTGTGTCGAGACCACGTGCGCCTACGACTTCATTTGCTACGAGACCTGCGCAGCCGGGCCGGAGGACGAATTCTGTCGCTGCGTGCGTCGCTGCATCCTGTTCTGCGCCTAGCGACCGGCCGTTGACCCGAGAAGAGCCCGCTGCGCTCCGCCTGCGGGGCGCAGCGCCTCAATGATGCCAGGCGCCGGTTCGGTTTGCCGGCTCGCTGGCAGCGAGTGCTGACTGAGCTCTCGACCGAGGCGCTAAATTGACATATTAAATTGACTTTTTGCATAATATCGATGTCTGGCCGGACTGTCCGATATCGAGGCATAGCACCTTGTGCTGATGCCAACCGACTGCCTTTACAACGATATTGGCCGGGCGCCTAGCGGCGCATGGCCGGCGACCCAACCTTGGAGACACAATCATGCAATTTCGCTGGAAGTTTTCCGTCTACGCACTAGTTTTCGTCGC
>JBCCEE010000858.1:0-2108 GCA_039030415.1 Acidobacteriota bacterium
CAAATGGCCCGAGGACTATGGCGTTGAGTTCAAGACCGGGCAATTCATGAAGAAACAGATGATAAACCACAACTAGGTTTATTTAATCATGCTGAAAAAGGCACTAATGGTGCAACAGTGGCTGTTGCTCAAAAACAGCAAACTCGTCCCACAGCTCCCGCAGTCGCGCTTCATAACTCTCGAGCTGACGGGTCACGCGCTTAGCCAGGACCGCGGCGTCATTGAAGCCGGTGGTCGACTGACGTTGGTCGGCACGCTCGAGCCCTCCCTTGGCGGCTTTCAGCAGACCCTGAGCACGCTCCAACTGGGAAGCGAGCTCGGCGTCGCGAGAGTTGGCTTCAGCGAAGTCGGCATGGGAGCGCAGACGTTGAGCTTGTTGCCAAGCCGATTCCGCGAGCGCGATCTCACGATACGCCTTCTGTCTAGGGTCTTCCTGGGCGACCGCCCCTGAAGCGGCGAGCAAGCTGCCCAGCAACAGGGCTCCGAGGCTCCACGAGACTCCCTGCCTTGGAGCAAGCCGCCTACCAGCCGATCTTCTCGAAATACTCATCCGCCTCGAAGTCCGTAAATTCGAATCGCTCTTCGACACGCTGGTCGCTATCGACACTCACCTCACGAGTTTCGCTCTGCCCGGTCGGTGGATAGACCACGACGACCCGGTAGTCGCCAGGCGGCAGCTCCAACCGTACAGGGGTGTATGCAGACGGCTTGAGAAGCGGCTGGTCTTCGAGCGCCGGGTTCTCGAGCTCGACGATCTCCCCCCAAGGGGCCGCATCAACCACCAGGAAGCCAGGACTGAGCTTGGCGGCCACCACGTCCTGCACTTCGATTTCTTCCTGCCGTATCGAACCCTGGCGCGACAGCAGATAGATCGCCAGCCCAAGCAAGGCCGCGACCAGAAAACCGACCGCGATCATGCTGCGGTTGGAGTGCGTTTCCGGCGGCCCTGGGCGCTCCGGCAGCTCGATGCCCGAAGTCGAGCGCAGGGTCGCATCCTGCAGGCCTGGCAACGAAGCGGGCGACGCCGAGGGCGCCACCGTGCTCAGGGCCGGCTCCGTCACGCCTAGGGCCTGCCCAGCGACTTTTGCTGGCGGCGCTGCAGCCGCCGCTGACGGCTTGGCCGACTGAGCAGGCAGCCCGCCTCGTGCCGTCGGCTGACCTACCGCCTCGAACATCTCGCTGGCGGTCTCTTCTTCCTTGGCGTCGCGCTGAAGGAGAGCTTCCCCCAGCTCATAGCGCAGTGTTTGGAGCACCGGCAGCTCACCGAATTCCCGCACCGCTAGGTTGAGCTCTTTGAGCGCCTCGCCGGCACGCCCCCCGTCGCGCAGCGTGCGAAGGCGTTCGACGACCTTTTCCACAGCTGCCGGATCGGCCGCGACCTGCACTGGCGTCGGTGAGCTCGGCGGCAGTCGCTGCACCGGCTGCTCTTCCGACGCTGCGGCATCGAGCTGCGCTTGAGCGGTCTCGTAGCGCAGCTCGCGTAGCGCCTGACGATCGCCATAGCGGGCAGCAGCCTGATTGAGGTCGACCAGAGCGTCGGCTGGACGCCCGTCATCGAGCGCGGCTCGAATGCCAGTGATTGTGCGGTCGACTTCTGCCAGATCGTGGGTCTCTTGCTCGCGCGCTGCCAAGCAAGCTTCTACCGATCCCAACAGTGACCGCGCCTGGGCATGGTCGGCAACCAACGCGAGTGCCGACTGCAGAAGCTTGCGAGCCGCTTCGAAGTTTTCGGTCTGGGCATAGCTTCGGGCGCGCTCGACGAGATCATCGGCTTGTAGTGAGCGCGCCTGATCGAGCTCATTACGCCGAGTCGCGAGCTGCTCTCGCAGTGCTGACCAGCGGGGGTCGCGGCCCCAGCTCTCACCGGCTTCCAACAGCTCGAGCTCGGCCGCATCGAGATCGCCAGCCCTGATCAAAGCGGAGATCGAGGCGACATGGGTCGAGACGGCTCGCTCGCGCTCGGCCGCTGCATGCTGCTGCCGAGCAGCGCGGCGCGCCTCTTCCAACAGCGGACCGATCTGAGGCTCGTTCGGCTCCAGCGCCTGCGCTTGCTCGAGCGCCGCCACGGCTTCATCGAAGGCCTGCTGACGACTCGCCTGTCGAGCGCG
>JBCCEE010000859.1:0-2096 GCA_039030415.1 Acidobacteriota bacterium
CAGCGAGGCGCACCTCGCCGCCGCCCGCGACGTCGCCCGCAAGTCGATCGTGCTGCTCGAGAACAAGAACAACTTGCTACCGCTCTCCAAGGCCGCCGGCACCATCGCGGTGATCGGTCCGCTGGCCGACGACAAAGACACGCCTCTCGGCAGCTGGCGCGCCCAGGCGATCACCGACTCGGCGGTCTCCCTGCTCGAGGGCATTCGCGCCGCCGTCGGACCCGAGGTCACCGTGCGTCACGCCCAGGGCGCCGCGCTGGCCGTTGGCGAGCGCGCCTTCATCACCAAGCTCGAGCTCAACACCACGGACCGCTCGGGTTTCGCCGACGCCAAGGCAGCGGCAAGCGGCGCTGACGTGGTGGTGATGGCGCTGGGCGAAGATGCCTTCCAGAGTGGCGAGGGCCGCAGCCAGGTCGAGATCGGGCTGGCCGGCGTGCAGGACGACCTGCTGCGCGAGGTCGTGTCGGTCAATCCCAACGTCGTAGTGGTCCTCATGAACGGCCGTCCCCTCGCCATCGGTGACGTCGTAGAGCAGGTGCCCGCCGTCGTCGAAGCCTGGCACCTCGGCTCCCAGGCCGGCCACGCTATCGCCGACGTGCTGTTCGGCGACTTCAACCCCGCCGGCAAGCTGCCCGTAACGTTCCCGCGCCACGTCGGCCAGGAGCCGCTGTACTACAACCCCAAGAACACGGGACGTCCCGGACCGTCGGACATGGTGTTCTGGTCGCACTACACCGACATACCGAACACCCCGCTCTACCCCTTCGGCTACGGCCTGAGCTACACCACCTTTGAGATCTCCGGGCTAAAGCTCAGCGCCAAGAAGATGGCGCGGGACGGTGAGCAGCGCGTCAGCGTACGGGTGAAAAACACCGGCGAGCGTGCCGGTGCCGAAGTCGTGCAGCTCTACCTTCGCGACCTCGTCGGCAGCACCACCCGCCCGATCAAGGAGCTCAAGGGCTTCGAGCGCGTCGAGCTGGCGCCGGGAGAGACTCGCACCGTCACCTTCACCCTGAGCGCTGAGGATCTCGCCTTCTACAACGCCAGGGGCGTCTGGGAAGCCGAGCCGGGAGACTTCGAAGTCGCCGTCGGCTCCAGCTCGGTCGACGTCGACACCGCTCGGTTTACCCTGCGCTAGGCCCAGCGCGGGAGCTACTCTATAGGCCAGCACCCAGCACGGCGGGTCGTGACCACGCGCTGTAACGCTCATAACCCTCATGCCCGTTGCAAAACCGGTGCGAGTCACGGCCACGCGGCCCGCTCGCATTTCTGCGCACCGTCCTTCGCAGCAATTTCCCGAGAATTCTTGTTGGCGCGAAGACGAAATAACGGCCATAAGCCTCGTGAGCGTTACACTTGGAACGAGCGTAACGGCCATAACCCTCGTGAACGTTACGCTCGGCACAAAGTAACGGGCACAAGGCTCATGGCCGTGACTCGCGGGCCAGAACAACGGCCAAGCGCCTCATGGCCGTTACAGCTTTCTGATGGGAACCTCGAAACAGGGTTTTTCAACGTCGATAGCTCCCCCTGGTAACGCTCACGGCGCTCGTGGGCGTGACTTGCGCCGCGGTCGGCTAGTCCACCGAGAAGCTCTGGAGCTCGACCGGCGTGTGCATGCACCCTGGTGGCGTGAGCCGCGTGTTGCTCCTCGTCCAGTGGCTCGAGTCGGTGATCGCCGCCCGCAGCTCCGCCGGCGTACCGTCGACTGTGTCGCAGTTGTAGAACGCGTTGTCGAACTCAGGGGTGATCGAGATCGAATTCACACCGTCGGTAAACACCGAGGGCTGTGCCGACGTGCTGTCGCTGGTGGCGTCGGAGTCCCAGGCGGCATTCATCTGGATGGCGGTGACGAAATTCGACGTGTCGCCGGCGGTTGGCGCCACGCCCTGGTACGCGAGGATCTGATCACCATTGGTCGAGAGTAAGAACGTCCCACTGATTGCGGTGACGGTACCGGCGGGTAACCCGGCGTCGTTCGACGCGGTCAGCCCGAGGAAATCGATCGTCACCTGAGTATTCTTCGGCAGGTCGTCTCCCGCGGTCCAGGTGATGGCGCCCTCGCCCGCCCGGAAACCGCCGGCAGCGAGCCATCC
>JBCCEE010000860.1:0-2088 GCA_039030415.1 Acidobacteriota bacterium
GCGCCGGCAAGTCGACCACCCTGCGGATGCTGATCGGCCTGGTGCAGCCGGACCGCGGCAGCGTCGAGGTGCTGGGCCACCGGATGCCCGAGCAGCAGGACGTAGCCAAACGCCACGTCGGCTTCGTTTACGACGACCTCGGCCTCTACGACCGGGCGACCCTCGGCTGGCATATCGACTTCGTGCGCTCGATGTTTGGAAGCAGCAATACAGCCGGTCCTTGGGACACGGCCTATGCCGAGCAGCTCCTGCGGCGGTTCGACCTGCACCTGGCCCAGAAGGTCGGCCGCATGTCGCGGGGCCAGCGGGTCAAGGCAGCGCTGCTGCTGGCTCTGGCTCGCCGCCCCAAGCTGCTGATCCTCGACGAGCCGACCGCCGGGCTCGACCCGATCGCCCGGCGCGAGGTGCTCACCGCCTTGACCGACGTCCTGGAAGACAGCGAGCGCACCGTGCTGTTCTCGTCCCAGAACACGCTCGACATCGAGCAGATCAGCGATCAGATCACCTTCATCGATCGCGGTCGCGTGGTCACCTCGGCCGACAAGGAGAGTCTGCTCGAAGACTGGCGCGCGCTGCGAGTCCGGGTTCCGCCCGGCGCCACGCTGCCGGCGATTCCCGGGGTCACCCGCGACGGCGGCAGCGAGCGCATCGCGCGGCTCACTGCCCAGCCGTTCGAGCCGGCGATCGTCCAGGAGCTGGAGACCGCGGGGGTCCACGTCGAGGCGGTCGAGCGCATGACGCTGGAGGAGATCTTCGTCGCCTGCGTGATGCGCCAGCGCGTGGGGGTCGAAGCATGAACCCAGCCACGCGTTTCGATCCGTCCCCACCCTCGTCGAGCCAGCTCATTTGGCGGCTGATCCTCAAGGACTTTTACTTCCAGCGCTGGATCGCCGCGGGATCTCTCCTGGCCGGCCTGATCGCCCTCGGCCTCATCCTCACGGGCAGTGACATCGGCTTCTACAGCGGCCTCGTGCTGATGATGACATCGCTAATCGCGCTCGGCGCGGTGAGTGTCATCCTCACCGTGGTCGACGAGCACAAAGATGGCAATGCGGCGTTCGTCATGAGCCTGCCGGTCTCGCCCCACCAGGACGCTGCCGCCAAGATTCTGGCGAATCTGCTGATCTTCGGCAGCGCCTGGTTCCCGCTGATGGCCGCGATGCTGGGGCTGATCCTCAGCGACGCCCTACCCGACGGCCTCGTCATCTACACCCTGATCATCTTCACTCAGATCGCCGTCAACACCTGCCTGGTCCTGGCCGTCGCCATGGTGACGCGATCCCTACCGCTTTCCATCGGGGTCATGCTGATCTGCAACCTCTTCTACAACATCTTCCTGTTCTGGGTCGTCAATCTGCCGTCGTACTCGGAAACCTCTGAGAGCTCTGGGGTCGCCTGGCCGGCCGACGCGGTCAGCGTGCTCGGCGTCGAGCTGCTCGCCATCGCCCTGCTGCTCAGCGTGGCGCACGTTGTCACGAGCCGCAGAAAGGACTTTCTCTAGCTTGGTCCCCTAACGAGTTTGTGAGTCGGTAGGTCGCGCTAGCCGCGTCAGACACCTAAAGGAGTCATACATGTCCCACGAAGCTACCTTGGGCTCTCGCCCAGGGCAAGGGAGAGCCTTGTCCATCGATCACCTCCGCGCCACCCTCATCCTGCTGGTGGTCGCGCACCACACCGTGCTCGCCTCCGTCTCCTACGCTCCGGCAATCGCCGCCGAATGGGCCGCCGCGCCGATGATCTGGCGCGCTTTCCCGATCGTCGACGTCGTGAAAGCCCCGGTGCTCGATCTGCTGGTGGCGTTCAACGACGCCGTGCTGATGGCCCTGCTGTTCTTCCTGGCCGGGCTGTTCACCTGGCGCGGCCTGACCCACAAGGGCGGCGCCAAGTTCCTGGGCGATCGAGCCCGCCGTCTCGGTCTACCTTTCGTCGTCAGCGCCGCCGCCTTGGCGCCGCTGGCCTACTATCCGGCCTACCTGCAGCACGGCGGCACCCCTGGCTTCGGTCCCTACGTCGAGGCCTGGCGATCGCTTCCGGTATGGCCCGCGGGTCCCGCCTGGTTCCTGTGGGTGCTGCTGGCCTTCTCCGCCC
>JBCCEE010000861.1:0-2080 GCA_039030415.1 Acidobacteriota bacterium
ACTAGCCTCAGTCACTCCTTCGACCCGGCGACCTGACGCCGACGGCGGGCACCGTCAACTCGAGCTCGCCGTAGGGCGCCAGCTCGCCCGAGACGCAGTGGTGGCGCAGCTCGGGCGGCAGCTCGGCACCGCGCTCGAGGTGGCTCGCCGGCCCTTCGCCGTGGCATGCCAGATAGCGACCCGGCTCGAGCATGGGAATCTCAAGGGCGTCGACGCGGTCGGAAACGCCGTGCCCCCGCGCCCAGCTGCCGAGCGAGAAGCGGTTGGCGAGCAAAGCGTGCTGGACAACCACGGTCGCCTGCTTCAGGCGCTCGAACTGGCTGGGTTTGAACGAGCGGGTGATCGCCTCCGGATAGCGCACCTTCAGCGTGCCGCCCTCGCTCACCACCGGCACCAGCATGGGCTCGTCACTCGGCGTTTCGATGCGCCGCTGCGTGACCGCGAATCCCGGCGGCAAAATCGTCAGCCAGGCGCCGCGCGTGCCCGGCGGCAGGGCGAGCTCGAACACCCCATCGATATCTGACAGCGTGCGGGGAACGAAGCTCGACGGTCCGCGACCGTCCAGCGAATCCAGGTTCGCCACGATCTCGGCACCCGAGACGCCCTGGTCACTCGGCGAACCGTCCTCGCCCGCCGCGACGACCCGGCCGAGGACCCTGAGATCGTCGCCCAGGAAGAGGGTCACGTCGTCGGTGACAGCGCCTGCGGTGGCGACAACCCGATGCACCTGCGAGCGCCGCGACGTCGGCTCGTCGTAGGCCCGCAGCTGCAGCTCGCCCGGCTCGATCCCGCGGATGCGGAACGAGCCGTCCGGCCCAGCGTATTCGACGCCGCCCGCCCCCGGCTCGAGGCTGACCCGAACCATCGCCCCCGGCACCGGCTGTTGATCCACGCCGTAGAGCACCTGGCCTTCGACGGTGGTGTCCGGGATCTCGAAATCGACCACCGCATGCTCCTCGACCACATGCCGACGCCGCACCCGGAAGTCCTCGAATCGCGCCACGATATCGAGCTCCGGCTGCTGGATCGTCAGATCCCACCTCACGCCACCGTGGGCCAGGAAGGCATAAAAGCGCCCTTCAGCGTTCGTGCGGTGAGAGATCTGCCGCTCGCCGTTCACCTCGCGAAAGATCACCTCCGCCGACGGCACCGGCTCGCCGCCGATCGTCACGTGCCCCTCGAGGCGCCGGAACTTGATTGAGACGTCGTGCGTGGTCTCGCCCGGAAACACCTCGATCGCTTCGCGGTGCCACGTCGCGCCCTCGGCCGTGGCCACGCTCAGCGAGTAGGTCCCAGGCGTAAGGCCCGCCGCCTGAAAGTGCCCCTCGGGAGACGCCGTGCCCCCCGCCGCCAGCTGAGAGAAGCCGGGCTGCGAGGAAGGCTCATAGAGCTTGACCTCCCACGGCTCCAGGTAGGGATCCGTCTGGTAGTCGATCCTTAGGGTCAGGGTCGCCAGGCGCTCCAGGCTCATCGGTCCGAGCTCGACCTCGGTGCCCTCGGCCACCTGCACCGTCGCCCGTGCCGGCGCAAACGCTTCGTGCTTCACCGGCTCGTGCTTTACCGTCAGCGAGTAGCGCCCCGGCGCCACGTCGAGCACCTGGAAGAAGCCGCGCTCGTTCACCCGCGCTGTCGCCCGGACGGCGGCGAACCGCTCTCGCTCCACCTCGTCCACATAGGGCGCCACCGCCAGCGACAGTTCGACGCTGCACTCGTCCCAGGCAAAGTCCGTAGCGTCGGCCGGCCTCTCGACCCACCCCACCACCGACGATCCCGAGCGCAGATAGAGCGAGCCCAGGTTCACCTCGGCGTCAGCCTGCACCGGCCGGCCCCAGAAATACAGCGGAACGAAGCCATCGGCAACCAGCTTCAGATCGAGCGAAGCCGCCGGCACCTTGCAGCGGAACCGGCTCGCGGAGACCGGGCACGACGCTGCGCTCTTCGGTGGACTCTGCGGCAGGCTAGACGTCGCCTCCGGAGACGCTTCGAACCGCAGCGCCAGCGAGGACGGCAGCTCATCACCGCGCGACACCAGCAGCCCACCCTCGACCCAGCCAGCCGGCCAGGCGCGGAGCTCGAGCAA
>JBCCEE010000862.1:0-2080 GCA_039030415.1 Acidobacteriota bacterium
CCTGGCTGACGCTGGTGACCACCGGCGGCCACTGGGGAGCCCTCGCCGGCCACTGGCCGATCGCCGTCGCCATGGCGCTCGGCTCCTACTTCGGCGCCTCGACGCCCATGGGCGGCGGCGCCGTCGGCTTCCCGGTATTGGTGCTGCTGCTCGACGAGCCGGCGGCGGTGGGGCGCGATTTCAGCTTCGCTATCCAGGCCGTCGGCATGACCACCGCGGCGCTCTACCTGTGGGCGAGCGAGCGTCCGGTCGCCTGGCGGCTCTTGGGCTGGGCCTTGGCCACCGGAGCCGTCGTCGTGCCGCTGGCCAGCCTCTGGCTCTTGCCGCATCTGCCGCCGCTCGCCGTCAAACTGCTGTTCGCGGTGGTGTGGGCGGGCTTCGGCCTGGTGCACCTTGTGCGCTGGCGCGAGATCGAAGACTTAGAAGGCACTGGCGCCCACACCCCGAGTCGCGACCGCGCTCTCGGCATCGCCCTCGGCGTCGCCGGCGGCCTGGTGACGGCGATCACCGGCGTCGGCATCAACATGCTGCTCTACATGGTGCTGGTGCTCCTAATGCGCAGCGACGCCCGCATCGCCATCCCGACTTCCGTCATCGCCATGGCCAGCCTCAGCGTCGTCGGCGTCGCCACCCGCCTGGCCCTAGGCGGTCTCGACGCCGCGGTGTATCTTAACTGGCTGGCGGCGGTGCCGATCGTGATTCTAGGCGCCCCCTTCGGCGCCTGGATGGTGCAGCGTTTGCCGCGCGGTCTCACCCTATGGATTGTCTCCGCGCTGTGCGTTGGCCAGTTCGTGTGGACCTGCGTCCACGAAGGGGTGCGGGGCGCAACGCTGGCGCTGGCGCTGGCGGGGGTGTTGGCCTGCGTCGCGCTGTTCGAGGGGCTGTATCGTCGGGGGCGTGGGGCTTTGTCCGCTAGCGTCTAACGCGTACACTCCCAGGGAATTCGATGGAATACCCTGAGAAGATCGGCCCTTACCGGATCGAGAACCGCCTGGGGACGGGTGGGATGGGGACGGTTTACCAGGCTTACGACGAGCGCCTGCGTCGGCGCGTCGCGCTGAAGCAGGTTCATCCGGAAAGGGCGACCCGGCCCGACGCCCGGGAACGCTTCCTGAGCGAAGTGCGTGCTGTCGCCCGACTCAATCATCCCTCGCTGATCCACATCTACGACATCCTGGAGACGAGCGAAGGCGATTGGATCGTAATGGAGCTGGCGGAGGGGCCGTCCCTGGCCAGTCTGCTGGCCGCCGGGCCCTTGGCTCCGGATCTTGTCGTTCAGCTGGCGCAGGAGATTGCCGGCGGCCTGGCAGCCGCCCACGAAGCGGGCATCCTGCACCGCGACCTCAAGACAGAGAATGTCGTCTTGACGCGCGATGGCCGAGCCAAGATCCTCGACTTTGGCCTCGCCGCACCCATAGGCGATGCCGAGCCAGACCATGCCGAGATAGACGCTGCCGAGATAGACGCTGCCGAGCTAGCCGTCTCGCCAGGGAAGCTGGCCGGGACTCCGCGCGCCATGTCCCCCGAGCAGGCTCTCGGTAAGCGGGGGGACGCGCGCTCCGATCTTTTCGCCCTGGGCGTGCTGCTCTATGAACTGGCAACGGGAAGCTCTCCTTTCCTCGGCCCGGGGCCCGCGGAGACCCTCGCCCGAGTTTGCCATGAGGCGCACCACCCGGCTCAGGATCATGCCGACCTGCCGCGCCAGCTCTCCGAGCTGATCGACCGTCTGCTAGAGAAGCAACCCGACGCGCGTCCCGCGGGGGCGACAGAGGTCGTCGAGGCACTGGAGCCGATGGTCCGCGCCGTAGGTGAGGGCGGTGGTGCATCGACTGCTGTTCCGTTGACTGCAGTTCCAGAGTCGTTTACCGAGGCTCCGGCTCCCACGAAGCCAGCCGAAGACGTCCAGCCCTTCCAGCTGCGCGGTGAACGTCGCCAGCTGACGCTGCTGTGCTGTCAGCTGGTGGGCGGTGCGCTCGATCCGGAAGTTCTCTTCGAAGTGCTGCCGCCGTTTCAAACCGTCGTCAACGAGGCGATCGAACGCTACGAGGGACATCTCCGCGACGTCCAGGGGCATCGCTTC
>JBCCEE010000863.1:0-2059 GCA_039030415.1 Acidobacteriota bacterium
ATGTGCCGTTGGAGCTGGCTCTTGAGGGTTGGCCAGCGAGCTGTCGCATCAACACTGAGTTTGGCGCTTGTCCTGGTGAATGGACACACCCAGGAGAAGCCCCATGAGCCGCCAGATCACCTCATTCCGACGAGCCCTGTTTCGACAAACCCTGCTTGCAGCGCTTCTTTCTCATGCGATCGCCTTGCCCGGTCTGACCTCACCGGCCGACGCCCAAGACTCCGTCAACCTGATGACCCTGGCCACCGCCCCGGTGCCGCGAGATCACTATCTTCTGTCGCTGACATTGACCCGCAACAGCCGCGACGAGCGCCTCGCCCCGGGCCGCCTCGGCCACGAGTGGAAGAATGCCGATGGCGCCGGGCGCAACCTGGTCCAGATCGAGTACGGCCCGCTCAACGTCGAGATGCGGCTGATGCCGATTCCTGGCGGCCATCCGGATCACCGGCTGGCTGCGGCACCTGCCGAAGTCGAGCTGGCGGGCTATCTGCTGTTTCGCGATGCGGAGTGGAAGAGCCTGGCCGACGACAAGGCCGCAGCCAACAAGCGGCAGCGGGGCGAATTCTTCGAGAAGGAGTACGGCGCCCTGGAGTCGGCGATGCCGGAGCTGGAAGCGCTCATGAAGCGGGTCGACGAATACGCCGAAGACGTGGAGCGCCTGCTGCGGCTGATCCACGGCGTGACGGCCTACCGCTGGACGGACGGGGTCGAGCAGCCGGTCGCCCTGCCTCACGGTGAGGCACCGATTCCGGCGGCTGGACCAATCTTCGCGCAGCTCGGCGGGGCCAGCTGGTACCGTAGCTATCAGGTCACCGGCGAGGGCCACGGCACGCTCGAAGCTGCTCTGCGGCTCGACGGTTGGGCGGCGGACGATCTCTCAGCTGAGCGTGACGAGATCAACGTCCAGGACTTTCGCAACCGCACCGGACTCGACGTCTGGCGCTTCGAAGCCGCGGACTACGAACGGGTCACGGCGTTGCTCGCCGAGCAGAAGGAGCTACGGTCGGCGCTGTGCGAAGAATCAGCCGAGCTCGAGGCCAACGCTGAGGGCACTTCACTGCTGCAGGGTCGTCTCACCAGCTGGCAGCAACGGTTCTGCGAGCCGGTCTTCGCCGGCCTTCGGCAGGTGGTGGAGATAGCTTGGCGGCTGGCGTCTTCCGAGCTGCCGAACGATCTCTTCGACAACTCCGGCGCGATGCGGCTGGGGGCGCCGCTGCGCCTGCCGCCCGCCGCCCCCAGCCCCTGGTTCCGCCTGAGGCTGCCAGAGCGGCTGCTGCGGGACGACGGCGCGCTCCGTCAGCAGGAGGCCAGCGGAACGTCCCGTGGTACTGACCCGCGCGATGGCAGCTGGAATATTACCGTCGAGGATTGGGCTGACTTTCGCTGGCTGACGCTGCCGGGGCAGGGGCGCCAGCCGCTCAGCGGCGTGACCGGCGCGAACGTCGATCGCCAGATGCCGGACCCCGGTCGTGCGGTCCACCAGGCGCTACTGTTCCTCCACGGCAAGGGCGCTGGCGACCGCTTCTCGGGCTCCTGGGTCGGGCGCTGGCGGCACGAGGATACCTACCCTGATTCCCGTCGGACGCTCGAAGATCGGCTGACGGTGCGCTGGGGCCTGCGGCTGGGCGGCGAACCTGGTGTACGGCCGCCGGAGCGCATCGACTTCCAGATCGTGGAGCTGACGGACGGCGCCTATGTGCCGATCGAGGCACCGCTGAGCTACGGACAGCCTTTCTTCCTCGAAGGTCGCCTGGACGAAGAGCCGCAGCGCGACGTCTACGCGGTGACCCTGAGGCCGGCCGAAGGCGAGCAGCAGAAGGTCTTCCTCGAGCCGACTGAGAGTGACCGGCTGCTGCTGCGCAGTCGGCTGCTCTATGTGATGTGGAAGCTGGAAGGAGGCGACGATGCAACGCCGTGACGGCTGGGTGCCTCGAGTCATCGGCCCTCTCACCCTGGTTGCCGCTCTGCTGATCACCGCCTGCGGCGGCGGAGCTGATACCGCCGGCGATCAGCCGACTCCCGAAAAGCCTCAGGCCGCGTCCGGTGCCGAGAGCGAGAG
>JBCCEE010000864.1:0-2054 GCA_039030415.1 Acidobacteriota bacterium
TCCCGAGGGCGCAGGTAGAGGTGCCCGCCGGTATCTGTCTGGCGATCGCGGTCGAACCGGCTCCACTTCTCGCCGCGGATTCCCAGCGGCCCGAAGAGATGCTGCCGAGCAAACTCCGGAATCGACTGCCCGCTGGCCTCGGCGATCACCCGGCCCAGTGCGACGACACCGCCGGTGCAGTAGCGCCCGACCTCCCCCGGAGGATGGACCACGTCGAGCTTCAGGAAGTACTTGAACCAATCGCGACGCCGATACATGCGGTCTTCCTGCCCTTGGGTCTTGCGGTCGCGGTCGTCGCAGTCGAGACCGCTGCTCATCGTCAGCAGATGAGCCAGCGTGATGCCGGCCTTTTCCGAATCGCTCTGGGCAAGGTCAGGATAGGCGCTCGCGAGATAAGGCAGCAGCGGGTCGGACACGTCGCCGACCAGGCCACGGTCGAGGGCGATTCCCAGAAGCAACGAAGTGATGCTCTTGGTGGCAGATCGCAGGTCGTGGGTGGTCTCTCGATCGTGGCCGTTCCAGTACTCCTCGAACACCAGCTGTCCGCGCCGGGCGATCAGGAGACTGTGGAGCCCGTGCTTGCGCTCGGCCGGCAATTCATCGACCAAGCGCGCCAGCGGCTCCGGGTCGATGTCCACCTCCCTGAGCGAGGCGGTTGGCCAAGCCTGCGGATCGCCTTTCGGCTCTGTGTTTTGGGGCTGTGCGGACCCAGGCGGCGAGCTCCAAACCCACAGGAGTATCCCCAACAGGGCGATGCGGAACGTCGGCCCAAGATGCGTCACGCGCGGTACTCTAATGCAAACTTCGTCTAGTAACTCCAGCCCGCATTGAGAATCGCTCGCCGAAATCCGCGGCCGCGAGATCGAGTGAGGTGCAGCGGTCGCCGATACTGACGAGGGAGGAGGTCCAGGCGCCGGGCAGATTCACCTCCTGGGGCGCTACCGAAACGGGTGGCACCGCGTAGGATGTTGTCGAAACGGGTGGCACGTCGCGTGAGGCTGCCGAAACGGGTGGCACCGCGTCGCGTTCTGTTCCTGCCGTTGCCAGGGAGGCCTTGGAGTCTTGTGTTTCCTCGCCGGCTTGCACCGGCTTGGATCCGCGCTTCGCACGACTGGCTGGCGTCTCCTCGATGCCGCGCTCCTGCTCAGCACCCTGCGTCTCCTCGACACTCTGCTCTTCCTCGAGACTCTGCTCTTCCTCGAGACTCTGCTCTTCCTCGAGACTCCCCGTCTCCTCAACGCCTTCCGCCTCCTCGACGCGACGCGGGGACGCGCGGCGTTTGGGGCGAATGTGCTTGGCGAGCTCTTTTTCCCCCGCCAGCTCGAAGAACGCCGCCGCGGCTTTGGAAACGGCTGAGATTTCGCCGCGGAGCGCCTGGAGGGCGCGTCCTTTTTCTTTGCGGCTGGCTTCGAGCCTACGGTTTAGGTGCTGCAGCGCGCTCAGCACTTCGCGCAATCGTGCCGCGGCCGGCTGAATCGCGTCCACCAGGTGCTGCGGCGTCAGCTGGGCGGTGCCGAAGCGAGGGGCAGGAAGCGTTAGGCCAGGCTGGCTGAGGTGGGCTAGGGCAATGTCGACCTGACGCAGCAGTTTCAACGGACGCCTGCGGGTGGGCCCTTGAATGCCGGCGATGACGAAGGCGCTCGGGCTCGCTGTGCCCTGGCCCCGGTAGAGCTCTTCCAGGGTGCGGCGCAGGCTCGAGAAGTCTTCGTAGAGGCTCTGCTTGGCTTGCGAGCGCTCCTCGCGCAGCTCGACGGCGCGTCGAACGAGGTCGATGTTGTGGTGCTCGGCCGCGCTCAGCTTGGCTCGCGCAGCGCTGAGCCCAGCCTTCAGGGTGAGCAGAACCGCCCGGAAATCCGGCGGTGGCTCGCTGGCGTCGCCCGCGGTGGGCAGCGCCGCTGCCCAGGCGTCGAGGTTCAGGGTGATGTCGTCTACATGGGCGCCGATGGCGGCTTCGACCTGCTCGGCTTCGTGCAGCAGACTGAGGATCCGATCGCTCTGTGCGGATTTCATAGAACCGTCCTTGGTCTGGAAGCGTCGCTCCGGCTCGGGCTGCA
>JBCCEE010000865.1:0-2051 GCA_039030415.1 Acidobacteriota bacterium
CAGTCCCAGCTACAGGACCGCGAAGTCGGAGCCGTCGGATTGGCGACCGCCACGATCATCAACGTGCCCGGGGTGAAGATGGTCGTCGACGTCGGACTGCAGCTGATGACATTGTTGGACCCAGCCGTCAACAGCGTACCCGTCGACGTGCCGGGGAAACCGCTGCACATGACCGATGCCGAGCACGTCCGCTGCGGCAGCGTCGCATGGTTCGTGCACATGACGGCGCCGCGCACGCACTGTGCTTCGATGGCCGGCGGATAGGTCAAAACCGCTAGCAAGAAGCACAGGACTAATATCCGTATCAAGCCGCCTCGCCTTGCCAGAGCCTGTTGCCTCTGGATCGGACCTACTTGGCCAGTGGTCACCATGCTGTCGCTCCTCTCGCAGTGGCCTCGAGACATCCGCGGTTCAGGTCACGCCTTCGAGTGCGCTGACCGATCGTCAGATTAGTGAAGCCGTAGAGGAACGTCAAGGGATCTGAGGTTCTACTCGCCCACCACCTTCCGCAGCGCTTCGAGGGCGCTGTGGCGCCACTCACCCGGCCCGTCGACCGAGAAGCCCGTACTCTTCTTGCGCACCACCTGCTGACGGTCGACGAGCCAGTTCTGCGGCAGGGATCGGCTGCCCTCTGGCAAGAAGTCCGCCGCCATCAAAATCGGAAAGGTGAAGTTGCGCTGGTCCAGGAAGGGCTGCACCTTGCCGATATTGCGGTCGGTGTTGAACGTCACCACCGTCAGCCCGTCGACCCCTGCAAGCTCTTCGTGCAGCGCCTGGATCTCTGGCAGCTCAGCGACACACGGCACGCACCAGGTCGCCCAGAAGTTGATCAAAACTCCGCGGCCTTCGAAGTCGGCCAGAGTCCAGGTGCGACCCTGCAAATCCGTTAGGCTGAACTCCGCCAGGGTTTCCTCGACGTCCTTCCAGCTAGACGTTTCAACCTGGGCGGCTTCGGCTTCGGCTTCGACAACCAGCTCGGGCAGCTCAGCCAATCCGGCGTCGGCCAGGAAAGCCGACAAATTCTCATGGAGGTTCGCCAGCCGCCCCTTATGAGCTTCGGCGTCGAGCGCTCGGTAGAGTGAGCTCGCCCGCTCGCCCTCACGGCGTGCTGCCTCGGCCTTGCCCAGGGCGAGCTGAGCTCGGCCCGCCAGTCGCGCCATGTCGACCTCGACCCGCTGCAGCGAGGCTTCGACCTGACTTCGAAGGCTCGGAGGCATCCCGAACTTGCCCAAGTCGGGTCGCTGTTCACGAGCGCGCTCGATCAATGCCGGTACCCGTTCGAGCGCCACACCGCGCTCCACGAGCAGCTTCGCCACCCGGTAGTCCGGCGAGCTCAGACGAACCGGCCCCGACTTCGAAGCTCCGGCGGCCAGAAACGCTTCCACCACCGACACCACGCGCTCCGGCGGCGCGGACTCCTGCTTTTCGAGCAGCTGGAATCGCCACGCCGAGATGTCAGCATCTGCTGGGCAGGCGGCATCGAGCGCGTCGAGATCGGCGGCGGCCTTCGGCAGCTGCTCGGCGGCAAAATCGAGCTGCTTGGACTTGATCTGCATGTCGTTCGCGTCCGGCACATAGGTTCGCATGACTTTCTCGAGCCGGTAGCCGATCGACTCGGCACGGCACGGCAAGGCGTCGGCACGCTCCTGCTTCACCGTTTCGAGAGCTCCCGCGTCTCCGGTCAGCCCATAGCCTTCCTCCAGGGCTGCCCACCAGAGTGGATGGCTCCGTTGCTCCGACTGACGCACCTCAGCGAGCTGGCGCGTAATCTGCTGTCGGAGCGCGGCATGGTCGGTGAGAGGTCGGGCGTGGAACTGAACCTGCCACAGCTTGGGCAAGGCGGCCAGGCGCTCAGCCGGCGGCAAGGAGGCGGTGGCCTGCTCGAGCGCCGGCAAGTGCCGCTGCCAGAGCTCCTTGGGCCAAAGCGTCAGCCTGCGGCTCCCGAGATCACGCAGTCGCGACGGGCAGTGCTCCAAGAAACGCTCGAGCGACTCCACGGCTTCCTCGGGATCCTCCCGCTGCAGGCTTCGAGCGCGCTCGAGATGGGCCCA
>JBCCEE010000866.1:0-2046 GCA_039030415.1 Acidobacteriota bacterium
GCGCCACGCCCACGAGAAGGCGGTGATCCATCGCGACCTCAAGCCGTCGAACCTCCTGGTGACCGAGGTGCAGGGCGTCCCGCAGCCCAAGATCATCGACTTTGGCATCGCCAAATGCCTCGAGCCGACGGGGTGCGCCGGGGCCGACGTGACCCGCAGCCGTCTGCGGGTCGGCAGCCCGGGCTACATGAGCCCGGAGGCTCTCACCGCCGGCAGTCGAGCCGTCGACACCCGCTCCGACGTCTACTCCCTGGGCGTGGTGCTGTGCCAGCTGCTGATCGGCACGCGGCCCGTCGAGCCCCGGCTGGAAGCTGGCGCCACGGCTCGAGACCTATACCGTGATCCACCCCGGCCGAGCCGCCTGCTGCGCGCTCTGCCGGCGGACGAGCGGAGCGCGGTGGCCAGCCGGCGCAACGTCAGTGAAGGCCAGCTGCTGCGCTCGCTGAGCCGTGAGCTCGACTGGATCGTGCTGCGGGCGATCGCCCCCGAGCCGGCCGAGCGCTACGGCTCGGTCGCCGAGCTGGCGACGGAGCTCGAGCGCTGGCTGACCGGGCGCCCGGTGAAGGCGAGGCCGCCGAGCTTCACCTATCGCGCGACCAAAGCGCTCAGGCGGCATCTCGTAGTGTCGACCGCCGCGCTGGTCATCGCCACGACCGTCGTCGCCTTCAGCATCCGCTCGAATCTGCTCTTCCGGCAGGCCGAAGCCTCGCGTCTGCAGGCCGAGGAGCTGGTCAGCTTCATGCTCGACGACCTCAGCCAACAGCTCACCGCCATCGGCCGGCTCGATCTGCTGGAATCGGTCGCACGCCAATCGCTGAGCTACTTCGAGTCCGCGCGCCCCGAGCAGCTCGGGCACCATCCAGGCGCCGCCCTACGGCAGATCGGCAACGTGTTGGCCGACCGCGGTGACTTCGAGGCGGCGCTGGACGCCTACGAGCGAGCCCGCCGCATCGATCAGCGGCGCTGGCGCGAGAATCCCTACGCGCCGGCTCCGCGGCTCGATCTCGCGCAGGATCTCACCCTCACGGCCAAGGTTCACGACGCTCGCGGCGAACTGCAACTCGCCGGGCTCAGGCTCGACGAAGCTGAAGCCCATCTGCGCGCCCTGGTCGCCGAATTTCCTCACCACGTCCCCGCACGCGTGGCCCTAGCCAGCATCCTCAGCCGAGAGATCACGGCGCTGCGCCATGAGCAGGACGACAGTGAGGGAGCCCTAGCGGCCTCAGAAGAAGCTCTGGGCATGCTGCAGCAGCTGCGCCGTGCGCTGCCGGAGTCCGACACGGCGACGCATCTCGAGATCCGCCACATACTTGGCGACAACCACTACCATCGGGGACTCGTCGAGCTATTTTCGCGCGACGATCGAGCCGCTGCCATCCACCACTTCAAAGCCGGTGCGGCGGTGTTCGCGAGCCTCGTCGAGCTTCAGCCCGAAGCCACACACTGGCGCTACCGTCTGGCGGTGCTCGAAGGGCAAGGCTTGGGCACCACCTATCGCGAGGCCGGGCGGTTCGCCGAGGCCCAGGACGCCAATCGTGCCGCCCTCGAGCACTTCGAAGCTCTGGTGCGCGAGGAGCCAGCCAACAGCCGCTGGGCGCACGCCCTGGCCTGGGAGCTCATCCGTCAGGGCGGGCTGGCTGCGAGCGGCGGTGAGCTCGACCTCGCCGCTACCGCCTACCGGCGTGCCGCCAAACTCCAGTCCGAGCTGCTCGCGCTGGCGACGGACACCCCGACCGCCTGGCTGGAAGGCCTGGCGACCGCCTGGAGTGGCCTGACCGAGGTCGAGCTCGAGCGCGGCGCCTTCTCAGCAGCGCTGGCGGCGGTGGAGCGCGAGATCGCCACGCGGCGAGCTATCGACAGCGACGCCGGCTACCTGCGCACCGGCCTGGCGGCGGCCACGGTCACCCTCGGCGAGCTCCACCGCCAGCTCGGCAACCTTCCCCTGGCTCGCGACGCGGCCTTCGAAGCCCAGGCCCTGCTCGCCGCCATCGAGGCCCCGGAGACCCAGGACGCGATCGCTCGCGAGCAGCTCGCCGACGCCAGCCA
>JBCCEE010000867.1:0-2041 GCA_039030415.1 Acidobacteriota bacterium
GGACACCATTGTGCAGGCGTTCCTCGAGACGAGCTCCGGGATCCCCGAGCTCGGCATCCGCGAGCGCCACGACTTACGTTTGATACTGCGCGATGGGGAGATCGTCCTGGCCTTCGCGCGAATGCCGGCGGAGAGCTCTTACGTGAGCAATTGCTCCCAGGGCGGCCGCGAGCTGCCGCTGGCAGTCGCGGACCTGCCCTTGCGCGTGACGCGTTTCGCCGCCGAGATCGACGCCCGGCTGAGCCGTTTTGGACCGCGACTCTACAGCCTCGATCTTGGCGTGGGCCGCAGCGGCAAGATCTGGATCTACGAGCTCAACACCATGCCGGGCATCGTCTGGGACGACAACCTGCCTCAGAACAAACCGCTGCATCGCAAGATGCAGAGCCTGGTGGCGGGATGGCTGGACTCTGCGTCGTCCCCTGCGGTGTCGGCGCGCGGAGTTCTCGGTGTGCCTGCCGCCCGGAGCGACGCGCTTTCGGAAGCCGCCTTGGCGTGACGAGCAGGCCGACCCAAGGCTGACCCCGGGGCCAGATCCGGGCGTAGCCAGCTCATGAGGCGCTCGAATCGACTCCCAACGGACCGTCAGGTAGCACCTGGTACTTCTTGACGCAATCGGGGCAGAGCCCATGGCTGAATTCGGCCTCGGAGTGGGACGCGATGTAGGTTTCGAGAGAGTGCCACTCGTCTTCGCGGTCCCGGATTTTCTTGCAGCCCGCACAGATCGGCAGCAGTCCTTCGAGGACTTTGACCTCGGCCATCTTCTCGGCCACCCGCTGCTCTAGGTTGCGGTGGAATCGTAGGAGCTCGAGGTGGGAGCGAACCCGAGCCAGGAGATGATCCTTGGAGATCGGTTTGGTCAGATAATCGTTGGCGCCCAGCGACATGCCGGTGACCGCGTCTGAGTCTTGGCTGCGAGCCGTCAAGAAAATCACCGGCAGCTCTGCCAGCCGGTGGCTCGAGCGCAGCGCCTTGCACACCTCGTATCCCGACACCCGAGGCATCATGACGTCTAGCAGCATCAGGTCGAAGCTCTGCTCCTCGAGCAAGCGGAGCGCCTGATCGCCACCCGAGGCCAGGGTCACCTGATAGTGCTCGATGGCCAGGTAACCCCTCAGGACCTGGCGATTCACCGGCTCGTCGTCAACCACGAGAATCCGCGCGGGCTCGGCGTCGACGCCGGTTTCGCTCGGCTGAAGTGGAGTCGAAAGCGCGGGCTCGGCCGACTCGGGTACCAGGATCGGGCGCAGCTGGCGCGATGGCTCGAGCGCGACGGCCGGTGCCTCGCCGGCGGCGGTCGGCAGGCCAAACAGAAACGTCGAGCCTTCGCCGAGCGTCGACTCTAGCCAGAGCTTGCCGCCGTGCAACTCGACGAGCTGCCGGGTCACCGCCAAACCGAGTCCGGTGCCGGCGAACTCTCGGTCCATCGAAGCGTCGGCTTGAACGAACGCCTCGAAGATCCGAGCCTGATCCGATTCGGGAATGCCGATGCCGGTGTCGGAGACGCGGGTGACGACCTGGCCGTCCTCTACCGCCGCTGTAATCTCGATCTGGCCTTCCTCGGTGAACTTGATGGCGTTGCCGACGAGGTTGTGGAGGATCTGCTGCAGCCGGTTTTCATCCGCGGCCACCGGTGGAAGATCTCTTGGTACCTGGTTGACCAGCTCGAGACGGTTGGAGCCGACCAGAGGTTGCGACAGGGTGAGCACCACGTCGACCACAGATTTGAGATCGACCGGGCGCTTCTCGAGCTCGAGGCCATCATGGCGCATCTTGGAGAAATCCAGGATGTCGCCCACCAGGTGACTGAGGCGGCGGCCGCTGGCGATGATCATTCCGAGGTTGGCCTTGACGTCGTCGGATACCGGCCCGGCCGAACCGTCCACCATGGCCTCGGCGAGGCCGGTGATGCCGTAGAGCGGCGTGCGCAGCTCGTGGGACGTATTGGCCAGAAACTCGTCTTTGAGACGGTCGAGCTCGCGCAGCCGGGCGCTGACCACCCGCTCCTGATCGACCAGGCTGCGCTGCTCGACGAGATCCC
>JBCCEE010000868.1:0-2036 GCA_039030415.1 Acidobacteriota bacterium
CCGTCTGCGCACCTTCTCCCGCGAGCGCCGTGCGACGCACTTCATGACCCTGCTGGCCGCATTTCAGGCCGTACTGTCCCGCACCACGGGGCAGCGTGACCTGCTGATCGGGTCGCCGATTGCAGGCCGTCAGCAGAGCGAGACCGAGGCCCTGATCGGTTGCTTTGTCAACACGCTGGTGCTGCGCGCCGAGCTTGACGGCGAGCCGAGCTTCGGACAGCTCGTGGCGCGCGTGCGCGAGCAGGCGCTCGAGGCCTACCGTCATCAGGCCCTGCCGTTCGACCTGTTGGTAGAAGAGCTGGCGCCGCAGCGCGACGAAGGCCGCAATCCGCTGTTTCAGGTGATGATGGCGTTTCAGAACGGGCTCGATGCCGAGCCGCGGCTGGGAGACTTGAAGGTCGATCCTTGGCTGGCGGAACGCCACGTCTCCCTGTTCGATCTGACCTTGTCGTGGATCGACGGCCGGCGCGGGCTGGAGGGGTCGCTGGAATATGCGACGGATCTCTTCGATGCCACGACGGTGAAGCGCTTGGCCGGGCACCTGACGACGCTGCTAGAGGCGGCGTTGAAGACTCCCGAGACGGCAGTCAGCGAGCTGCCTCTGCTCGGTGCCGCCGAACGCCATCAGCTCCGCCACGAGTGGAACGATCAGAGCAGAGCGAAGGCGCATTTTGCGAGCGTGCACCGGCAGATCGAGATCCAGGCCGAGCTGACGCCGGATCGCATCGCCTTGATCTGCGGTGACGAGATGCTGACCTATCGTGATCTCGTCGAGCGCGCGGGTCGGCTGAGTCGCCACCTCTCGAGTCTGGGAGTCGGTGCGGGCTCGCTGGTCGGCCTGTGCCTGGACCGGTCGCCGGAGCTGATCGTCAGTCTGTTGGGCGTTCTCGGTAGCGGTGGCGCTTACGTGCCGCTCGATTCGAATGATCCCGCGGACCGCGTGGCGTTCGTTCTCGAGGATGCCGGGGTCGAGGTGATCCTGACCCGGAGCGGCTCACAAGCCGAGCCAAGCCGGGTCGAGCTCGGGTCGACTGGGCCGCGGGTCGTAAGGGTCGAGGAGGCTCTCGAGCTCGGGGCAGATGCCGGCCGCGGGCTCAGCGGGGATGGCTCTGGGGCCGCGCTCGACAGTCTGGCCTACGTCATCTACACCTCGGGCTCGACCGGCCGACCCAAGGGCGTTGCGATCTCGCACCGCGCGCTGGCCGCCTACACGTCGTCGGCGATCGCGCGCTACGGGCTCGATGCGAAAGACCGATTGCTGCAGTTCGCCTCGATCAGCTTCGATGCCAGCGTCGAAGAGATCTACCCATGCCTCACGCTCGGGGCGACGCTGGCGCTGCGTAGTGACGACCTGCTCGATTCGGTGGCGAAGTGTCTCAGCTCGGTTGCAGCATGGCGCATCTCGGTGCTGACTCAGACGACGGCTTATTGGCACGAGATGGTTCGAGCCTTGAGTGCTGGCGAGACGCGCCTGCCGAGGACTGTCCGCTCAGTCCTCTTCGGTGGTGAGGCGGCACGGAGCGAGAGCGTTCGGCTGTGGTTCGAGCACGTTGTGCCCGAGGTCGACCTGGTCAATACCTACGGACCTACTGAAGCCACCGTCGTCGCGACCTCCCACCGTGTTGCGGCCAGCGAGCCATTGTCCGTGATCGTACCGATCGGACGACCGCTCGCTGGAGCTCGCGCCCCTGTCGTGAGCTCGACGCTGCGTTCGGTACCGATCGGCGTACCGGGTGAGCTGTGCCTCGCAGGCGACGGGCTGGCTCGCGGCTACGTTGGGCAGCCCGCTCTGACCGCCAGCCGATTCGTACCCGACCCGTTCATGGGCTGTGGCGCTCGCCTCTATCGCACGGGCGATCGAGTGCGCCACCGCGACGACGGCTCGCTCGAGTACCTGGGGCGTCTGGATCGTCAGGTGAAGGTGCGGGGCTTCCGAGTCGAGCTGGCGGAGATCGAGTCCGTTCTCGAGCGAGCCGTCGTCGCGGTGGCGCACTCGATCGCCCGTGCGATAGAGGCGAGCGCCACAGCCCATGAAC
>JBCCEE010000869.1:0-2027 GCA_039030415.1 Acidobacteriota bacterium
CGAAGTTCGAACGGCTTCTTGTGAATCGTTCGAACATGCCATCCTGCAGTTGACTGTATGTTGAACTCTTTGTGACAGTGTGGACACTTAAAACAACAATCATTGAACCATTTCACGGGCGTCTTCTTTGCTAACTTCATTCCTGGTTACAAATGGCACACTTGAAAACCTCTTGGCCTGGAATCCGGCCTTCCTCGCTCTCTTCCGAGCCTTCGGAGCTCGCACGATCGTCACCGAGCACGACGGGCTGCCGCTGCCGGGCGAGGCGTGGCCGCTGGAAGGATTTGCGCGGACCCTGTGCCTGTGGCTGGCCGCACGACGCATCTTCCTTTCCGAGCGCGTTCGCGACCGACACCAGCAGGGCGACAGGGACACGTCATTCGTCGTGCCGCTCGGAGTGCTGGGCCACGGCGGTCTCCGGGAATCGGCCCGTGAACCTCCCGGGCGAGCGCTCCGCGTGCTGTTCCTGGGGCGAGTAACGCCCCGCAAAGGGGTGGACCTCTTGCTCGATGCGCTCCCCCACCTTCCTGTCGAGGTAGTCGCCACTTTGACGATCGCGGGCGAGCCGGAGGATCGTCGGGACCTGCGGACGACCGATGCTCGGGTGCGATGGCTCTCGCGTTGGCTCAGCGATGAGGAGATTGCGGAGCTCGTCCGCAGCCACGACGCCCTGGTCCTGCCGTATCGACACGCGAGTCAGAGCGGGGTCGTCACCATCGGCATCGCCGGTGCGATTCCGATGATCTGTACTCGGGCCGGCGGGCTCGAGGAGCAGCTCGCGGCTGACGAGGCACTCTTCGTCGACTCGACGCCCCGGGCGATCGCCGAGGCCCTGCGAAGGCTCGCCGTCGATTTCAAAACCTACCGCCGCATGAGTCGCTTGCTGGTCGACAAGCGCAGTCGATCGAGCTGGAGTGAGATCGCTGGCCGCATCGAGAAGATCATCACGCGGGCCGACTGCGGACGGGCCGACTGCGAACGGGCCGACCGCGGACGGGCCGACGACGAACGGGCCGAGGAGCGTTGGGTCGTAGCCGGGTCCGAGTGACGGGACATGTCGATACTCAGACCCTTGCTCGAGCTCTTCGTCGTCACCTGGACGGCGTGGGTCGTCAGCTTCCAGCTAGCGCTCCTCACCCGCATTCCGACGCGCTGGTTGCCGCTGCTCTTTCTCGTCCTGCTGATAGTGGCGATCGCACCGTGGGGAGCTGGCTGGTGGCGCACCCTCCGTCGGGCGCGCCGGGCTGATCTCAGGCTCGCCCTCGAGCTGGCCGGGGTCGCCGCGCTGCTCACCACGGTCGTGCTCGTCACTTCGCGCTCCGACGCCGATGATCTCGGCTACCTGCGTGGCCCCCTGATCGATGCGACGGCACCGGCCGAACCGATCCGGATCGACAGTTTCCGCTGGGACGATCGCCCCTGGCCGGTGCTGCGCCTCCTCAACGAGAACGAGGCCTTCGAGCCATTTGTGGTCATGGCTTCGCGGCTGGTCGGGCTCGATCCGCTGGTCGGCTATCACAATGCGTTCGCTGCGCTCAGCGTGTTCTTCTGGTGTGCCGTACTCGCTGGCCTGCTCGCCCACTTTCGAGTGCCTCGAAAGTGGATCGCAGGCGCCGTGCTGCTCAGCGCCTGCCTGCTATTTCTCGATGGCGGCACGCACCGCTCGTTCGGCAACATGACGCTCATCCGGCTGTGGCAGGGCAAAGTCGTCGCCTGGTCGATCGTGCTGCCACTCTTCGTGCTGCTCCAGCTGCGATTTCTCGCCCGGCCGCAGGTCTCGCGGTGGGTTCTGGTCGTCATGGCGGCGACCGTCGGCGTCGCCTTCAATCGCTCCATGGTGGTGCTGCTGGTGGTCGCAGGAACCGCGCTGCCGATCGCCTATGCGATCGCCTTCGGTATCCGCCGGCATCGCCTGAGACGGGTGGGCCTGGCGCTGGCGGCCCCGGCTCCGGGGTGGATCCTCGGCGCCATCGTGCTGGCTCTGGTGTGGCGAGCTAGCCCTGGCGATCTCTCCGACGCTCTGGCCG
>JBCCEE010000870.1:0-1982 GCA_039030415.1 Acidobacteriota bacterium
ACCGTTTTGCGAATCGCAAAACGCCTCTGAAGCCACTACACGACCGTTTTGCGAATCGCAAAACGTCCGTGCAGACTTCCCACAGCCGTTCTGCGATTCGCAACTCGGCCATGCAGACTTCCCACAGCCGTTCTGCGAATCACAAATCGCCCGTGCAGACCCTGCACAGCCGTTCTGCGAATCGCAAAACGCTCATGCAGACTTCCCATGCCCGTTCTGAAATCTTCAGAATGGCCTTGGGAAACCTCCCGTGGGCGTCCTTTAGACGCCAGCGGCTCGAGACGCTGTGGCATCCGGCCGGAACCTTCGCCGAACCCGCTGCCAAATCCAGCCGCTGGCGAAGCCGGCCAATAGACAGAAGATGGGGTACAACGGGGCCGCGAAGCGGATGTTGCCGTCCGAAACCAGCGCGTGGACGGCGGCAAAGGCGATCAGCACGACTCCCAGGCCGCCCAGCTGGCGGCGCGCCGCGAGGACGACCAGCCCGAGAGCCGCCAGCGGGTAGGTCACGCGGTACTGGGCATAAAGGGCCTGGTATACCGCCTCGGCCAGGGGAGAACCCTCGGGGCCGGCGAACGTCACTTCGCGCAAGAACCCGACCTCCCAGGCCGGCGCGATCGAGAATAGCTGGAGGCCGCGGCGCAGGGTAACGTCGACGGCACTCCACGGCGCCTGGCGGATCGCCTCGCCGATCTCGGCGCGCAGGAGACGATCGATCGCGGCTTCGTCGAGACCCTGGGAGCGGCCGCGCTGCACCACCTCCGGCCGGTCGACGCCGAACGCCGCGGCGTTGTGGGAACCGAGGTTGGTCGACAGCAGCACCGGCGTCTCGAACAGGCGGGCGTTGCGGCTCGACCACAGTCCAAGCGCCGCCACCAGCGGCAGGGCCGCGAGCAACGCTAGCGCGACGCGCTGGCGGCCTCGCGTCGTCGCGACCCCGTGCCGCAACAGCGGCACGTGCCGTAGCAGCGAGACGGTGGCAACCCCGGCGACGATGGCGATCGGGCGCACGAAGACCGCGGCCGCCAGCAGCAGGCCCCAGCCGAAGGCCCCGGCTAGCGACGGCGTACGCCGCAAGGCGCTGGCCAGCATGCCGGCGGCGATCAAGGCGGTGAAGAGGAAGGTGAAGTACGACTCCGTCATCAGGCTCGGCGTCCACAAGACGTGCAGGCCAAACAGCGCCTGGGCGATCCGCGCCGTCAGCGGCTCGAACAGAGCCAGCCCAACGCGCCCGATCAGCAGCAGGGTCAAGAGCTCGAAGACGACGTTGGCGAGATACGCCCAGAACGGCTCCCACCCCAAGACGCTGTAGAGCGACGCCAGCAGCACCGGATACCCCGGCATGCGGAAGGCCCGCAGCGTCATGCCCTGGTACTCGGCGGCCTCGCCTTCGTAGACCTGCAGGTAGCCCTGCCCGTGGGCCAGGTTGTGCGCCAGCACGTGGTAGTCGCGGGTGTCGCTGAACGGTACCCAGGTGGCGTGCTGGATCAGCACCAGCCGCAGGGCTAGAGCCAGGCCGAGGATCAGAAGCTCGGGCTTTTCGAGTCTCATGGAGGGTGCCCGAATGCCAGAGAGTGCATCCAGGAATCGTCGTGGGCCGGTCGTGTTGGATGGGCTGCGCCGGGCTGCGTAACTCGCAGGATCATCTTAGAGATGCCGAGGGGGCAATGACTCGGGTCGTCGATCCGTCGAGAAATCCTGCAAGCTCAAACATACTCGCCCTTGCTCGCTCCACCAACACGACCTCAGGGAGAATTGCAGGTCCGTGAAACATGTCTGGGAAGTAACAGGGTCTACGGTACCGCAAGTAGAATAGGCAGGGCGACTCAGCAGTCGGCCGATTTCCCTAGAGCACAAACATCTTGGAGATAAGACGACTGCTGAGTCGCCCTGCCTATTCTACTTGCGGTACCGTAGACCCTGTTACTTCCCAGACATGTTTCACGGACCTGCAATTCTCCCTGAGGTCGTGTTGGTGGAGC
>JBCCEE010000871.1:0-1969 GCA_039030415.1 Acidobacteriota bacterium
AACAGCCTGCGTTTCACCTTCGCCGCACCGCGCTTTCGCGCCCCCGAGCAGACCCGCTACCGCGTCCGCCTCGACGGCCTCGACGACGCGTGGTCCGCCTGGACCGACGAGACCCACAAGGACTACACCAACCTGTGGGAGGGTCACTACGTCTTCCGCGTGCAGGCGCGCGATGTCGACGACCTCCTCAGCCAGGAGGATACCTTCACCTTTCGGATCCTGCCGCCTTGGTACCGCACCTGGTGGGCTTATGCCCTCTACGCCCTGGCGCTCGCTGCGGTCACCATGGCTTTTGCGCGCTCCAATCGCCGCAAGCTGCTGCGCGAGCGGGCCGTCAGCCGCCGCCTGCGGGAGGTGGACAAACTCAAAGACGACTTCCTGGCCAGTACCTCTCACGAGCTCAGAACGCCGCTATTCGGCATCATCGGGCTCGCCGACTCGCTGATCGACGGCGCCGCTGGCGAGCTGCCCGAGACGGCTCGCGCCAACCTCGCGATGATCGCCGGCAGCGGACGCCGGCTCAGCCAGCTGGTGAACGATATTCTCGATCACTCGCGGATCACCCACGGCAGCCTAGTGCTTCGCACCCGGCCGGTCGATCTGCAGACGCTGGTCGACGTCGTCTTGACCCTGCAGCGGCCGCTGGCAGCGGATAAAGACCTGGAGCTGATCAACGCCGTGCCTCCTGACCTGCCGGCCCTCGACGCCGACGAGGCCAGGCTCGAGCAGATCCTCCACAACCTGGTCGGCAACGCGATCAAATTCACCGAAGCGGGCAAAGTCGAGATCTCTGCGGCTCGCGAAGGGGACGCCCAGATTCGAATCGCCGTCGCGGATACCGGAATCGGTATCTCCGAAGACCAGCTGGGCAAGATCTTCGACGCCTTCGAGCAGGCCGACGCGGGTGTGCAGCGTACGTTCGGCGGGACTGGCCTGGGGCTCACCGTGACCCGCGAGCTGGTCGAGCTTCACGGGGGTCGCATCTGGGTCGAGTCGACCCTAGGAGAAGGAGCACGCTTCCACTTCACGCTGCCAGTCTCCAGTCGAACGGAGGGACCGCCCCCGGCTTCGACACCAGCGCTTGCCAGGCCGCAGCCGAGCGCGGCTCTGCTTTCGGAGCTCCAGCCGATCGCCACGCCGAGCGTGCCTGCAGCCGACGACCCCAACGCTTCGGGAGAACGTATCCTGGTGGTAGACGACGAGCCCGTGAATCGCCAAGTACTCTCCAACCACCTGACCCTCGAAGGTTACGAGATCGAGCTCGCGGCCAGCGGACCCGAGGCCCTAGAGCTGGCCGAGAAGCAGTCGTTCGACTTGGTAATCCTCGACGTCATGATGCCCAAGATGTCGGGTTACGAGGTGTGCCGCGCGCTGCGCAAGCGGCATTCGCTTGACGAGCTGCCGGTCGTCTTCCTGACGGCCAAGAACCAGGTGACCGACTTGGTGGCCGGTTTGGACGCGGGCGGCAATGACTATCTGACCAAGCCGATCGGCAGGGATGAGCTGCTGGCGCGGGTCCGCACCCACCTCGAGCTGGTGTCGGTGCACCGCCGGCTGACCCGCGTGGCCGGCGACCTCGAAGCGCGCAACGCCGAGCTGGCGCACTTCAACTACACCGTCGCTCATGATCTGAAGAATCCGCTGACCACCATCACCAACTTTCTCGGCCTCGCCCGTCGCGACGCGGCTTCGGGCCGTACCGACCGCCTGGAGAGCGACTTCGCCCGCCTCGACGCCGCGGCCCAGAAACTCCGGCGCATGCTCGATGAGCTGTTCGAGCTTTCGCGGGTCGGGTTTCAAGCCAACCCGCCCGAGGAGGTGGACTTTGGCGAGCTGGTCCGCCAGGCCCTGGCGTTGCTCCATGAGCAGATCGCGCACCGAGGCGTAGCGGTCGACGTGGCGGCCGATCTTCCCAAGGTTGTCGGTGACCGCGCCCGCCTGCTCGACGCGATCCGCCAAGACATGGCGG
>JBCCEE010000872.1:0-1960 GCA_039030415.1 Acidobacteriota bacterium
CGGCTGGCATCCCTCCCTGTTCGCCACCGAAGTGCTCGACGAGCCGAGCGTCGACATCAGCGTTCAGGGCCAGGGCGAGCTCACCTTCGCCGAGCTGGTCGATCGCCTGGCTGACGGGTGCGACCTCGCTGGCCTCGCCGGCATCAGTTACCGCAACGAGGGGCAGGCTGTGCGCAACCCGCCGCGGGCGCTGGTCGATATGAATCAACTGGCGCCGCACGACTATCAGCTGATGGACGTAGAGGGCTACTTCCAGCGCAAGGGCAGGCGTCAGCTCGACTACATCTCGTCTACCGGCTGTGCTTTCCGCTGCGCCTTCTGCGCCGACCCTTTCGTCTACAAGCGGCGCTGGGTCGCGGTCTCCCCGCAACGCGTCGGTGACGAGGTCGAGGAGCTATGGCGCCGCTACCGCTTCACCGAGCTGGCCTTCCAGGACGAGACCTTCTTTACCTACCGCGACCGAGTGCTCGAGATCGCCGATGAATTTTTGCGCCGTGGCCTCGACTTCCGCTGGACCGCCACCCTGCGCGCCGATCAGGGCGTGCGCCTGGGGGATGAAGGCTTCGCCCACTGCGTACGCTCCGGGCTATCGCGAGTGATGATCGGCGTCGAGTCGGGATCGCAAGAGATGATGGATTGGATGAAGAAAGACATCAAGGTCGAGCAGGTGATCGCGGCAGCGGAGCGCTGCGCACGGCACGGTGTCGGCGCCATCTTCCCGTTCATCGTCGGCTTCCCCAACGAGAGTACCGAGAGCGTGCGCGCCACCCTCGAGATGATGAAACGACTGCGCGCCATGAGTCCAGCGTTCGATACGCCGCTGTTCTACTTCAAGCCCTACCCGGGGTCGCCGATCACCGCCGAGGTGGTGAAGAATGGCTACCAGCTGCCGCGCACCCTCGAAGCGTGGGCGGAGTTCGACTTCATCGGCACCTCCAGCGAGTGGGTGAGCGCTGAAAAGGAGCAGCTGGTCGAGCGGTTCAAGTTCTACAACCGTTTTGCCGGTGGCCCGGAGCGCTGGTTCAAGTGGCCGCTGCAGCAGCTGTCGCGCTGGCGCTGTCGCCACGATGTCTACCGCCTGCCGTTAGAGAAGTTCCTGGTCGAGCGGCTCTATCCGTCGCCCAAGCTGTCCTAGTAGGATCTCGAGAGCATACGGGGCGCGGCGTCATGGATATCCTTCTCACCCACGGCTATTTCCTCGAAGAGGACGAGCACGAGCGCGAGATCATGCGGCCCTACCCGCCGCTCGGCCTGCTCTACATCTCGTCCCATCTGAAGGCCAAGGGCTTCGCGGTCGAGGTCTTTGATTCGACGCTGTCGAGCCGCGAGGCTTTCGTCGCCTTCGTCGAGCGCGAGCGCCCCTCTCTGGTGGGGATCTACGTCAATTTGATTACTCGCGCCAGCGCCCTCGAGATGATCCGGGTGCTGAAAGGGCTAGGCACAACCGTAGTCCTGGGCGGGCCGGAGCCGGCCAACTATCCACTCGAGTACCTGGCTGGAGGCGCTGACGTCATCGCCTCGGGGGAAGGGGAGCTGACCCTCGAAGCGTTGATCCCGCACCTGGCGCGCCACGGGCTGACGCAGCTCGAGAGCATCGACGGCATCAGCTATCTGAACGGTGACGGCGAGCTGGTGGAGAACGAAGCTCGAGCCCAGATTCCGAGCCTCGACGAGCAGCCCTTCCCAGATCGCGAGGCGATCGACATTCCGGCCTACATGGACATCTGGCGCGAGCATCACGGCCAGGGGCCCGTGTCGTTGATCACCGCTCGCGGCTGTCCCTACAAATGTCGCTGGTGCAGCCATTCGGTATTCGGCTACACCCACCGCAGGCGCTCGCCGGAGAACGTGGTGCGCGAAGTCGAGGAGATCGTCGAGCGCTACGACCCGGACATGCTGTGGTATGCCGACGACGTCTTCACCATCCACCACCGATGGTTGTTCAACTACGCCGCCGAGC
>JBCCEE010000873.1:0-1937 GCA_039030415.1 Acidobacteriota bacterium
GCTGCGGACGGTGTTCCGCGCCACCGAGACCGGGCCAGTTCAGGTCATCGAAGCACCTAGTCCCGTCGCCCTACCGATCATCGATCTGTGCGCGTTGACGCAGGATGATCGCCAGCACGAGGGCCGCCGGCTGGGCGCCGAGGAAGCGAGTCGGCCGTTCGATCTGGCGCGAGATCCCGTGCTGCGCGCTGGCTTGGTGCGCTTCGAAGAGGCCGGCTTCACGCTTTGGCTGACGCTGCACCACATCGCGAGCGACGGCTGGTCGATGGAGATCTTGACCCGCGAGCTGGGCACGCTCTACGCGAGTTTTGCCGCAGGCGAGCCCTCACCGCTGCCAGAGCTGCCGGTGCAGTACGCGGACTACGCGACGTGGCAGCGCGGCTGGCTCGCGGGTGAAGTGCTGGAGGCGGAAGTCGACTACTGGCGCGAGCAGCTCTCGGGCGCTCCACCGGTGCTGGAGCTGCCGACGGACCGTCCTCGTCCTCCGGTGCAGACGCAGTCGGGTGGCCGGGTCGCCCTTCGGCTCGACGCCGAGTTGGGAGCGTCGCTCCAGACCGCCAGCCGACGAGCCGGCGCTACGCTCTACATGGTCTTGCTGAGCGGTTTGAACGCCCTGCTGTCGCGCTTGAGCGGCCAGCCGGATGTCAGCGTGGGCACGCCAATCGCGGGTCGCACGCTGGTGGAGATCGAGCCACTGATCGGTTTCTTCGTCAATACGCTGGTGCTGCGGAGTCATGCCGAGGCGGGAGCCTCGTTCGACGAGACGGTAGAGCAGGTGCGGAGCATGGTGCTGGAAGCCCATGCCCATCAAGAAGTTCCGTTCGAGAAGCTAGTGGAAGAGTTGGCCCCGGATCGCAGCCTGAGCTATCCGCCGCTGTTCCAGGTGATGTTCGTGCTTCAGAACGTGCCGCCGAGCGGGGGCGAGCGGCCGGATCTGGCTATCCGTCCGGTGGAGCAGACGAACCGGACGTCGAAGTTCGACTTGACGATAGCTGCGGTGGAATCGGGCGACTCGGTTTCGGTGTCGCTGGTGTACAACACGGATTTGTTCGACCGCACGACGATCCAGCGCTGGGCGCAGCATTATGCCGCGCTGCTCGAATCGGCGGTGGCGTCGCCTGAGCGTTCGCTGAGCGAGTTATCACTCCTGGGCTCTGCCGAGCATCACCAGCTGGTCTTCGAGGCTCGCGAGGCCGAGAGCTTCTCCGAGTCTTCGACCCTGCTGGCTCTCTTCAGTGCCCAGGTGCGCCGCTCGCCCGATTCGATCGCGGTCGTGGGGGATCCCGAGGCCGCGCTGAGCTACGGGGTGCTTGATCTTCGCGCGGGTGCCCTGGCTTCCCGGCTGGTTTCGCTGGGCGTGGGCCCCGAGATGCGGGTCGGCCTGCTAGCGGAGCGAACGCCGGATTTGTTGGTGGCGCTGCTCGGCATCCTGAAGGCGGGCGGCGTCTACGTGCCGCTGGATCCGGCCTATCCGGATGAGCGGCTGCGGTTCATGCTGGAGGATTCTGGGGCGGTAGCGCTGGTGACTTGTGGCCAGCACAGTGACCTCGATCTCGCCCTCCCGACAGTGCGCGTCGAGGAGATGGGGCTCGAGACGTTCGAGGTCTCCGTCCTGCCGCAGCCCGAGAATCTGGCCTACGTGATCTACACCTCGGGTTCGACGGGCCGACCAAAGGGTGTCGGGGTGACCCACGCCAACGTGGTTCGCCTGCTGCGCTCGACCGAGTCTGCCTACGGCTTCGACGCCTCTGATGTGTGGACGCTCTTCCACTCCTACGCCTTCGACTTCTCGGTCTGGGAGATCTGGGGCGCCCTTGCCTATGGCGGTCGCCTAGTGGTGGTGCCGCATTGGGTGAGCCGGACGCCGAGCGCGATGGTGGA
The DNA here is from genome assembly GCA_039030415.1 of Acidobacteriota bacterium. Classification (GTDB taxonomy): domain Bacteria; phylum Acidobacteriota; class Thermoanaerobaculia; order Multivoradales; family J023; genus JAAELT01. The sequence goes on from JBCCEE010000873.1 coordinate 1,882, forward strand.
TCTGCTGAGTCGCGAAGGCGTGACGGTGCTGAACCAAACGCCGTCGGCTTTTGGCC
>JBCCEE010000874.1:0-1922 GCA_039030415.1 Acidobacteriota bacterium
GCCTGCCACGAGTCCTCGTTGGAGGTCGCGGTCTCCGGCCACATGCCGAGCGCCAGGAAGATGTGCGACGGCATGTGCAGCGCATGGGTGGCGGCCGGCGCGATGTCGGCATAGACGCGGGCGGCTCGCAGGCCGAGCGGAGCGTGCACCGGATCGTCATAGGAGTGGATCAGATAGTGGGCGGCCCCCGGGTGCTGCGGGTTCTTGCTGAACACTTCTTCCGCCACCGCCGCGGCCTGCATGTAGCGCGGGATGTCGCGGCCGTCGTGGCAGGTGCCGAGGATCGCCAGACTGTGGAACGCCGCGGCGTCGAGATCCTCCGGGAAGCGCTCCGCCAAATCCGCCATCGCCTGGCGGTAAGCCTCGTCGCGCTGCCGCTTGTCACCCTCGCCGAACAGCAGCTCGACAGCCCCCAGGTAGCCCTTCTCGCGCTCCGTCGGCGCCAGCGCCAGACGCTCCTCGGCGGTCGGCGCCAGCTGCTCGAGCGCTGAGCGTCCGGCGGTGAGATCTTCACGCAGCCAGATCGGGAAGTTGTAGGTCATCGCTTCGCCCCAAGTCGCCATGGCGAACTCCGGATCGATCTCTCGCGCCTTGCGGAAATCCCGGCGGGCGTCGCTGTACTCGAAGCTGTGAAGGTTCAGCAGGCCGCGCAGAAAATGCGGCTGAGCCTCCGCCGATCCAGAATTCGGGAACTCCGTCTTGCCGAGACCGGCATCCGGGAGCTCGGCCTCCCCGAGCCCGGCCTTGGGCAGCTCGTTCTTGCCGATCCCAGCTTCGGGTTCGGCAGCTCGAACGGGCAGTGTGGCTAGCAAGGAGACCAGGCAAAACAGGGCCAAGAGGTTTCGCATACCGTTCCTTTCTGAGCGCGTGGCGTATCCAAGGCTCTCAGCGCGTGGCGTATCCAAAGCTCAGCCCTAATGATAGCTCGACGCCGAGCCGAAGACGTTGCAAAGCTGAAGACCTGCGAAGCCGAAGACCTGCGAAGCTGAAGACCTGCGAAGCTGAAGACCTGCAAAGCCGCAGTCGAACATCTCTCCAGCACCGAGCGTATGAGGGGCAAGCCATGAGTCAACGCATCCACGGTTTCGACGTCGCCCGAGCGCTAGCAGTCTTCGGCATGGTGGTGGTGAACTTCAAGATCGCCACCGGCGCCGACAAGTCCGGGCCGCACTGGCTGCTCGACGCCATGGGGCTGCTCGAGGGACGTGCCGCGGCGACCTTCGTCGTGCTGGCGGGTGTCGGGTTGTCGCTGCTGTCGGCGCGGGCTCGGGAGGCGAACGACACGGCGACCCTAGCGCGGCAGCGCAACGGCCTGCTGCGCCGCGCGCTGTTCCTATTCGTCGTCGGCCTGCTCTACACGCCGATCTGGCCCGCCGACATTCTGCACTTCTATGGCGTCTACCTCACCCTCGGGGCTTTGCTGCTCGCCGCGCCGGCCAGGTGGCTGGTGGCGACCGCCGCGGCCTCTATTGCCGCTTTCGTCGGCCTGCTGATGGTCTTCGACTACGAGCAGGGTTGGGATTGGGAGACGCTGGCCTATGAAGGGCTGTGGACGCCCGAGGGCATGATCCGTCATCTCTTCTTCAACGGCTTCCACCCGGTCTTCCCGTGGGTCGCCTTCCTGCTGCTCGGCATGTTCCTGGGCCGCCTGCCGCTGCGTGACGCCCTGTTACGCCGCCGAGTGCTGGGGTGGGGACTTGGCGTCGCGGTCGCTACCGAAGCCGTGTCGTGGCTGGCGATTCGCGCCCTGTCGACGGGCGCCGACGCTAGGACCGCGGAAGACGTCCAGGCGCTGTTCGGTACCGCACCGATGCCGCCCGTGCCCTTCTACGTGCTGGCCGCCGGCGGCCTGGCGGCCGCGGTGATCGCCGCCTGCGTCGGCCTCAGCGAGCGCGCCGGAGACGCCGCCTGGCTGCAGCCCC
>JBCCEE010000875.1:0-1918 GCA_039030415.1 Acidobacteriota bacterium
CGCGCGACCTGGCCCTGGCGCGGGTAGTCGACGGTCGCTGGCAGCGACTCGCGCGCCCAGCTGGTTTCGATTGGCAGTTCGACGGCTGCCCGTCGGTCGGCGGCGCTCTGGCTTGGACCAGCTCGGGGGCGCTTCACGCCCTGACCTGGACAGGCGGGGAAGCGGAGGCGGGACTCTATGTCAGCCGGTCGGATGATCACGGCCAGTCGTTTGGCGCCCCCGTCCGCCTAGGCCAGAAGGGTGCCCATCGGGGCGATCTTGCGGCTCGTGGCAAGGGCTTGCTGGCGTCGTGGGACGCCTTTGCGGACAAAAAAAAGGCAGTCTTCGCGTCGCGTTCACGAGACCAAGGGCAGACCTGGAGCGCGCCTGAGCGCCTATCCGGCCTGGGCGCAAGCAGGCCGCGGGTCGTGGCGCTCGAGCACGGCTTTCGCGTCTTCTGGCTCGATCCACACTCGCCCGAGGGCGTGGCGAGCGCCAGTTTTGCTGCAGAGGCTCCTGGAGAATGAACTTGTCGAACAAGCTACTTCAAATCGCCCGCCACGAAGGGCTCGCGCTCGCCCGCGATGGCCGATTTCGTTGGGCGTGCGCGGTGGTCTTTGTGCTGCTAGGCCTGTCGCTAGCGCTCGGCGCCCAGCAGTACCGAGAACGGGAACGCGAGCGCGCTGTTGCGGCTGAGATCTCGCGGCAGCAATGGGAAGCGCAGCCGTCGCGCAATCCGCATGGAGCGGCCCACTTTGGAATCTACGTGCTGCGTCCGTTCCAGCCCACTTCGTTGCTCGAGCCAGGGCTACAGAGGTTTTTGGGCGAGGCGGCGTTTCTCGAGGCCCACCGCCAAAATCCGACCCGCTACCGACCGGTGGAAGACGCGACAGCGGTCGCGCGGATGGCGGAGCTGACCACCGCGGCCATCCTGCAGCACTTCTTGCCCCTGTTGATTTTCCTCTTTGCCTTTACTGCCTTCGCTAGCGAGCGGGAGCGTGGTACCTTGCGGATGCTGGCGAGCTCCGGGGTGGCACCGTCGACCCTGGCCATAGGTAAGGCCCTAGGCGTTGCCGCGGCGCTCGCCTTGCTGCTGATCCCGGCGATCCTGCTTGGCTCGGCGGTGCTTGGCCTGGCCGCGGCGGGGAGTGCCGGGCTTGGACGCTTTTTGGGGATGCTGACCGGCTTTCTCGTTTTCTACGGCGGCTTGATCGGTCTAGCTCTGGCCATCTCGGCCTGGTCGCGCTCCTCGAGGGTGGCGCTGCTCGCTGTCCTCGGCTTCTGGGTTGCCAATGGCTTTCTGGTACCGGTCCTGGTCTCGGACCTCGCCGAGCGCCTTTATCCTGTGATGTCCACCCAAGACTTCCTCGACCAGCTGGATGCAGACTTGGCGAAGGGCTTCGACGGTCACAATCTGCAAAGCCCTGAAGCTCTCGAGCTGACTCAGCGCACCCTAGAGGAGTACGGGGTCAACACGGTCGAAGCGTTGCCGATCAATATTGCAGGGGTGGCTTTTCTCGAAAGCGAGCAACAGTCTCAGACCATTGTCGACCGCCATTTCGGCGAGCTGGCCGAGATCTACCAACGGCAAGATCGGTTGACCCGGATCGCCGCCTTGGTGGCGCCGTTTCTGGCAGTGCGCTCCTGGTCGATGGGCCTGGCAGGGACCGACATCTTCCATCACCTGCATTTTGTCGCCGCGTCCGAAGACTACCGGCGTGACTTCAACCGGCGGCTCAATGAAGACCTGCGTGATGGCGGTCCGTCCGGCCAGTCTTACTCTGCGCCTGAAGAGTTCTGGGCCGAGCTGCCCCAATTCAACTACTCACCACCCATAACCCGTCAGGTCTTGTCGCAGAACCAGTGGCACTTCGCGGTTCTGTCCCTATGGTCGATCTGTGCGATCACAGCGGCGATTGTCGCTGCTCATCGGCTGACG
>JBCCEE010000876.1:0-1917 GCA_039030415.1 Acidobacteriota bacterium
CCCGGCTCTAGCGACGCAGGCCGAGTTCGTCGCGCACCGTGCGGTAGCGCTCGACGTCGATCTTGGCGAGGTAATCGAGAAGGCGACGCCGACGGCCGACGAGCATCAGCAGGCCACGACGGGAGTGGTGGTCCTCAGGTGTCCGGCCGGCAGACCGTCACCCACGGAGTCCCTTTGGACAGGACGGAATGTCGCGCCAGCGGCTCCCTCGTCGACCTGGGACCGGCCGCGCCGCCCGCGCGGGTCCCGAGGCTCGGCCTGGGCAAGTCCGAACGGCACGCGTCGGCGCTGGGTCTCGATTCGCCTTCGTGCGTATCGCTTCCTGAGACGTCGAAGTCGGCCTCTGAGGCGGCCGTGCGTCGTTCCATGGCTCGCCGAAGTCGACCTCGGCGGTGCCGCCGGCTGGCAGATCCAATTGCCAGAGCAAAACGCCGCGACGGTTGGAGCTGGGTTTGTGACCGGGAGTCGTCTCGTCGCTGAGCGTAACGACGATGCGCTCGTCATCCGCCACCGGGATTCGGTCTTCAACCACCACCCGGACGCCTCGTCGCGGTGGTTCGTGATCTTCGTGCGATAGGCACGTTCTTCACGGGCTTGTCTGCGGATCGCTCCCTGACGGCCTTCCGAAACGTCGCGGATCACCCGCTCGACCTTGATTCGGGGATCGCTGCCAAAAGGAATGATCCGGGTCTCGCCAGGGCCGGTCTCGGGCAGGTCGTGTGCGCCGATCAGGGTGTTGCTGGCATAGAGTGCCAGCTCGCCGGCCAACAACGGCACCGCGGTTGGCGCTCGAACGGTGGCTTCGAGGTAAGCAGCCGCTTCGACCGACGGCTTGGCTCGGTATGCAACCGTGCTCGCTAGGGTCTCTTCCCAGATGGTGAGTTGTTGCGGCGGGCCGTCCGCCTCGACGCTCACCCGGCCCGGCACTTCGAAGGTGACGCTGTACCGGGTCTCGGTCGAGGTCGTTGCTAAGTCCAGGCTCGCCGGCGCTTCTACCAGAATCTCGTCCACCTCCGGATCGCTTGACCGCTGGCCTTGGCTTCCACTGCGAACCGCGCGGTTCGCGGTAGAACCGCGGCTTCCTCTTCGGCCTTCTCGTCTTTAGCCTCGACCAACTGCCGTTCGAGGTCGCGGCGCAGCTTGCGTTGTTCAAGGCGGTCCCTCTGCAGGCCATCGAAGCGTTGTTCCAGCAGGTCGTAGACGGCCGTGATGGCCGACCGACCGCCCTCCGAACGCCTTGAGGACAACCCCCACGTCATCATCGGAGCCAAACCTAGATCACACCGGTCCCCTGAGGCGGCCGTAGCGCCGGATAGGATCCTTTAGAGTTAGAGCGAGATGGTAGCCTTGGCGCACTAGATTTCAGACAGGGTATGGCGCAGACCCGCACTGCCGCGCTGAGGTTTCGTCGCACCGTAGACCGGAGGAGTCGCTATGCCTGCTTCCGTTCGCCTCGCCGCCATCCTGATTCTCGTCGTCATCACTACGATTCCAGCAGCCGCTAATGGGGGCAGCTGGATTCACCTGGAGCTCGCCGAGGACCGATCCGACTACGGCAACGGCTACCGCCCGGCTACGGTGATCCGTTCAGGTCACATCGTCACGCTCAGTGGGATGATCGCGAACGATAAGTCCGGCACCGTGGCGACACTGCCGGCCGACCTACGCCCGGCGCAACGTCTGATTTTCGGCGTCAATACCCAAGGCGACGCCGCCCGAATCGACGTCTTGCCGAGTGGAGAGATCGAGTTGGAGACAAACGGAGCCGGGCGCGGCTGGTTCAGCCTAGACGGCATCTCGTTTGCCGTCAGCGGCGCTCCCCAACCCCTCAAATCGGACTGGCTGAACTACGAGCAAGGTTACGCCGAAGCCAGCGCGGTGCTAGACGGTGGCAGGGTCTACCTCGGCGGCGTGCTC
>JBCCEE010000877.1:0-1903 GCA_039030415.1 Acidobacteriota bacterium
ACGCTGTCGAGCGAGCGCTCCATGCAGATGGCGACCCGCGTCTCGGGTTGCACCCCCTCGGCGCGGAGACGGCGAGCCAGCTTTCGAGCCCGGCGGTCGAGCACCCGGTAGGTCAAAAGCTCGCCGTCGAGCTCCGCGGCCACGGCATCGGGAGTTGCTGCGACCTGCGCTGCGAACTGCTCGGTGATCAGCGAGCTCGCCTGCGCTCCATAGCCACAGGCCGCTGCCGTAGCAGGCGACGAGGACGAATCAACGATCGTTTCAGACGAGCTGAGACCAGACTTCACCTCTTCCTCCTTCGAGCACGAGGCTCGGAACAAGGTGTGACAGGGACTTGAGCTGCGGACCTAACAGTCAGACTTCGGACCGGACAAACCAGCTAGTCCCAACCACTCCAAGATCGCGACGGCAAGCCGACGCGTCTTGCAAGGCGAAGCAGGTTCTAGAGGTGCAGGGGATAGGAACCAGGCGGAAGAAAACCGTCTGGAAGCTCATAACTTGAGCTATTTTTCTGGCGGGAGGATCATTTCGATTCTCATGAACCGAAATAACTGCTAATTACCCTAGCACAGACACTCGCGCGATTGGACTCCCACAGGAGTCGGCTAATTCTCTTAACTCAGATCATTCACGATCTTTGGACGGATCTTACGGCTGTAATCTCCATCCAGATTGCATTCGCAGATCAGGCCCCGACACGGCATCAGGCCGCTGGCCGCAGCTTCTCCCACCAGTCCGACGCGGCCCGCCGCAGCCGTCCCCGTTTCGCAACCGCTGGGGCTCCACCCAGCAACCGTTTGCCGCCATGATCGCGGACGGCGGCGACATGGGGCCGACGACCCCGTCGTTTCGGCACGATGACCGCGGGGGACATCTCAAGTGCTGCACGGAATGGACTTACGCGGTTCCGTCTGCGCTCGGAAAGGCGACGACCGAGTTTTGGGAGGTCGATTTCGCGCTCGGGAAGCGGCTGATCGACTATTTCGAGGCCCGTTACCGGCTCGGACAGGGCGTGATCGAGTTTCTCGAGGTCCTTCGCTAGCTCGGTGAAGTGTTGATCGACTTTTTCAGAGGCAAAATCCCGGGTGTTTTGGCCTCCTGCCGCGGTCGAGACGCCTGAGGACCCGGTGTTTTGGCGCTGCTGCGCCGACAAAGCCTGCGATCCCCGGGTGTTTTCACCCTCCATCGAGATCGCGAGATCGATGCCTCGAGGGTTCGAGGCCTTCACCCCCGCCACGGCCGCGGTTTCTCCAGCGTCTCGGCGGATCAAGCCGGTAGCAAGCGCAGTTTCCACGAGGTCGGGATACTCGTCGACCGGCCGATGCTTGAGTGGCCGGCCCATGCGACCGACGTGCGGGCGGATCGCGTCGCCCAGGGTGGGTAGGCCAATCAGGTTGAGCTGCGCTTCGAGCGTGCGAGCGCTGTGCAGATACTCGCGGTCGAACCGCTTCATCTCGCGCCGCTGGATCATCAGCGCCGACTCGACCTGCTTGCGTCCGTAGTGCACGTCATAGAGAGCCTGCCCGAGCTCGGACAGCGAACCAGCAAGCTCATCAGCCAGCTCTTGGATCACGCGGGTAGCGAGCGGCCACTCCTCTTTCGTATCCCGCCACTGCAGCACGTGAACCACCTCCGCCGCCTGCCGGCACAGCAGTACGGGTCGACGACGGGTCGCGCCGAGCTGCTTCAGCCGCTTCTTGATGACCTCATCGCGCACTAGGCGCATCAAGCGCGGGCGGGCGCGGTTCAGCTGCCGGTACAAACGCCGCGCCACCTCGTCACGCCGCGCCTGATGCTGACGCTGGTGAGACCGCAGCTGCTGGTAGCGATCATCCGCCTCCAGCATGGCTTGCAGATGCTCCAGGAGGCTGTAGCCGAAGCTGACGTAAAAGCCTCCGATACG
>JBCCEE010000878.1:0-1893 GCA_039030415.1 Acidobacteriota bacterium
CAGCGCCAGCCGAGCGGACGCTTTCGGGTGCGGTTCGTCGAGGCCCCGGACGGGATGGCGGACGCCTGTGAGATCCAGGCCGCGACGCAGCTCAACGCCGGCGTCGAAGCCTGCGTGCGCCAGTGTCCCGAGCAATACCTGTGGACCTACAAGCGCTTCAAGACCGCGCCTCCCGGTGAGCCGACGCCCTATCGCGTGCTGTGGAGCAAGCGCAAGCAGCGCCGGATCGCCGCGGCTCGCTCGACGCTTGAGCAAGACTGACCTGGGCAGCCAGGAATGATCGATAGACGGTCGCGCTGGTGGACTGCGCTCGCGCTGCGGAGCTCGCCTTGGCGAGTTCGTGTTTCTGAGCGACTCGCTCAAACAGCTCTATGGGCGATTGCAATAGGGTCGGGCTCAAACAGTCCTCGCCCGTGCTCGATCCACCAGTGCGACCTCCTCACGAAACGCTCTCTAGGCGGAATTTGGCTAGCTGGCTCAGGACAGCCAGCGTTCCTTGGCCTCAGGTGACGCGAAACTCTGGGTGATCGAGTTGCGGGCCAGCTCGGCCAGGGCGTCCTCGCGCAGCCCGGCGTGCTCCCAGGCGATGCGGTATTCGTTCAGCAGGTCGGTGTGGAAGAGGGGCGGGTCGTCGCTGCCGAGGGTGACCGTCAAGCCGGCCTCCACCATGCGCGCCAGGGGGTGCGACGCGAGATCGGGCACCGCCTTGAGCGCCAGGTTGCTGCCCGGGCAAACGTCGCAGGGAATGTTCCGCGCCAGCAGGAGCTCGACCACCGCGGGATCGTCGACCGCCGTAATGCCGTGCTGGATACGCTGCGCGCCAAACACCTCGACCGCATGCCTTACTTCTTTGGCCGGCCCATGCTCACCGGCGTGAGACACGGTCTGCAGCCCGGCGTCCCGAGCCCGATCGTAGACGGCGCCAAAGTCTTCGTCCCACCAGCGGTCCGCCGGCCCGCCCATGCCGAGGGCGACGACCCGAGGATGTGGCTCGGCGAGCACGGCGTCGAGCGCCTTGTGGGCCGCCGCCGCGCCGAGATGCGGCGAGATGTCCGGGATCAGCAGCGAGGAGATGCCGCAGGCCCGCTCGGCCTGCTCGCAGCCGGCGACCGCCCCCTCCAGCACCACCGCCCAGTCGAGCCCGACCTCCTGGGTGTGGTAGCTCGACGAAATGTGAAACTCGACGTGCACGGCCCCCTGTTGATGAGCCGTCATCAAGTAGTCGTAGGCGATGCGCTGAAAGTCCTCACGCTCCCGCAGCAGCCGGCAGACGAAAAAGTATCGCTCCAGAAACTCCGGGAAGTCCTGGAAGCTATACCAAGCTCTGATGCCTTCGACATCGGCGGCCGGCGGCTCGACGCCATGGGCCGCGGCCAGCGCGAGCAGGGTCTCGGCTCCGACGCTGCCCTCGAGATGGACGTGCAGCTCGGCTTTCGGCGTGGCGCGCAGCCGCGCTTCGGGAAAGGGCGTTTCTGGTGCGGGCGTTTCTGGTGCGGGCGCTGCCGTCACGGAACCTCCGGGAGTTGCTGGGGTGAGTCCCGCGAGTCTAACGTCCCGCGCCGGTCCGGACCAGCTCAGCCACCTGCTCGACGACGTTGGCCAGCTCGATCGCTGAGGCATCCTCTCCTAGCTCCTCGGCGAGCGCACGGCTGCGGACGACCAGCTCGTCGAGCTCTGGCCCCGCGCCGCGGTCTCGACGGGCGAGGAGCCTGCCGAGCTGTGCGGCGAGGGAGGTGAGGCGAAAGCCTGGCGAAGCCGCGTCCCAGCTGCCGAGTGCATCCGTCGCTACGATCTCCTGTGCGAGGTCCTGCCAGCGGATCGTCCCGAGGGTCTCGCCGGGTGCCGGGCGACGCTCCAGGTCGAGCTCGAAGAGCAGGGTCCCGGCGACCACGG
>JBCCEE010000879.1:0-1885 GCA_039030415.1 Acidobacteriota bacterium
CCTTGAGCACTATGACAGCTATATCCATGGTGGAAACATTCAGTTTCTCCACTATGAACCTAGCAAATCTCCTACTAAAGTTACAGGGACGATGAGAAATCGTCTCATAAAAGTGTAGCTCCTCTTGCATCTCTTGTAATGCCTCGCTACGTTGCTCCTCCATTTCCTTCTGATTCCGTTCCGTCCGCTTGACCCAGCGCGGCTCGATGGTCGGCACGCTGACCTTCATGAGCCCGGAGCAGGCGGCCGGCAAAGACCTCACCGAAGCGAGCGACATGTTCTCGTTCGGTCTGGTGCTGCAGGAGATGCTGAGCGGCGTGCCGGCCTACGAGGCGATTCCGTTCGCTCTGCTGATCCGCCGCGTCGCCGCGGGTGAGACCCAGCCGATGCCCGAGGAGCGGATCGATCCCGACGCGGTACGTCTGGTTCACGACCTGCTGCGCACCAAGCCCGACGCGCGACCGACCGCCGATCAGGCGGTCGATAGCCTGCGTTGGGTCTTGGATCGACCCAAGCGGCAGCTGCGTCGCCAGCGTCGGCAGCGGCTCGCCAGCGCGGCGTTCGCCCTACTGGTGGTGGTGCTGGCGATCGTGTCGGTCCTGGCGGTGCGTGCGGACCGCGCGGCGACCCTTGCCGAGCAGGAGACCTTGCGGGCCGAGGCCGAGGCGAGAAGGGCTTATGAGCAGGCGGTGCGCGCCGACCAGGAGGCCGAGAAAACCCGCGAGGTGGCGAACTTCCTGGTCGATCTGTTCGAGGCGGCGAATCCCGACGAGGCGCGCGGTCGCGACGTCAACGTGCGCGAGATCCTCGAGCGTGGAGCGGAGCGCATCGAGCGCGAGCTGCCGGGGCAACCGCTGGTGCGGGCCCGCTTGAAGGACACCCTCGGGACCATCTACTGGCGCCTCGGCGACTACGGGACCGCCGAGCGATTGCTCACTGCCGCCCTCGCGACGCGTCGCGAGCTGCTTTCCGGCGACCATGCCGAGCGCGCTCAGAGCAAGCGGCAGCTGGCCGCGCTCTATGCCGATCAAGGGCGCCTCGAGCAGGCGGAGCCCCTGCTGCAGGAAGCGATCGCGGCGTTGACCCGGCAAGAGGATGCGGATCCCGGCCTGACGGCGAGTACCCTCAACGACCTGGCGACCCTAAAGTTCGAGCAGGGCGAGTTCGAAGTCGCCGAACGGCTCTATCAGCGCGCTCTCGAGCTGCGTCAGTCCGTCGACCCAGACTCGATCGACGTCGCGGCGGTGCTCAACAATCTCGCCGTGCTGGCCTGGCAGCTCGGGGACTACGGGCGTGCCAGCGACCTCTATCAGCAGTCGCTCGAAATCCACGAGCAGGCGCTGGGGGCGGATCACCCCGACCTCGCCGCACTGTTCAACAACCTCGGCATTCTGCACCGCAGGACCGGCGAGCTCGAGACCGCGGAGCAGCTGCACGGCAAGGCGCTCGAGATCGCTGAGGCAGCCCTCGGCTCCGAGCATCCGGACGTGGCGGCGATCCTGGACTCCTTGGCGCGGGTGCTGGTGCTGGGGGAGCGACTCGACGAGGCCCAGCCGCTGTTCGAGCGCGCCTACGCGATCCGCTCCGAGGTGGTTGGCGCGGACAGCTACGAGACCGGCCGAACGCTGACCAGCCTCGGCGATCTGCTGCGGCTGCGTGGGGATCTCCAGCGCTCCAAGAGGATGCTGCGCCGGGCCCGTCGGCAGCTCGGCAATGCTCTGGGGGAGCAGCACCCGTGGACCCTCGAAGCCGTGCACGCGCTGGCCAATGTCCTGCGCGACCTGGGTGAGAAGGAGCAAGCGGCCGCGCTCTACACCCAGGCTCTGGCAACGGCCCCGGAGGTCCACGGGTGCTGCTCCCCCAGAGCATTGCCGAGCTGCCGACG
>JBCCEE010000880.1:0-1881 GCA_039030415.1 Acidobacteriota bacterium
CCTCCATGGTGAAGAACCACACGCCCTGATCGAAGCCGAGATCGAACAGGCGCACCAAATTGGGATGCCGGACGTCCGCCACCAGGCGGAACTCGTGCTTGAAGCGAAGCAGTCGCGACGGACTCGAGCGCTGCATCACCTTGAGCGCCAGGTGAGCGCCGGTCTCGAGATCTTCGACCTCGAATACCGTGCCCATGCCGCCAAAGCCGAGCGGTCGCACGAAGCGATACCGTCCGCCCAGGGTGCTGACGGCCTCGCTGTCGACAAAACTGGTCGACACAGAGCCTAGGTGGTGAGTCATCGGTTCTCTCAGAATAATACGAGCCGGGACTGGACTTGGGCTTCTCCGCCGGTCGACACCACGAGGTCCTTCATCGACACTGCCTTCATCGACACTGCCTTCATCGACACTGCCTTCATCGACACTGCCTTCATCGACACCGCCTTCATCGACACTGCCTTCATCGACACCGCCTTCATCGACACCATAAAGGCACTGTGCCAAGATAGATGGTATCCCGGCCTTGGAGACGCATCACGAGCACGCCCTCCCGCACGATCGACGTCAGCCAGACCCGTATCTGGGAAGGCTCAGGCGACGCTACCGGCACCCGCGGTGCTCCTCGCCTGCGGATCCTCTACCACCGCGACCTGGACCGGATCGGCGCCGTCAGCGAGCCGGATCTGCCGCTGACCGCTGCCGACTGGCAGATCGTCGGCCGCAAGGCTCCGCTGTTCTCCCGCGCCGGCAGGCAAGTCCCCTTGAGACCGCTGGCCGATCCGGCGGTGAGCCGGCAGCAGCTGAGGCTGCGCTGGCGTATTGGCGCCCAGGGTTTCGAGATCGAGCCGCTCGGCAAGCGCACCGTCACCGCCTTCGCCCCTGACGGTACGGCACGGCAGCTGAGCGGCAAGGCCGTGCTGCCGCCCAATAGCAGCCTGGCGATTGGCAACCGGGTCCTACTCGCCCTCGAGCACACTCCCTACCGCCTGCCGGAAGCCGACCGTCTCGGCCTGGTCGGCGAGTGTGCGACGATGTGGGAGCTGCGCGATCTGCTGCAGGAGATCGCCGCCTTCGACGGCGGCGCGCTGGTGCTCGGCCAAACCGGCACCGGCAAAGAGCTGGTGGCGCGAGCCCTGCACGCCGCGAGTCCGCGGCGCGACGGCCCGTTCGTCACCGTCAACTGCGCGGCGCTACCCGAGCAGCTCGTCGAGAGCCTGTTCTTCGGCCACGTCAAAGGGGCATTCACGGGCGCTGAACGCTCTCAGGTCGGCTACTTTCAGGCCGCCGACGGCGGTACCCTCTTCCTCGACGAGCTCGGCGAGATGCCGCCCGCCATCCAGCCCAAGCTGCTCCGCACGCTCGAAGACGGGCGGGTCGCGACCCTCGGCACCCTCGCCGAGGCCCGCGTCGACGTGCGGCTGATCGCTGCCACCAACCGCCACCCCGAAGCCGAGATCGCCGCGGGACGCCTGCGTGAAGACCTCTACTATCGCGTCGCCCGCCACGTCCTCCGCCTGCCGCCGCTCGCTGATCGGCGCCTCGACATCCCGGAGCTCTTAGTCACCTTCCTCGACCGTCTGCGCGGCCAGCACCCCGAGCTCGACTGGTTGTGGCACGGCGCCGCGTCGTGGCAGAGCCGGATCCCGCTCGACTTCTTCCTCGGCCTGTTGACCGCCGACTTCACCGGTAACGTCCGCCAGCTGCGCAACCTGGCCGAGCAAACCGCCCTGCGCAACCGCACGCCCGGCCCTTTCCGCGCTCCCGAGCTGCCGAAGCCGGTGACACCGGAGCCCGAACCCTCGTCCAGCGATACGGCATCGCCCTTGGGCTCCCGGACGGTAGCGGAGCTCGATCCGGAACATCTCGCCGCCACTAGCGAA
>JBCCEE010000881.1:0-1880 GCA_039030415.1 Acidobacteriota bacterium
CGCTTCGCCCGCCTGTGGCTATTCCAGTTCTTGAACCCCGATCAGGCCATCGGCTAGCCGCTCGGGAGCTCCATAGACCACCAGGCGCGGGCCTGCTCGGCAGACCAGTCGCCGGTGACGGGTACGGCTTCGAGTCGGCGGGCGAGAGCGGCGGCCGACTCCGGCCGGGCGCTCGGATCCTTGGCCAGGCAGGCGAGTAGGATCGCCTCGAGCTCGGCAGGCAGCTCGACGCCCAGCGCCGACGGAGGCTCGGGCACGTCTCGCAGGTGGGAAGCCATCTGCAGCAGGGCGGAATCGTGACCGAAGACACTGCGGCCGACGAGCAGCCAGTAGGCGACGCACCCCACGCCATAGAGGTCGCTGCGCGCATCGGCATCGCGACCGCTGAGCACTTCGGGCGCCAGATAGGCGGGAGTACCGAGCAGCGAACCTGCTTCGGTGAGGTCCAGGGTAGCGAGTTTCGACGGATCTGCCTCGGTGACGCTGCCAAAGTCGAGCACTTTCACGTGGTCCACTTCCTGCCCCCGGCGACACAGCATGATGTTGGCGGATTTGACATCACGGTGCACGAGATTGCGCTCGTGGGCCTCGGCCAGCGAAGCGCAGATCTGCAGCAGCGAGGCCCGCACCCGGTCCACCGGCTGGGGACCGTGGCGCTCGACGAGCGTCTGCAGGTCAATGCCGTCGAGCAGCTCCATGGCCAGGAACACGTTGCCGTCCTCCGCCACTCCGAAGTCGAAGAGCTGCACCGTGTGACTCGATTCCAGGGTGGCAATGGTGCTCGCTTCGCGGTTGAAGCGCCTGAGGATGGCGTCGCGACGGCTGGGTTCCGCGCTCAGGTGGATCGAGCGCACCAGCTTGACCGCGGCAGGTCGGGCGAGAAGGGGGTGATTCGCCCGCCATACCTCCCCCATGCCTCCCTCCCCCAGCTTCTCGATCAGCCGGTAGCTGCCCAACCGCAGCCCTGCGGCGATCTCGCGGCGCAGCACCCTCATGCCGCGCTTCACCACCAGGGTGATGCCGACTGCGCTGCCCAAGCCGGTCACAAACTCGGCCAGGAAGACCGGCCCGAGTACCGCGGCATGGATCTTGGCGCTAGCGAACACACCCGCTGCAGCCGCCAGCGCGGCGGCACCAGCGGCCAACAGACTGCCGCGCAGCGCACCGTGCAGCAGCAGAGGCAGCAAGGCGATGAGGACCAGGAACGGGCCGAACGGCGTCACCAGACCGTAACGATGGAGCTCGTGACTGCCGTGGAAGAAGGCGAGCAGCCCGCAGGCTAAGACGCAGTAGCCATAGCCGAGTCCAACGACGGTGGAATCAGCGAGCCGCGGGCTGCGGGCCGCGACCGCCAGCGCCAGGGTCGCCGCCGCTACGCCCCAGCAGGCCCCGAGCTCGAGCAGCAGCGCCGCGTCCCAGCGCGTTTCGGAGAGGCCGTGCATGAGGGTGATCACCAGCGCTCCGCCCAACAGGATGAAGCCCGCGACCCCGCCGAACCGACGCAGGCGCCTGCGGTTGGCGGCAACGGTGTCGACCCAGGCGGATAGCCAATCGCCGCCGCGCCGGGTGGCGCGACGGTGAGGCGGCGCACTGCCGCCGGGCGGCTCGAGCGCAGGCGGCTCGAGCGAAGGCCGCTCCAGCGCGGGCTGCTCGAGAAAGAGGCCCAGCTCACGCTCCTGCTTCAGCAGGCGCCGAACCCTGGCGCGCAGCCGGAGATCCGGGCAGCCTTCGAGCACCGCCTCGACCTCGCTCTCCGGCACGCTCAGCGCCTCGTAGAGGAGCCGATCGAAGGCGCGGGAGCCAGCGCTCTCTCGAGCCGGATCCACTAGCGGCCGAACCTCCAGACGCCCTCATTCTCGCGGTCCGAGTAATTGACCCAG
>JBCCEE010000882.1:0-1878 GCA_039030415.1 Acidobacteriota bacterium
GTTCGCCGACCCAGGCGAACAGCTGCGACGGGGGTCGCGCGGCCTCCGGCAGCGCTTCGGGAGCGGTGAGGGCGGCGCGCAGGAAGTCGTCGTCGAGCACCCAGCCCAGCTCGAGGCCGGGCGTGCAGAGCAGCACCGCGATCACCGCCAGAGCCAGCGGCAGCAGCGGGTGCTCCAGGACGCGGCGAACCATTTGAATCAGCGGCTTCATGGCGCTAGCTCGTTCGTCGCTCGACTCAGGCGGTCAGTCGAATGAAATCTCGCCACTGCAGCTTCTCGACCGCCGGCCCCGCGTGCTCGAGATTGCGAGCGATGGCGGCACCGAGTCGCTCGACGGCGATGCCGCGGAACTTCTGCAGCGGGCCGAGCAGCACGGGCTTCAGCAGCGGCCACACTTTCAGGGTGATGGCCTGCGACAGGCCGTAGCGGTTGGTGGGCGTGAGGATCATCGACGGTCGGAACAGGCTCAAGCGCTCGAAGCCCAGAGCCTCCAGCCCATCCTCGAGCTCGCCTTTGGTCCGTAAATAAAACGACGCCGAGCGCGAGCCGGCGCCGACCGAGCTGAGCAGCTCGAAGTGACGCACGCCGGCTTCCCTGCAGGCCGAGCCGAAGTCGAGCACCGCGTCTCGATCGATCCTGACAAACTCCTCCTTCGACATCTTGGACGGCTGCCCGACGCCGAGGGTGCAGATCGCGATCTGGTGTCCCGTCAGCCAGGGCGTGTAGGTCCCCGGCTCGAAGATATCGACGATGTGCTGCGCGACAGTGTGCTGCGCGACGCGTGCATCGTCGAGACCCTCGACCGGCCGCCGACCAAGCAGCGTCAAGCGCTCGATGTCCGGCATCGTCAGCAGCGTCCGTACGACGTGGCCACCGACCGCGCCGGTGGCGCCCATCATGACGATGGATCTGGGTTCTGGCATGGTGATCCTTGCCCTCGAAGGGGAAGCTTCCGGATACGATCAGCCGGTTCTCTACGAGACAGTTTCGCAACCCGAACCAAAATTTATTGATGTCCGAGTCTAACCTCAACGGCGTCCGCTATCTGGTGCTGGCGGCGCTCAGTTTCAGCTTGATGACGCTCTTTGCCCGGGTGGCGGGGGAAAGCGTGCCGAGCCTCGAGATCGTCTTCGTGCGCTCGCTGCTGACCCTAACCATCACCTTCACGCTGCTGCGACGCGCTGGGGTGAGCGATTGGTGGGGGCAAAATCGTCGACTCTTGTTCTTGCGCGGCACGGTGGGCTTCGCGGCGCTGTCCTGCGTCTACTACGCGGTGACTCACATGCCGCTGGCCGAAGCGACGGTGATCCAGTTTTCGAGCCCGATCTTCACCGCCCTGCTCGCCTGGGCCTATCTCGGCGAGACCGCGACGATTCGACTGTGGATCGCGATCGGTCTGGGTGGCGTCGGTCTCCTGATGATCACCCGACCTCCCGCCCTGTTCGGCGACGCGGCGAGCCGTCTGCCGCCCGCGGTGGTAGCGGTGGCGGCGGCTGGCGCGTTCCTCACCGCCTGGGCGCACGTGCTGGTGCGGCGGCTGGCGAACGCGGAGCACGAGCTAGTGATCATTCTCTACTTCCCGCTGGTGGCCGTGCCGGGGTCGCTAGTAGCGGGGGCTCCAGAGTTTGTGTGGCCGTCGGCTTGGGCTTGGCTGATGCTGCTCGGCGTCGGTCTGGCCGCCCAGGCCGGGCAGATCACCCTCACCCGCGGCATGAAAGACGTACCGGCCGGCCCGGCGAGCGTGATCATGTACCTTCAGGTATTGTTCGCCACCCTGTGGGGAATCATCTTCCTCGGCGAGCAGCCCGACCCGTGGACGATCGGCGGCTCGCTACTCGTCCTCGGCGGCTCGCTGGTGGCGGCTCGACGTCCCCGTCA
>JBCCEE010000883.1:0-1872 GCA_039030415.1 Acidobacteriota bacterium
GGCCGAGCGGGAAGCTCTGAGCGCCGCCCTGGAGGCGCTGGCGCTGCAGGGCCGTGAGCTCGAAGCCCGCGGCGCCGCGGCCGAGGCGCTGGCCGCGCCTCGACGGCGCGAGCGCGAAACGCTGGAGGCCTATCGCATCCTGGGCACCCGAATCTCGGGTACGGCGCGTGCTGGCGTCACTCAGCCGGCGTCGATCCTGGAGACCTATCGCGATCTGGCTGAGGATGACGTCTCGCTGCTGCAGTTCCGGCTCGGGGCGGAGCGCAGCTACGCTTGGCTGCTGTCGCCAGCGGGTCTGGCCAGCGCCGAGCTGGCGGCCGGCGAGGTGTTGGAGCAGAGGGCTCTCGGGCTGCATCGCTTCTTGAGCGAAGGGCGCGAGCGCTTGGCCCGCCGGCCGGTGGATCGCCGGCTGCGGGACCTTAGCGATCTGCTGCTGGCGGATCTGCCGCCGCTGCCCGAGAGCCGGCGCCTGGTGATCGCCGCCGGCGGGGCGCTCGACTACGTGCCGTTCGCGGCGCTCACCGAGCCCGCGACTCAGCAGCTTCTAATCGAGCGCTTCGAGCTCGTGCGGACGCCTTCGCTGTCGACCCTCGGGGCTCTGCGCCACCGGCGCCAAGGTCGCGAGCCGGCCCCGGGCATTCTGGCGCTGGTCGCCGATCCGGTCTTCAGTCGCTCGGACGCTCGGCTGAAGGGTCGGGCTGCGTCCATGACGTCGGCCGCGGAAGCTGTCGCGCTTGCGCCGGCGGCTCCAGCGCTTTTGCGTTCGGCGGAGATCGATAGCGACCTGCCGCGTCTGCCCGCGACGGCGGACGAAGCGCAGGCGATCGCGGCGCTGGTGCCGGCCGACCGTCGGATCCTGCTGCTCGGCTTCGACGCCAACCGCGGCCGCGTGACGCGTCGCGAGCTGCTCGAGCACCGCATCCTGCATTTCGCCACCCACGCCTGGATTCACGAGCGGCATCCCGAGCTGTCGGGGTTGGCGCTGTCGCGTTTCGACGCGCGGGGCAGGGAGCGCGACGGCTACCTGTGGGTCTACGATCTGGCCCGCCTCGAGACGCGGGCGGATCTCGTCGTGCTGAGCGCCTGCCGCACCGCCCTCGGCCAGCGGGTCGACGGCGAAGGGCTCTTGGGCCTGACCCAGGGGTTCTTCCAGGCCGGGGCGAGCAGTCTGATCGTCAGCCTGTGGGACGTGGAGGACCGCGCGACTTCCCGACTCATGCAGCGCTTCTATGAGCACCTCGAGCGCAGCGACTGGGCCCAACCGGCCGCCGCCCTGCGCCGCGCTCAGCTCGATCTCAGGGCGCAGGCGACGTTCGACTCGCCCTATTTCTGGGCCGGCTTCATGCTGCAGGGAGACCACTAACCCTACCGGTGAGCCATCGTGTCTTCACTCTTGAAGACCGATTCCCTCAACAACCAACCGAGGAGCAGCCAGTGAGCAAGAACGCTGATAATGAAGACTCGAAGCACTGTATCTGGGCTCTGCAGCCGGTGGTCGACGTGTCGTTCCACGTGGTGCGCAGTCATGGCAAAGGAGACCGCGAGGATCCCGAGCCCGCCAAAGACAATGAGAGCGATCGCCCCATGGAGCAAGCCGCTGAGCCGCTGCCGACGCCCGTCTTGCAAAAGCCGGTGCAGATCCCGCTCAGCGTCGGCGGAGCCACCATCTGGCCGAAGAAAGTCACCGTCACGGTCGAGATCGACTGACGCCGATCCGACGGAACGGAACGAGTCGCGGCCCGCCAGCGTGGCGGGCCGATTTTCTTCAGAGCGCGTTTAGGGTGCGGCAGACGCGGCGGATAAAGCATCACCCGCCGGCGTCATCGTTTTAGCGGGCGACGCGACGTCGTCGAGTGAGCCTCACCATCAGCA
>JBCCEE010000884.1:0-1868 GCA_039030415.1 Acidobacteriota bacterium
CGAGAAGATCATCAGCCGGCCGACGAGCAGGCGCTTGGCTTCGCTGGCCTGCGGATTGATCAGCTTGGCGTAGATGTCGTGGGCGATCGAGCTCGAGATTACCAGCAGCAGGCCGGCGGCGGTCGACAGGGCGGCCGCCAGACCGCCCGCCGCCACCAGCGCGATGACCCAAGGCGCCAGGCCGGCGACCTCGGGATTGGCCAGCACCATGATGTCGCGGTCGATACCGATCTCGTTGGCTTCAGCGTCCGGCGAGAGCTGCAGCCGCCCGTCGCCGTTCTTGTCATCCAGCGTCAGCAGTCCGGTCGCCTCCCAGCTCGTCACCCAGTCGAGCTCCCGCGCCGTCTCGATCGGCTGATCGTGGATCGACTGGATCAGGTTGTAGCGGGCGAAGACGGCGATCGCCGGAGCAGTGGTGTAGAGCAAGGCGATGAACAGCAGCGCCCAGCCCGCCGAGTAGCGCGCGGCGCGCACCGTCGGCACGGTGTAGAACCGCACGATGATGTGCGGCAGACCGGCCGTGCCGGCCATCAGCGCGAAGGTGATGCAGAACACGTCGAGCATGGATTTGCTCTGGAACGGCTGCGTGTACTCGGTGAACCCGAGGTCGACCTGAATTTCGTTGAGCCGCTGGGCGATGTCTGAGAAGGTGAGCGACAGCTGGGGCAGCGGAATGCCGGTCAGCTGGCTGGCGATGGCGACGGCCGGAATCAGGTAGGCGACGATCAGGATCGAATACTGCGCCACCTGGGTCCAAGTGATGCCCTTCATGCCGCCGAGGACGGCGAAGAAGCTGACCACCGCCATGCCGATGATCACCCCGGTGGCGACCGGCACGCCCAGGAAGCGGCTGAAGACGACGCCGACCCCACGCATCTGCCCCGCCACGTAGGTCAGCGAGACGAAGATCGCGCACACCGCGGCGACGGTGCGGGCGGTGTCCGAGTAATAGCGGTCGCCGACGAAGTCCGGCACGGTGTACTTGCCGAATTTGCGCAGGTAGGGCGCCAGCAGCAGGGCGAGGAGCACGTAGCCGCCGGTCCACCCCATGAGGTAGACCGTGCCGTCGAACCCCATGAACGAGATCAACCCCGCCATCGAGATGAATGACGCCGCCGACATCCAGTCCGCGGCGGTGGCCATGCCGTTGAACACCGCCGGCACGCCCTGGCCCGCGACATAGAACCCCTTGGTGTCGCCGACCCGGTTGCGATAGCCGATGTAGAGGTAGGCCGCGAAGGTCAGGCCGACCATGAGGTAGGTCCAGGACTCAACGCTCATCGCCGTCCTCCTCGCTGACGCCGAACTCGCGATCGAGCCGGTCCATCTGCCGGGCGTACACGAAGATCAGCACGACGAAAACGAACATCGAGCCCTGCTGGGCCCACCAGAAGCTCATCGGCAGCTTGCCGACCGAAACGTCGTACAGCACGTTCCCCATGAAGATCGCGAAGACGTAAGAAACCAGAAACCAGATGCCGAGCAGGATCGCGATCAGCCGCGTATTCCTCCGCCAGTATTCCCGGAGCGACTTGCTGTCGAGGTCAGCCATGGGTGCGTATCTCCTTCGCCGAGCTGCGTTACGATTTCGAGGCGCCCAATGATAGCGAGGTGTTTCGCTACAATTGCGTCTCGAAAGAAATACCGAGAGATCCTGAGATGCCGGAGCGTGGGCTGAGTCATGATCCCCGCTAGCTTCCTCGCGGCCCACGCGCCGTTCTGCGACCTGTCCGAAGACGGGCGGGCGAATCTCGAAGCGCAGCTCGAGATCAGCTTCGTGCCGCGCGGCACGCGCATCCTCGAGCGCGGCGGACCGCCTTCCGACATCCTGTACCTGCTGCGCAAGGGCTCGGTGCGGCTCGAGCTCG
>JBCCEE010000885.1:0-1853 GCA_039030415.1 Acidobacteriota bacterium
CGCCGGTGCGCAGCCCGGCCTCGACGTGACCCACCGGCACGCCGGCGTAGAAAGCGGCCAGGGCACCGGCGAAGGTGGTGGTGGTATCGCCCTGCACCAGCACGACGTCGGGCTGCTCGGCGCTCAGCACCTCGGCCAGGCGGGTGAGCACGCGGCCGGTGAGGCCGGCCAGGGTCTGGCGCGGCTGCATGACGTCGAGGTCGTGATCGGGCGCGAGCTCGAACAGCTCCAGCACCTGATCCAGCATGTCGCGGTGCTGGGCGGTGACGCAGACCCGGCTCTCGAACGCTTCAGAAGCCTCGAGAGCGTGGACGATTGGAGCCATCTTGATGGCTTCCGGGCGAGTTCCGAAAATCGACAGGACGCGGCGCCGACGGCTCGAGAGGTCTCCTGCGTGCACAAGGTCTCCAGGGCGAAGCTAGCTTCCTCATCATGGATAGTACCCGCTCATGGCGCGCACCTCGTGGCCGTCTTCGACTTTGACTTCGACGCGCCGAAAGGCCGCGGGATCTTGCTGACTGGTGCTCTGATAGACCAGCAGGTACTGAGATCGTAATTCCTCTTGAATCGTAGCGTAGATCGCCTCCAGCTCCGAGGTCTGCTCGACGAAAAAGGCGCGGCCGCCGGTCTCGTCGGCAATCTTGGTCAGCACCTTGCGGTGGCCGCGCTTCTGAGCCGCCTCACCGAGGCCGATGGCATAGACCGTGACCGCCGCCCGCCGGGCGTACTCGAGGGTGTCTTCGAAGGCGAAGCCGCTCGACTCGTCCTGGCCGTCGGACAGCAGCAGCAGAGCCTTCTGACCCTTGATGCCGTGGAAGTAATGCAGCGCGAACACCAGGCTGTCGTAGATCGCCGTGCCGCCTTCCGAGCGCAGCGCCGCCAGCGAGCTCTTGATGAGGGAGACGTCATTGGTGAAGCGCTGTACGACGTCGGGACGCTCGTTGAAGGTCAACAGCGCCAGCCGGTCCTTCGGCTGAAGGGTCTGCTCGACGAAGTCATTGGCGGCGGCGGTGACGGTCTCCAGACTGTCCTCCATCGACGCCGAGACGTCGAGCAGCAGGCCGGCGTGGATCGGCAGGTCGTTGACCCAATCGAAACGCCGTAGCGCCTGGCGCTCACCGTCTTCGAGCACCGTGAAGGCGTCCTGCTCGAGCCCCAGCAGCGGACGACCCCGGCGGTCGTGGACGGTGGCGTAGACCTCCACCATCTGGACGTCGATCTCTTCGAGATAGTCCGGCGCGTTGATGAACGCCACGTCTTCCGTGGAGTTGCCGTCTTCTAAAAAGGCGACCGCCCTGACGTAGACCATCGCCTGATCCTCGGGCAGGATCAGCGGTTGGGCATAGGGCTCCTGGTGCAGGGTGGCGACGCGCTGCTCGTCCAGGTAGAGCTCGACGCGCTCGATCGGCTTGTCGTCCGGCGTCTGGATGTCGACCACCACCGGCACGCTGCGGCGGTAGGTGACGCCGGCCCGCGGTTCGGCCAGCCGTACCCGAAAGCGCTGGCCGCCGGGGTTGAGCTGCAGCTCGTCGCGCGCCGTCTCAATGCCGTCTTCATCGAAGCCGCTGACCCGCAGCAGGTGGGGAATCGGCGTGTCGCCGAGGTTGAGCTCCACGCTGTACGGCGGGCTGCGCTTGGTCAGGATCGGCTTGTTGTCGAGGAAGAAGCTGACGCGGTCGAACTGGCCGGCGGAGAAGGTCTTGAAGCGCTGCAGGCCGGTCAGCACCAGGCGCTGCGGGGCCACCAGCCGCAGGATGCGCTCGCCGCGGGCGGCGGCCTCGTTGGCTTCTGCGAGCAGGCGCATGAGCTCGCTGTCGGCGAGCTGCGGTACGTCGGCGGCGTCGCGAACTTTC
>JBCCEE010000886.1:0-1846 GCA_039030415.1 Acidobacteriota bacterium
AAGTAGCTCAGCAGGGCGCGACCCTGCAGCTGCTGACGCAGCTCGGCCACCGGTCGGGGCTCGCGCGACGGGGCGTCGGCCACGACGCTCAGCAAGGTTTCGAGCACCTGCAGACGCTCGAGCGCCGCCTCGCCGACCCGCTGGTTCGTCGCGTTCGCCGGTGCTGCGTTCGCCGGTGCTGCGTTTCCTGGTGCAGCCTCCGAAGCCCCTGAAGGCGCTTCGAGACCGCGCACGAAGGCGTCGAGAAAGGTCTGGGCTCGGGCCTGCTCGGCGACCGCCGAAGCTTCGTCGAATCTGCGCTGGTCTATCAGCAGCCCGAAGAGTGCTTCGAAGGTCTGCCGCTTCCGCTCCATCAACCAGGGCTTGAGGGTGTCGAGCGCCAGCTCCCGGCGCATGGTCTCGACCACCGCCACCGCCGATCGGTAGGCGGTCTCAGCAGTGGCCGTGTCGCCGCGCGCCTGCTCGACGCGACCCAGCTGCTGCTGCAGCCTCCACGTCCAGTCGGCTACCGGCTCGGCGGCGAGCGCGGCGTTCAGGTCGCGGGCAGCCTCGTCCCAGCGGCCCTCTTCGGCGGCCAAACGCGCGCGATAATAGTGCAGCGACGTCGGCAGGGCCTCGTCGGTCGTAGCACCGTCTGGCGCGGCACCGTCTGGCGCCGCACCGTCTGGCGCGGCACCGTCCGGCACAACACCCTCTGGCGCGGCATGCGCCAGCGCCGCTTGCAGATGACGGCGCGCCGTCTCCAGCTCGCTTCGCCTCAGGGCGATTTCTACCAGGTTGAGGTGGATCGAGCGAAAGAAGGTGTTGCCGAGCTCGGGCACCTCGGCCGCGTGCTCGAGGGCCTCGAGCGTCGCCTGGCGGGCCAGCGGCAGGCGGTCGCTGTCGAGCCACAGGTCGCCCTCGTGAGCCAGCAGGTAGGCGGCCTCCAGGCCGCTGGGCTCCGGCGTCAAGGCTTGCCGACGGCGGTGGACGGCGCGAGCGCTGGCCAGATCGCCGACCGCGGAGAGTACCCCCTGCTGCATCTCCACGGCCATGCGCTCGGCGTCGGCATCGCCCTGGCGTCGAGCGGCCGAAGCCGACTCCAGAGCGTAGGAGAGCGCCGGCCGGTAGCGGGTTTGGCTCCACTCGAGGTAGGCCAGCAGGTAGAGCGTCCAGGCTTCGCGCGATGCCGCGAGATCACCGTCAGAAGCACGAGCTCGCTCGACGGCCAGTGCCTGCTCGAGGGCGGAGCGAGCCGCCGCCACATCGTCGCGACGGCGCCAAACGTCGGACGCCAGGCGCAGGGCTTCGGCTTGCTGATGGCTGCCGGCGAGGCGAGCCGGCCAGGCGAGCACCGCGTCGTCATGCCCGAGCGCCAGCTGGGCGCGGGCGGCCGTCAGGCCGGCCTCGGTATCACCGTCGCGCTCGAACGCTGCTTCACAGGTCTCGGCGGCTTCCGCATGGCGCTCGACCTGCCACAGATCGGCACAAGAGCTGTCGTCGACGCCGCAGCCTTGAGCGCAGACGAGGACGAGCAACCAACCGAGGGCAAAGATTAGGCTCCGCGAAAGTGAGGGATTTATAGCCAACATACGATTAATAGTCTCGTGGCAAGGTCTTCGTCTCGTGGCAGGTCTTCGTCGTTGTTCTAGGCACGACACCTCGCGGCAGACTCGAGTCCGGCATTGGCGCCGACACCCAGCGAGCCCCGCGCCGGCTTCTGGACGTCAAGGCTCAATACGCGAGAACTTCTGCCAACCCGACACGGTAGAAACGGTGATTGAGAAGGACCATCAATTGATGAGACTGAGGCGAGGCGCGAAGTGTCCCACGAAACCCGGGAAACGAAAAAAGTGCCGAGTTGAGT
>JBCCEE010000887.1:0-1840 GCA_039030415.1 Acidobacteriota bacterium
CGCTCGATGAGCGTGTAGTGCAGCACGTGGTCGTTGAGGTCGACCCGGCCGACCGTCAGCTCATGGCTCAGCCACCAGCCCTGCCCCGCCAGCAGGAGCGCCAGCCACAGCCACGCCCAGCGGTCCTCTCTCGAGCTCAATGGTCCCCCCTTGGAATACGCCGCGGCGCCGCATACCGCAGCCCGCGACTCGACACTTACTTATTCGGCGCCCGCGCCATAGTGTTGCGTTAATCGGCGCCCGCGCCGATGTGTTGCTCCAGCCAACCGTGGACCTCCTGCCACCACAGCTCGGCGGCCTGCGGCTTGAGGATCCAGTGGTTTTCTTTGGGGAAGATGACGATCCGCGACTCGACGCCCTTGCCGGTCAGCACGCCGTGCAGGTTGATGCCCTGGGTCACCGGCACCCGGTAGTCGAGCTCGCCGTGCAGGATCAGCGTCGGGGTGTTGAAGTTCTTGGCGTAGCGGCTCGGCGAATAGCGGTCGATACGCTCCGGATCCTGCCACGGGCTGGCACCGTAGTTGTTGGACCTCCCCCAGGTGTAATCAGACGCGAACTGGCCCATCAGGTCGTAGACCCCGGCATGGTTGATCAGGCAGGCGAAGCGATCGGTGTGGCCGAGGATCCACGACACCATGTAGCCGCCGTAGGAGCCACCGGCCGCAGACAGCCGCTCGGGGTCGATGTAGTCGCGCTCGAGCATGACGTCAGTGGCCTTCATGACGTCGAAGTACGGTTTGTTGGCGTGGTTGCCGAGGATCGACTCGGCGAACGCCTGGCCGAAGCCGGTGGAGCCATGAAAGTTGACCGCCGCGACGACATAGCCCGGCGCCGCGAATAGCGCCGCGTTCCAGCGGTAGTGGAACGAGTCGAGCCAAGCGCCGTGCGGGCCACCATGCACCAGCACCAGCAGCGGCCACTTCTTGGCCGGATCGAAGCCTGGCGGCAGCAGCACTTGCATCTGGGCGTCGCCGTCCGCCCCCTCGAAGGTGACGTCCTCCACCTCGCCAAACTCGATCGACGCCAGCCGCTCGTCGTTGAACCGGGTCAGGCGCTGCGGCTCGCCACCGTCGACCCCGATGCGGTAGAGGTCGTCCGGCCGATGAAAACTCTCTTCCAGGTAGACGACGTGGCCAGCCGCCGCCACCTGCACGCCGTCCGTCGCGCCGCCCTCGACCACCAGCTGCGGCGTACCGCCGGCGACCGGCATGCGGTAGAGGTTGCGCCGTCCCTTGGACTGGGCGTGGAAGAACAGTGTCTCGCCGTCCTCGCTCACCACCCAGCCCGCCGGCTGGTGGTCCCAGCGTGTCGTCAGCTCGACATGCTCGCCGGTCTTGCGGTCGTAGCGCACCAGCCGCGTGAAGTCCGGCGCGATCTCCGGACGGTTGGTGCGCCCGTAGAGCAAAAAGCGACCGTCCGGCGAGTAGACCGGATCGCCATCGGAGGCCGGGTTGGCCTCGGTGATGCGGCGGATCTCACCACCGTTCCCCTCTGTGTCCAGCGCCAGCAAGAACAGATCGAAGTTGAGCTTCTGGTAGGGCGGATCCGTGTGGTTGGCGCCAAACGCGATCTCCTTGCCGTCCGGCGCCAGATCCCACTCCAAGCTGCCAAAGCTCATCAAGCGATCGAAGCCCGGCATCAAGTCTTGGACCTCACGGCTCTCGAGGTCGACCGCAAAGACGTGAGGTACCGTGCCGCTGGTCAGATAGTGATCCCAGAATCGCAGCACGCGGCTGTCTGAGATCTTGGCTTGGGTCTTGTCGTCCTTTTGCGCCTCGAGCCGCTCACCGACCTTCTCGAAATCGTCGTTCAGGTCCGCGAACGTCGACGCGACGAAGGC
>JBCCEE010000888.1:0-1830 GCA_039030415.1 Acidobacteriota bacterium
CATGCTAGCATCCCGCGCCTCGCCAAGACCATGCGCCTCTCTCTTGTCATCCCCACGCTCGACGAGGAACGCTGGCTTCCCGAATGTCTGACCCGTGCCCTCGAGATCGCAGACGAGGTCTGCGTCTCGGACGGCGGATCACGCGACGCCACGGTCGAGATCGCGCGCTCGCTCGGCGTGCCGGTGGTCAACGGCATGCTCGGGCGGGGGGCTCAGCTCAACCGTGGCGCCCGCTCCACGAGCTGCGAGGCCCTGGCCTTCCTGCATGCCGATACGCGGCTGCCGCCGAACGCGGCGGAGCTGATCCAACAAGCGCTCGACGGCGGTGCGCTCGGCGGCGGTTTCCTGCTGCGCTTCGAGCCGGCTCAGGGTGCCCTGCGGCACGCCCACCGGCTCACCACCCTGCGCACCCGGCTCAGCGGCTGGCCACTGGGCGATCAGATGCAGTTCGTGCGCCGCGATGTCTTCGAAGCGCTGGGGGGATTTCGCGAGTGGCCGATTCTCGAAGACATCGACTTTATCCGACGCCTGAGGCGCCGAGGGCAGGTCGCGATCATCGATCAGCCGGTCACCACGTCGGCCCGGCGCTTCGAGCGCCATGGG
This sequence comes from Acidobacteriota bacterium, assembly GCA_039030415.1. Classification (GTDB taxonomy): domain Bacteria; phylum Acidobacteriota; class Thermoanaerobaculia; order Multivoradales; family J023; genus JAAELT01. The sequence goes on from JBCCEE010000888.1 coordinate 604, forward strand.
GTGCTACGCACCAGCGCAACCAATTACCTGATCTGGCTGCTCTACTTTGCCGGCGTGCCGCCGAGCAAGCTCGCTCGGCTCTACCGGAACATTCGCTAGCTGCCCATCCCAGAATCGGAATCGCCACAGGGTCTCACCGCAAGGTGCCTCACCGGAAGATGTCTCACCGCAAGGTGTCTCACCGCAAAACAAATGGGCCCCGCGCTTGATCCGCGTCCGGGGCCCAGGCTACTTGCTTGCGGCGAGAATGAGTCGGCGTGGTGACTTCAGATCTCTACCAACGGCGATTAACCGTTGACGGCGTCCTTCAGAGCCTTGCCAGGCTTGAAGCGAACACCCTTGCTGGCGGCGATCGTCATCGGCTCGCCGGTCTGCGGATTACGGCCCTGGCGCTCCTTGCGAACGCTCACTTCGAACGCGCCAAAACCCGGAATCTGAACGCGCTCGCCACCGGCCAGCTTCGCTTCGATGTGATGGAAAATCGCGTCGACCGCCTCGCCGGCGAGTTTCTTAGTCACACCTTCCAGCTCAGTTGCCAAGTGATGAATGAGGTCGTTCTTGGATGCCATCTCGCTGCTCCTTGTCAGGTAAAAAGAAGTTCAAGCGGTCGCTCTTGACGATATGTCTCAGAGCCGAGGCTCATGACCGCATCTGCCATGCAGCCTGGCACCAAACGTCGTGTCCTGGCCGCTGCATTGTTCGTTCAAACGCGAACATACGGCACCCAACGAGACACTGTCAACAAGAAAATCCGGCCCAGGCCAAGTCCAATCCACGAAACGAAGCGGGCGGTTGCTTGGATCCTCGAACGGTTTCTACTCGCCGTGGAATCGCCACTCGAGAACCTCTGCCACGTCGAATCATGGCGTGGACGGTGAAGCCGTCGTGATCCCCGCCAGGAAGGACGCGCCAGCAGCCGTCGCCCATGATCCACTGCTCGAGCGGGTAGCCGAGAGCCTCGGTGAGCGGTAGCAGCGAGAACTCCTCGTGACGCTCGAGGAAGCTGTCGATTACCCGCTCGTTCTCCTCGGTCTCCAAGGAGCAGGTGATCGCGACCAGCAGGCCGTCCGGGGCTACCCGTGGCGCCATGCCTTCGAGCAGCCGCAGGGACTGGCGCGACAGGCGGCCGATCTCGGCTTCTGAGATGCGCCACTTGAGCTCGGGATTCTTGCGCAGGGTGCCGGTGCCGGTGCAGGGCAGATCGAGCACCACGCGGTCGAACTCGCG
>JBCCEE010000889.1:0-1820 GCA_039030415.1 Acidobacteriota bacterium
CCGTCGTCCAAGGCGACGACGGTAGAGGGCGGCTCGGCGAGCCGGGCCGGCAGCGGTACGGCGCGTGCCGCGAGCCACAGCATCGCGTAACTGCTGACCAGCAGCCCGCCGCAGACGGCCAGCCGACGCCGGACCGGTGCGCCCAGCTGGGCCGGTGTGCCCAGCCGGGCCACTACTTGGCTCCGGGCACCGCCGGCTCGGTCGAGCTCCAGGGGCCGGTGATCTCGACCCGCTGCATCCCCTCGCGAGCCCAGATGCGCGGGTCGTACATGGCCTCCGCCTCGACTGGGGGTACGGTAAAGCGGCCGGCGGTGACCGCGCGAGCGGCGTACACCACCCGGCGGGTCTCGCCGCGCTCGAGGTGGCCGAAGAGCTCGATGCGGTCATCTCGCAGGTCGAGGTGATCGACCTGCCAGAGCGCGTTGGTATCGAGCCAGCCGATCGCGCCACCGCGGCCCAGGCGTGGGTTCTCGATCTCCCAGCCCGCCGGAATGCGATCGACCAGCGCGATGTTCGAGACCCGCTCGGCACTGTTGTTGCGCAGAGTCAGCTCAACGTAGATCAGATCGCCGAGAGCGACACCCTGGGCCGGCGTCAGGGGATCCCCGGCGGCGTCTCGGTAGCTTCGCGACAGCGTCAGCCCTTCGCCGCCGGTGCGCCAGTCTGGCTGCGTGCGGACGCCTTCGCTGGTCAGGATCAGGTAGAGCTTGCCGTCTTCCTTCGCGGGCACCTCGAGCTCCAGCTCGCGGTACTCGCTGGCGCGCGCCAGATTCCAGGTACGGTCCGAGGTCGGTCGCTGGGGCTCTTGCGGCGTCAGGCTCTTGCCGTTGGCGCGCAGCCGCGGCGGCTCGAAGCTCTGAGCACCAGCGGCCAGATACTTGCCGAGTCCAGTGATGCCCCATACCAGCTCCTGGGTGGTATACCAGCGACTGGTGCGGCCGCGCAGCCCTTCAGCGACCAGGTTCGCGAGACTCTCGCCGGCAGCGTCGGAGCCGAAGAGGTCGGCGAAAGTCGACAGCATGAAGCCGCGTCGCCGGCGGTCGGAATAGAACGACCAGCCGTTGGTCCGGAGGTCGCTGAGGATCGACGTGTCGGGGCGTTTGAGCTCGAGCTCGTAGCGCTGATCGCCAGCTTCGTAGAGCGCCGCCTGCAGCATGTAGAGGTGCTCGCGCTGCTCGTTGCGCGGACTCTTGGGCAGATCTCGGATCAGCCGATCGATCCGCGCATGCCGCGCTTTGCCGGCGCGTGCCAGCACGTAGTGCATGTAGGGCTCGGCGTTGCTGCTGTACCAGCTGTTGCGCTGGCGTCCGGACTCGTAGGTGTTGGTGATCTGGCGATCCATCCAGCCAAGGGCGTCGTCGAGGCGTTCCTGGGTGACCTCGTAGCCTAGCTTCTGGGCATCGAGCAGCAGGTGGGTGGCGTAGGCGGTGCCCCAATAGGCCGGCTCGGATGAGCCAGGCCAGTAGGCGAAGCCGCCGTCCGGCGTCTGCATCGAGAGCAGGCGACGGATACCGCGCTGCACCATGTCGTCGACGTCTTTGTCAGCCAGCAGCGCAGGATCGACGCGCTCGATGAGGTCGGCGAGGTAGAGCAGCGGGCGGGTGCTCGAGGTGGTCTGCTCGAGGCAGCCGTAGGGGTAGCGCACCAGGTAGCGCAGGCTGGGGGCCAGGTCGGCAAGGCCCGCGCGGTCCACGCTCACCACCAGGGCGCTGCGCTCCGGGTCGAGCCCGTCCTCCCAGCTGAGCTGCGCGGTGCCGTCCCGGTCGTGACCGATCAGCACGTCCTGGTAGTCGGTGGTGGAGGGCCGCTCGATGGGCAGC
>JBCCEE010000890.1:0-1813 GCA_039030415.1 Acidobacteriota bacterium
ACCGACGTCGCCTTCGCGGACGCCGAGGCGTTCTTGACCCAGCTCAGCGTGCGCGAGACTGGAGTCTCCTACCGGCTACCGACCGCTGACGAATGGGAGTTCGCGGCGCGCGCCGAGAGCGAAACGCGGTTCATCTTTGGCGATGAGCCCACTGAGCTCCATCGCTATGGAAACTGCGAAAATATCCTGGAGCAAGACGGATTCGACGGCCCAGCCCCGGTCGGAACCTATCAACCCAATGCCTGGGGTCTCTACGACGTCCACGGCAATGTCGCGGAATGGGTTCAGTGGCCCGAGGGCGAGGAACCTAGCGAAGACGAAGAAGGGAACAAGCTCGCTTTGCGCCTCGGCGGCTCCTTCGAATCGGCAACCAGCAGCTGCGCGTTCGCCCACCGCAGCATCGTCCAGGCCGGCAACACGTCTCGCCAGGAGACCGGATTCCGCATCGTCCGCGAAATCGTCTCCTCGGAGGACGAGGAATGACTTGGAATCACATTCTGTGCGCCGACTGGGCCAAGGGCACCGCGGCGCGAGCGGTCTGCCACGCCGACGTCGAGCGGCGCAGGGTCCGGCTCGTCGAGCATGACGCCTGGACCCTGAGCGAGCTGCTAGAGCTGGCGCGAGAAGGGCTCGACGGGTCGGTGCTGGTCGGCATCGACGCGGTGCTCGGGGTGCCGGATTCTTACCTGAGGCGGGCGGCGGGCTGGCGTGAGGGAATGACGTTTCTCGACTGGCTGGCGGCGACGAGCGAGCTGCCGCGGTTCTTCGAGGAGGTGAAGGAGCCGGAGCAGCTGAGCGCCGGGCGGCCGTTCTTCGCCGTCAAGCCAGGGGCCGGGGGACGCAAGGCGTTCGAGCAGGCGGTGGACTGGTCGCTGTGGCGCCGGGTCGATCGCACGCTGGGCGGCAACTCGGTGTTCATCGTCTCGGGCATTCCCGGCACCGTCGGCTCGGCGAGTCGCGAGCTGTGGCGCGAGCTGCGCGAGCTGCTGCCGGACCCCGAGCGTGGCTTCGAGGTATGGCCGTGGGAGGGCGAGCTGGTGCCGAGCGCCGACCGCGTCGTGCTCGCCGAGGGCTACCCCAAAGCAGCTTACGGCACGGCGCTGGCCGATTCCCTGCCGGCGACGGCCCGCACCCTCGCCAAGAACCAGCGCATGGCCCGCGTCACCGCCTACGACGAGCTGGCGGCGGCTGAGTGGGTCGCAACCCAAGACGTAGAGCTACCGGAGCGGGCGGCGGTCATTGCCGATGGCGACCGCTTCGACGCGGCGATCATGGCCACTGCCTGGCTGCGCTGCGTGCTGGAAGACCATCCCCTGGTCGCCCAGCCCGTCGACCCCATCGCGGAGGGCGGTATCGTCGACGCGGGGGTCGTTATTCAAACCGCTCCTGCAGCATCGCCAGGCTGAGCCACTGCCAGACGTAGAAGCTGTTGTCGCTGTTGCCCGCCTGGTAGCCCTGCCAGGCCGCGCGGATCCGATCGGCGTGGAACCAGTGGCCGCCGGGACCGTCCAGCATGGCTTCGATCTGCTCGTTGGCCCAGTCGCGAAGGGGGCCGCGCAGCCATTCGCGCTGGGGGGTTTGCAGGGGACGCTTGGGCGCTTCGGAGACCTGCTGCGGAAAAAAATCCGCCACCGCGGCGCGCAGGAAAGCTTTGCCGGTGTCGCCGCGGATTTTGCGGTGAGCGGGCTGACGGAAGGCGAGCTCGACCAGGCGATGGTCGAGGAAGGGCTCGCGCAGCTCGGTGGAGGCGATCATCGAGATCCGGTCGTTGAAGCGCAGGGCGCGCGGGATCTTGGTGGTCAGGATGTCGCGA
>JBCCEE010000891.1:0-1807 GCA_039030415.1 Acidobacteriota bacterium
GGCTGCTGGTACTGATCGAGCGGCATGCGGTAGGTCACCATGGCGCCGGCCTCCTCCAGGGCGTACTCGTAGACGCCCCGCCAGTAGGTCACGTCGCGGTCGAAGTCGCCGTTGAAGTAGCCGCGCATCAGCGGCAGCACCAGCGTTTCGCCATCGATCCCGGCGACCGCGGCGTCGATGACCGCCTCGTACTCGGCGACGCTTTGACGCTCCGAGCTCTGGTCGAGCACGATCGCCAAGGCGTCGACCGCTTCGTCGACCCGCCACGCCGCGTTGCTGTCCCCCGCCACGAAGCCGGGACGACTGAAATGCGGCATAGGGGCATCGACCTCGGCGTGATTGCCGTCATCGAGCTGGAACGTCACGTTGGCGAGGAAGGCCAGCTTCTCCCAGTCGCCGTTGGCCTTTGACCAGCTGGTGACCGGCTGGCCGCTGCTGTCGGAGCAGCCGTCGGCATAGTCGTTCGGGCCACCGTCCGGCGGCCGCACGACGAACCGCACCTCGACGTCGCTAGCCGTGAACGGCAGGTAGGGATCGAGATCGATTTCTGCGAATTCGACGCGCTCGGCCTCTCCCAGCTCATCAGCATCCCGGCCGTCGATGAAGAAGTCGTACCACACCGTCTGGCCGTCCACCTCGACCGCCAGCACCAGGTCGCGACGGCAGTCGTTGTAGGACGACGAGTACTGGTGGACCTGGTTGTCGCTGTGCAGGAACGACAGCACGAGTCCGTTGCCCGCTAGCGCCTCCTCGAGGGTGTAGACGAGCTCGGCATAGTCCGCGTCGACCGGCTTCATCTCATAGTCTGCCTCGGTGAGCAGGTCTGCTTCGGTGAGCGGGTCGGTCGCGGTTTCGTCCTCGCTCTCGTCCTCCGAGCTGGTAGTGACCTCCGTACCCGAGCAGTCGCGATTCCAGGTGTCGCTCTGAACGCCGTCTCTGTCGTAGCACGACAGCCCGCCGAGCATCATCGCTTCGATGCCGACGTCGAGCAGGCCGTTGCTCGAGATGTAGGCCACGAAGTCCGAGCGACCGTGGGTGTCGATGGTCGCGTCCCAGTCCGCGATATTGCCGCACGGCGTGTCGTCGAGCCCCTGGCTGACGTCGTGAATCTCAGCCAGCGCTTGCGGGCCGAGGCAGCTGCCGCGCAGCGAGGCGCCGGTGCACAGATCGGTCTGGAAGTCGTCCACCATCCAGGCCACGGCGACCTCGGGATAGGCGGCGTTGACCCTGCGCATGTGGCAGGCGGTCGTCTTGTAGTCGTCGATACCCTGGCGATGCTTGAATACCGCGACGACCTGGAACGACAGGCCCTCCGTGGCGATGGCGTCGACCAGCGCCAGATACTCGTCCCACTCCTGCTGCGCGCTGCTGACCAGCTCGGGATGGTATTTGACGACGCTGAAGTAAGTGTTCTGCCCCGTAGCCTGCATGGCGTCGATGATCGCCTCGGTGTCGTGCTGGTCCCAGGTGTCGGCGTTGGCCGGGTCGCTGTCGGTGATGAAAAGGGGGTTTTGGTAGGAAGCGCGGATCGTGCCCTCCGAGCCGAGCTGAGCGTGTGCCGGGCGCGGTGGCGCGAGACACGCAAGCAGTAGGAAGGACGCGGCGAGCGCGGGCGTCAGCAGGTGGCGAATCCGTATGCGAACCATGATGAGTATCCTCTCGATGTCTTTTCGAAGGCCGGTGGAGGGTCGAGCCTCGCGGCCGGCCGCGGTTTGATGAATGAACCCTCGGGCAGTGGCCCGTGGCGAGGCAGATCGTGCCGCGACCGCTCACCGGAGTGATTCGCAAACCGTCAGAAAGACTTCAA
>JBCCEE010000892.1:0-1798 GCA_039030415.1 Acidobacteriota bacterium
CAAAATATCGCGCTCGAGCTCCAGCTCGTCGAAGCGGGTGAACGCCAGACGCTCTGCCACCTGCTGCTGGGTCAGCTGGGGACGGGGGTTGGCAGGAGGTGCGCTGTCGAGCCGCGGTGCCAGGTGCTGGTGGACCGCGGAGGCGAGGGCGTAGTTGCCGGCGAAGTTGAAGTGGACGTGCTCGTGAAAGAGCCGGTAGCCGGGCAGCTCCGGAATTTCGTCAGTGCCGTCGCGAAAGCGCTGCGCCACATCGAGCAGGGGGACCCCTGTGTCTTCGGCGACCCCACGAATTGCCTGGTTGATCTCGGTGTCGGCACGGAAACGCAGCGCGTCGAGGTCGCGGGCCGCGATCAGGTGGGGTTTGGCACGCTCTGGGGCGCCGAGCGCCAGATGGGCTTGCCCCAGGTGGAAGCGCAGCTCGGCGTGGCGGTCCTCGATCTCAGCGGCCTGCGCCAGGGCGTCGACGGCTGCCCGGTGGGATCCTGAGGCCGCAGCGTCGCGGCCCGTCTCGTAGAGCTCGTGCCAGCGGCGCGCGTCGTCCTCCGTCACTTCTGAAGGCAGTAGGGAAGCGAAGGGCGCTTGGTCGCGCAGGTTGGTGGCGACGGTCATCAGCAGGATGTCCGCCCCGGCCCGCTGAAGCGTTTGGATGATGCTCGCGAGGTTGCTGCGGAAGTGACTCCGAACCTGAGCCAGCCTTGGATCCGCTGGGTCGACGACCTGCTCGACAAACATCTCCATGCCGCGCCATTCGGAGCTCGTGGCACGGTCTGGGTCGCCGATCAGCGAGGCCAATAGCTGGCCGCTGCGGGTGGCATTGAGCGCGATCGAGGCGCGGATCGCCGGCAGGCTCGGCAGCGCGCGGTGAAGGACGCGTTTCTGGCCGAAGATGGTTCCTGCTCCAAAGGGCCCGACGACCTCGTTGTTGCCCATGTAGATGATGAAGAGATCGCCGCGCCGCGGCTCGAGATCGTCGACGATGACGCGCGCCACGTGAGAGTTGATCGCCGTCATGGCGGCGTTGAAGATCTCGAGCTCGATCTCCGGATAGCTGTGCTCGAGCATGACCCCGAGCATGCGACCGAAGTTGTAGGCCGAGTCGGGGGTACCGCGAGCCGCCGAACCGCCGATGATGAAGATCCGGCGTTGGTCCTCGGCCTCCTCGGACAGCTCGAACGGCACCGGCGACCGCGCGAGATGACGCGGGAAGAACCGCCAGCTGAACTGTGGGTTGGTCGTCCACCAGCCGTCGCGCTCGGCGACGGGCTGCAGGAACGAGGTGGCGTAGCCGTAGCCGGAGAGGCGCAGCATACCCTCGAGCGCCAGCAGCAGGCACGGCGCCAGCGCCAGGGCCATGAGCCGGAACAGCCACAGCCGAAGACCGCTGATCCCAGGCGTCGCGTCGGGACGACGGTCGAGGTTCGTGGATTCAGATGAGGCGGGCTGGGGTGTCATGGGTAGAGAGGAGTAGGGCGCTTGGATCGGGCTCTAGGGTGTCCGTCACCAAGGTTACACCGGTCGAGCTGATAAGCTCGCGCTATCTTCCCGAAGCTTAGGATCCGAGGAGTGGCACATGGCCAACACTGGCAATCCCAAGTTTTCATCCGCCGAGTGGAGCGAGATTCGCCAGACTTTGGAAGCTGACCCAAGGGCTTACGGGCTACCGCTTCGACAGTATGGTTCGGTGGTTTTCGGCTCGTTCAACATCCGCAAGCTCGGCAAGGTCAAAACCGGCTCGAGTGGCGAGCGGGATCAGGCGACCTTTGAGTTTCTGGCCAGCGTTTGTCGACATTTCGACCTC
>JBCCEE010000893.1:0-1793 GCA_039030415.1 Acidobacteriota bacterium
AATGCCGTCGACCCCAATGCCGTCGACTCCAATGCCGTCGACTTTGGTCCGGACAAGCTGCTCGCGGAAGCGCCGGCCGACGCTGTCGAGCTGCTCGAGGGCCATCCTCCGTTCGTGACCATTCAGGCTGGCGCGGGCTGGGCCAACAAGACTTATCCTGCCGCATGGTGGGGCGAGGTAGCGCAGATTTTGGCCGAGCGGGCCGGAACCCCCACTCTGGTGCCGATCGCCCCTGGCGAGGAGCACCTGGCGGAAGCGGTGGTGGCGGCCAGTGCGGGCACCGCCCGCGCGGTAGACGCCGGTCCGTTTCCTTTCCTGGCGGCCCTGCTGCGCGCCAGCGCCCTCGTGCTCGGCGGCGACACCGGCCCGATCCACCTCGCCCACGCTCTCGGCACGCCGGTGCTCTGCATCATCGGCCCCACCGATCCCGAGCGCAACGGACCGTATGGAGCACCCGAGCTGAGCCTTTGGCATCGCCTGCCGTGCTCGTGCTGCTACAAGCGCTACGCCGAGCCAAAAGCCTGCCTGCTGAACATCACGCCGGATGAAGTCGCGAGGCGCGCCTTGGATCTGCTCGAACGCACTATGCCCCCGCTCGCCACCCTGGCAAAGCCGCGTGACATATAGATCCTCTGGAATGTGTAGAATACTGGGCTCGGAAGCAGCATAATCCTCAGTCACTGATTCCAAGCTAACCGTAGAGGGACGTTCATGAGCGAACGATTGGGAGATCTTCTCGTCAAGGCCGGCCAGATTACGCGCGAACAGCTGCGCGCGGCTTTGGACAAGCAGAAGGAAGAAGGCGGACGGCTGGGATCCAATCTCGTCAAGATGGGTCTCATCCAAGAGCCCGAGCTCGTGGAGTTCCTCTCGAAGCACTTCAAGGTCTCGGCGATCAACTTGAGTCGCGTCGAGATCGACGAAGCGGTGGTCAAGATCATCCCGGCCGACGTGTCTCGCAAGTACACCATCATGCCGGTGTCGAAGGCGGGCGCCAAGGTGACGATCGCGATGCTCGATCCGACCAACGTCTTCGCCATGGACGACATCAAGTTCATGACCGGATACAACGTCGAGCCGGTGATCGCATCGGAGACCGCGATCCGCGCGGCGATCGAGAAGTACTACGGCTCGACCCACGCCCTCGAGCTCAAGAAGGTCATGGAGGACCTCGACGACGACACCACCGACTCGCTCGAGGTGCTCGACGAGGAGCTCGAAGAATTCGACATCGACGCGCTGGCGGACGAATCGGACGAGGCGCCGGTGGTGCGGCTGGTAAATATCATCTTGACCGACGCCATCAAGCGCGGCGCGTCGGATATTCACATCGAGCCCTACGAGAAGAAATACCGCTGCCGCTACCGCGTTGACGGCCTGCTCTACGAGGTCATGTACCCGCCGCTGCGGCTGCGCGAGGCGATCACCAGCCGCCTCAAGATCATGGCCAAGCTCGACATCGCTGAGAAGCGGCTGCCGCAGGACGGCCGGATCAAGATCAATACCAAGATCGGCGACAAAGACAAAGAGCTCGACTATCGCGTCTCGGTGCTGCCGACGATGTTTGGCGAGAAGATCGTCATGCGGCTTCTCGACAAAGACAAGCTGATGCTCGACATGACCAAGCTCGGATTCGAGGTCGAGTCGTTGGCCAAATTCGAGGATGCGATCGCGCAGCCCTACGGCATGGTGCTGGTCACCGGGCCGACCGGATCCGGCAAGACCAACACGCTGTACTCGGCGTTGTCCAAGCTCAACACGCCCGAGACCAACATCATGACCGCCGAGGATCC
>JBCCEE010000894.1:0-1789 GCA_039030415.1 Acidobacteriota bacterium
ACGTGCGGCCTCGCCCACAGCACGGTGCGCACGAAATCCTCGAGATCCGGCTCCAGCGCCCAGGCGGCGCCTCGCACCAGCGTCCAGGCCTGGAGTCGCTGCGTCAGGCCAGGCGCCAGATCCGGAGCGAGACAGAAAATCACCTGTTTCTCGAGGCTTGGAATCTGGCCATCGAGCCCGCGGGCCGCGACCATCAGCTCGTGAGCGGCCAGAGCCTGGCCCGAACGAGTGTCGTCGAGCAGCAATGACGAGTCGCCATCCGCCTCGAGCTCGAGCGGTAGACGCGGCGTGTCGTCGAGCGCCGGCAGCGACGGCGGCAAGACAATGCGCTGCGGATCACTCGCTCCGCGCTCGATGAAGCGTGCCCCTTCTACCTCCAGCCAGGCCCGGCATCCCCTGGCGGTAGCCTCCTCCAGGCCGGCCGCACCGGGTGTCACCGGCGTCGCCACCACCCCTGCCGCTTGCGCCACCAGCCCCGCGACCACCGCGTCCGGATCGAGGCGTCCATCGAAGCCGATGCCGCCCTCATCGTCATCGAGCCGAGGCAGCGCTCGACGGAGCCCCATGAGCCCGCGCATCACCTGATCGGCAACCCGCGCCCAGGATCTCCAGCGCCAGTCCCAGCCCTCCTTGTAGAACAGCCAGGGCTCACGCGGGGTGACGCGGGCGCGCTCGGCCAGCGCCGCCACGGCTGTCGCCACCCCGGCGACGTCGACGCTCAAGCCTCACCGGTTTCGGCCGCTGTCTCCGTCGGCAGAATCGCCTCTTTGCCGAGGGCCTCTTCAAAGGCGGCGGTGATCTTGTGCTCGATCACATGCCGCATCATGCTAGCCGGTGGTTTGAGCTTGGCGCGAACCTTCAGGACACCCGAGTCCAGCACCATGGTGCCGCGCGCTCCAGGGCCCGTGAGGTGCAGGGTCTCGCCCTCCCAAGTGCGCTTCATGAAGGGCGGAAAATGACGGTCGATAGCGGCTTCGATGCCGTCACGGAGCTCGCCCATACTCGGGCTGTCGGTCTTCGCGTCGATCACGATTTTGGCCATGGCCGGCAACCTATCACAGGGCCTGAGAGCACAACGGAACCGGCCGACCTCTGGCATGGGATCTGCTTGCTAGAATGCCGATCATGATCGGAGCTCGCCCCTTTTTCGCCCGCTCAGCCCGCTCGGCTACGAAGTCGTTCGCGGTCGCCTTCATCATGCTGATGGTCGCGACGCTTAAAGCCAGCGTCGTAGAAGCGCAGATCATCAGCAAGCCCGACATCTTCAACAAGAGCCTCGAAGCGGCAGCCCAGGCCATCGAGTACTACGGCACCGTCGACGATCCGGAAGCGCTGCGGCGGGTCACGGATATCGCCTACGAGATCGCCGTGCAATCCGACTTCCGCGATTTCCCGTTCACCTTCTACCTGGTGGACATGCCGGTACCCAACGCTTTCGCCCTGCCGGGAGGCCAGATCTTCGTCACCCAAGGCATGCTCGATCTTGGCCTGACCGACGACATGCTGGCCTGCCTGCTGGGGCATGAGATCGCCCACGTCACCGAGCGCCACGGCACCCGCATCAAGAAACGCGCCACCCTGCTCAACATCTTGAGTCAGGCGCTGCTGGTCGGCGTCCTGGTAGGCGTCGACAACGAAGCTGAGAACCCCAACGATCCTTACGGTCGCCCGGGCAACCGCAAAGGCAGTCTGGTACAGGGCGCCGCCGCCACCGGCATGGTGGTCTCCGAGCTGCTGCTGCGCAACTACAGTCGAGAGTTCGAAGACGAGGCCGACGTCGAGGGGCAGC
>JBCCEE010000895.1:0-1789 GCA_039030415.1 Acidobacteriota bacterium
CCTGCGCGATCCCAAGTATGGAGATCCCTTACCGAAGGATGGGAGGAGGCGCCCTCCGCGACTCTCCGCAGTTTGGCGGAGGGCGCCCTCGTTGACGCCGGCGGCAGCTCGATCAGCGAGCCGCCGACCGGCTAGGGCCGGCGGAGCCCCAGCAGACTCCGCCGACTCGGCATGGCGTCTACGGGTCAGGCGTCACTTCCGTCTCATCAGGGTCGCCCCCCTGAGACGGGTCGGTGGGCGCGGTAGGAAGCCAGCGCAGGACGTAGATCAGCTGCAACAGCATGCGGGCGAGATCGAGATCTTCAAACATCTCGTGCTCCTTGTTGTCGTGTTGTCGAAGGCTGCCCGGGCCGGGGAATGGCTCGAGCGCGTCACAACACCGCGCGGTGGAGTCGAGGGCTTCGTGGGTCGTTGCCCTCGCCTCGCTCATGCAGTAACCCCTCCGTTAGCCGATTCGGCGAGAGATCTCCAAATCATTTGTTTGCCGCGTTTAGTCGGCAATCCGGCGATAGCGCGGGTTATCCCGCGCGGCGCGGAATCCGACGAGCGGACAAACCTTCAACTTTTTCCGCGCGTTCTCAGCGCTCCGCCGATAGCGGCGGTTACTGCTGGAACGAAGCGGGCAGCACGGAGCCCCTGTGATGCCGAACGATCACTCGACCGATCAACCCCGTGGGAACGAACCTGTGAACGAGCTCTTTTCAGACTACGTGGCCAGCCTCGGAGACGACGGCGAGCCGCCAGATCTCGCCAGCTACGAGGCGGTGCGCGAAGGTTTGCGCGCCCTGCTGGTCGGCGAGATGCGACGCCGCAGCCTGTGGACCGCGCCGCCCCACTACCTCGGGGTCAGCGGCGCACGCTGGGCTGACGGCGCCCTCGACGAGCTGGTGAGCGACGCCTACACCTTCATCTTCCTGCGCCGCCTGCGCGGCCTGGGCAACCGGCAGAAGGTGCTGCGCAACATCCGCCCGATGGTGGTGCGCAACGTGCGCAACTTCCTGACCCAGCGCCAGCAGAAAGCCGATCCGCTGGGCTATCGCGTCTTTGGCCGCCTCAAAGAGGCGGTGAAGAAGACCCTCGAGCGCGGCAGCCTGTTCGTGCGCGGCCAGTCGATCGACACCGAGGAGACGAGCGACGCCAAACCCCGCATCGCCAACGCCACCATCCTCAGCTTCGAGCCGGGCCTGGCGCCGCTGGTCGGACGCGAAGACTTGCAGCAGACCGTGCCCACCTGGACTGACGACCTGCTGCCCGAGCTGATCACCGCCGAGGGTCGTTCCGTGCCCGAGCTGACGGGGCGTCTAGCCGAGAAGCTGGGCTCGTTGCAAAGCGATGGCGTGAAGGCGTTTCGCTTCGGCGATCTGGTGGCCGAGCTCAAGCGCGACGTGCGACAGCGCTGGAACAGTGCATGGCAGCACTCCCTCGGCCCGCTGGGCGGAGAATCCGGCGGTGCCGACGAGCTGCCGAGGCCGGTGCCGATCACCCAGCCGGAAGAGCCCGATACCTCACGCTGGCTGCAGGCGATCCAGAGCTGCGTCGAATCCTCGATCAGCGCGCTGCAGCGGCGCAAGCTGCGCGACGACCTGTGGAGTCTGTGGCTTCACATCCGCGTCACCCGCATTCTGCCCGGCGCCGACGGCCCGCTGCCTTCCTTCAGCGAGCTCGGCCGCCAGCTCGGGTTGACGCGCGACCGCGTCAAGCAGCTGCTCGAAAAGAAGCTCCAGCCCATCGTCATGACCTGTCTGCGGACCGCTGACCGGCCCGCTCCACCGAGCCCTGCCCCCTCGCG
>JBCCEE010000896.1:0-1782 GCA_039030415.1 Acidobacteriota bacterium
AACGTAGGATTGAGGCTCGACGCTCATCCCATAGATCGTAGCATTACCAGACGGTAACGCCCCCAGACCTACCCCACGACGCGCTGGAACACCCGCTCCGTCCGCTCCGCGATGCTCGCCCAGGATAGCTCGCCCCGCGGCATCTCGGCGGCGGCTCGCGCCATCTCGCGACGCCTGGCGTCGTCGCCCAAGATCTCGATCATCGCCTGCGCCAACGCCTCGGTGTCACCGGGCGGCACGACCCGGCCGGTGACGCCATCCTGCACGGCCTCGGGGATGCTGCCGACGTCGGTCACCACCACCGGCTTGCCGAAGACGTAGGCGATGCGGACGACGCCGCTCTGTGAGCCTTCGATGTAGGGCAGCACCACCAGAGACGCCTGCTGGAACAGCCGCGCTACCTCGAGGTTGGAGAGGTAGCCCTCGTGCAGCTCGCAGTAGCCGGAATCGGCGATCGCTCGGCGGTGGTGCTCGAGGTCGCCGCCGCGACCGGCGATCACCAGGCGGAATCCTTCGACCCGCGGCGCGACGGCCTCGCAGGCCCGCAGCAGGTCGCCCAAACCCTTGTAGCGGTTGATCCGACCGAAGAACAGCACCGAGCGCCCGACCTCGGCGACGTCATCGTCTATGCCGTAGCGAAAGACCGTGTAGCAGCCGTGGGGGATCGAGAACACTTTGCCGGCGTCGAGCCCGGTCACCCTGAGGTAGCGCTGCCGCAGCCACTCGCCGTGCAGGATCACCGACGACGCCCGACGGCGCAGCTGCTCGCGCACCCGGGCGCGGCGCGGCGGCTCCTGGGAGTCTTCGCCGGGATGCGTCGTGACGTCGTGCACGGTCAGCACCAGCGGCGCTCGGGTGGCGAGACGCAGGCACAGCGGCAGGTAGGTCTGCGTCGCCTCGTGCAGGTTGAGCACGTCGGGACGCAGGCGGCGCAGCAGCCGGATCAAGCGCAGGATGGTCGCCAGCTGCCGCGGATCCCGCAGGCCGCGTGGCCGATCGTCGATCAGGTGGGCGGTCACCGCCGGCGACAGCAGCGCCGGCAGCTGATCCCCCACCGTCTCGCGCACGCGATCCGACTTGACGATGATGTCGACGTGATGGCCGCGCGCCGCCAGCGCGTTCGCCATCTCGATCAGGTATTCGACCCAGTTGAGCGAGAGCAGAACGACCTTCATCAGGCCGTCCGGCTACCAGCAGATGCCCTGATAGTGCTGCGGCGGGTCGTCCCGCAGCAGGCCGACGAGATCGACCACCAGGCGATCCTCGAAATCGCCGCGAGCCACCTTCTTGAAGTCCGGGTCCGGCGTCGTCACCACCAGCACCTCGGCAAAGTCCTCTACCCCAGCGATCGACTCGCGCATCAGGCTCGAGAGGTGGGGAATCTCGTTCTCGATGTAGGCCCGGTTGGCACCCACCAGCCGCGCCAGCGACACGTTTTGATCGTAGATCGCCAGCTCGTAACCCTTGCCGATCAGCATTTCCGCCAGCTGCACCGCCGGGCTCTCGCGCAGGTCGTCGGTGCCGGCCTTGAAGCTCAGGCCGAGCATGCCGATCCGACGCTTGCCGGTCGCCCGCACCTGCTGAAAAGCCAGATCCTTCTGCAGCTCGTTGCTCGGCAGGATCGCCTGCAGCACCGGCACGTCGACGTCGCTGTTGCGGGCGTGGTAGAGCAAGGCCCGCAGATCCTTCGGCAGGCACGAGCCGCCGAAGGCCGATCCCGGCTTGAGGTAGGTCGGCGACAGATTGAGCTTGGTGTCGAGACAGAAGTCGGCCATGACATCG
>JBCCEE010000897.1:0-1778 GCA_039030415.1 Acidobacteriota bacterium
ACCCCGATTCGCCCACCCTCAAAAAGATTCGCGAAGCCATCGTCGACCAGCCGGTGGCCTGGAAGCGCTGCATCGGCGGCAAGGCTTTCAAGTCCACCTTCGAGCTCGGCGGCGAGTCGCTGAAGCGAGGCCCTAAGGGCTTCGACCCGGAGCACCCGCTGATCGAAGACCTGAAGCGCAAGGATTTCGTCGGCATCACGAGGTTCGAAGAGGCCGATGCCCTGGCGCCTGATTTTCTCGACCGCTACGCTGCCGCCTGCCGCGCCGGCGCACCGCTCAACCGCTTCCTCACCCGAGCGCTCGAGCTCGAGTGGTAGAGTTATCCAAGCTCGATATGAAACAGCGGTAGCTCGCGCCCCGGGATGCTCCCGGACGGCGTCGTCCCGACGACGACACCGCCAGCGGCGAGGTAGAAGCGCTCAGCGTTGGGATCACCAGGGATGACCAGGGTTCGGTAGCCCATCTCCCGCGCCTGCGCTTTGGCGTGCTCGATCAACGCCCTGCCATAGCCGTGGCCGATCGCCGCGGGCTCGACGAAGAGGAAACCGAGCTCGGCTTCATCGGCCGACAGCGGAGCGAGCGCATAGAAGCCCACGACCTCGCTATCCGCCTCGGCAACCCAGGTCGGCTTCGATCGCAGATCCTCAGCGGTAAGCGTCAGCTCGTCGCGGCACGCTTCCATGAACTCGTCGGAATAGCCCCAGTAAGCCTTGGATCGCATCGCCAGGCTGCTGAGCTGGGCTGCCTCCGTCTCGGCGGCGGCGCGAATCACGGGTTGTTCGATCGGTTCCATGGCCTGTTCTTTTTCACCTTCAGCTTGCGCGCCTGATAGCGCAGCATTCTTGGTTCGTCGACAACGCACCAGTCATCGACGACTTCGCCACCGGTCTCAACGCAGCGCGAGCGCGAAATCTTCCGCCAGCGATCGAGGCACAGCGGGTAGCGAGTCTCGGGATGCTGGCCGACATGGCGATCGCTCGGCGCGCACTGCGGCGGTGGCGGCGGCACGCGAGCCCGAACCTGCTCGGGCAGCGCCCGGTACAGGTAGTTGCTGTAAGACGAAATGCGGTGGGCCAGCGGGTTCGGCGCGCCGGACATGCTCAGCACCGTGTCGAGCTCGGTGCGCCCATCGATATCGACGATATGGGTCGGCCCCAGCTTGGGATAGTCGAAACGATCGTTCAACCGCGGCATGCGCGTCACCGGGTCCTTGCGCGTCGACCACTGCTGTGATCGTTCGCCGAGCTGTGATTCGAAGGCGGTGACGAAGGTGCAGTCTCCGACCTTGGGAGCCGCGAACGTCGTCACCCCGGCAACCCTCGCTCCGCCGCGGGTCAGACGCTCGGCGGACAGGTTGGCCAGCGCACCGCCCAAGCTGTGGCCGGTGAGCCACAGGGCGCGCTCGCCCTGCCAGCTGGCGATAGCCAGCTCGAGCGATGCCCAGATCGATTCCAGGGCGCGATGGAAACCGCGGTGCAGCTGCATGCCGTCGACCTCGACCGGCCAGATGCTGGCGTCGGTGAACCAGTCACGCATCGCGGCTTTGACGTCGAACCCTTCGCTACCGCAGAACACCACCAGCAGGATCGAGCGATTACGCATCACCAAAGCCTGGGTGCCGGTCTCGGTCTCAGGATCTTCGAGAAACCTTTCACCGGCCCTTACCATTCTTTGGCCAATTTTTTGTATGCTCGCCTAATTTCCGCATTTCCTGCACTTCTCGAAACGCCGAGAGTTCCGTAGGGGTCCGAGCTGCCAGTTAGTGGAGCCAGTGTCAC
>JBCCEE010000898.1:0-1760 GCA_039030415.1 Acidobacteriota bacterium
AGCGGTGGCCTCGTCGACGACGTGCCAGGATATCGACGAGCTGGTGACCAGGCTGCGGCCGGAGAACAGGAAGAGCACGATCCAGATCGCCTGAACCAGCAGGATGACGGCTGGGTTCCACAGCGCCTGGAAGCCTGCGGCGAGGTCGGTTTGGGCAGCGCCGCTGCTGTAGCCGTGGAACGCTAGCACGGCGTGGATGTAGAAGATGCCGATGACCGACAGGGTCTGGTAGCGCGACCAGCGGCCTGCCCACCAGGCGATCGAGCTGCCCGAAGAGGTGCCGAGATCGTCGGCTCGCAGCAGCTCGGAGACGATCCGCCAGGCGAGGGAGGTGGTGATCGAGAAGCCGAGCGCGAAGGCGTACTGACCGCTCAGTAAGAGCACCAGCGCCACCAGCGCTACGGTGGTGTTGACGATGGCGGTCATGGCCTGTACCGGCACGACTTTGACGCCGTCCAGGCACGAAGCGTAGGCGATCTTTTTGGTGCTGCCCGAGAACACGAAGTGAGCGCGGCGGAAGAACCGTTGGAGCCAGGCGGGGAGCTCACTGATCGGGCGCCCGTAGCAGCAACCGAAGCTGATGCAGGCCAGGCGTCCGAGGCCTTCGCCGAGCACGGCGGCGATGCCCATCGCAGCGAGGGTGGGCACCATCGGGGCCTTGGCGCCGGGCTCGACCAGGCCCGGCACGACCGCGATCCACAGTGGCGAGCTGATCAAGCCGATGAAAGATGCACCGGAGAACGTCAGGTGGTGCTTCTTGCCCTCCACCCACCAAGCCAGCAGGCGGGCGGACGGAACGGCGCACGCCAGCGCCGCCGCCGAGATGCCGAGAGCGACCGGCAGGCTCATCCCTTGGGCCGAGGCCAGCAGCAGGAAGAGCAGAAACGACACCGCATAGGCGTTGGCCGAGATCAGGCCGTAGTAGGTCAGATTGACGCCGACCCAGTGCCCCTGATCGTCTTTGTGGGTGGGCACCGAAGCCAGGAACTGCCAGTTCTCTTTGGGGAACTTGTGGAAAGCCCAGCAGAACACCGGCAGGATGGTCGCGACGAGAAGCGTGAGAAACAGCCAGTCCGGACTTGGCGCCATGTCAGCTACCTCCGGCACGCGCGCGGCCGATCGCCGAGCGTACCTGGACGTCGGTCTCGGCCAGCGGGTGGCGGAAGCCGATGGTCAATCGACTCGCGACGTCCGGCCGGACCTGGTTCTCGATTAGATGGTTGAGGAAAGAGACGCGACCGCGCTGGAAGACCAGCACGACGGTGCTGCTGCCCGGTCGGAAGAGGCTCTTGGGCTGCCCGCGCTCCAGAAAACACCCGATCGCCATCGGCTGGGGCGACTCGTAGGCGCGAGAGCTGTAACGCTGGACGACCTCACCGATCATCAGCGCGACGACCTCTACCATGGCGACCAGGCCGACGCCGGTGCCGCCCGGCACGTCGGTGTCGACGATCGTCACCACCCGGCGGTTCTTGGAGAACGGAGTCACCAGCTCGATGACCGCGTCCGGGTGGCAGGAGTGGTAGGTGCCGGTGATGTCGTAAAAGTCGACCACGCGCCCGGCCACCGGCGTGTGGTTGTAGTGGTACTTCTCCGGCGTCAGGCGAAAGACGGCGAAGTCGCCGCCCGTGAGCTCATGCGACCAGGCGCGTGGTGGACTGCCGTGGCTGGACTCGTGATCCGCGTCGGTATCGAGCAGCTCGGGTAGCGAGAACAGTTTGTCCTTGATCCACAGCATCGAGCTCTGGTCGAGCGAGCCC
>JBCCEE010000899.1:0-1756 GCA_039030415.1 Acidobacteriota bacterium
CAGCGCGCTGGTGTTCGCTATGGGTCGACCGATCGGCACCGTCGAGCCGTCCCAAGTGCCGGCCTCGGGCTCGAAGAGCGTGGCGCCGATCGTCGCCTCGGTGGGTCCATAGGCGTTGCACCACCGGACTCCCGACCCAGCCTGTTGCTGCCACTCGACCAACCGCTGAGGCAGCACCGTATCGCTACCGACGATCATCAAGCGGAGCGAGGACGGCAGCTCCGACCTGCCTTCGGCCAGCTCGATAACCCATTCGTGCCAGTAAGGGGACGGAAAGTTGACGACGGTGATGCGCTCACGAGCCAAGAACTCGGAGCAATCCGTGACCACCGCGGACAGCTCTTCGGAGCGCAGGACCAGCGTTGCTCCACTCAACAGCGTGGGAATCATCTCCTCGGCAGCGACATCGAAGCCGAGGGAAGCGAACTGCAAGACCCGATCTTCCTGCCGAAGCTCGAAACGCCGGATGAAATCGAGGCAGTGATTGATCAACGCTCGTTGATCCACCAGCACCCCTTTGCTGCGTCCCGTAGAGCCAGAGGTATAGATCGAGTAAGCGAGGTGCTCTGGCGTCGCCGAAGGCGCTGGGTTCTCGGGGCTGCAACGGCTCAGGGCCTCGGTCTCGTGATCGAGACAGACCACCGGTATCTGCGAATCCTGCACCAAACCCGCCAGGCTGCTGTGCGAGAGGATCCGCGACACCCCAGCATCTCCAGCCATGTAGACCAAGCGGGACTTGGGATAGAGGGGGTCGAGCGGCACATAGGCAGCGCCGGCCTTGAAGATCGCGAGCAGTGACGTCACCCATTCGATCGACCGATCGAGGAGCAAGCCGATGCGCACCTCGGGGCCAGCTCCCTGCTGCTTCAGATAGTGCGCCAGGCGATTGGCCTCTTGGTTGAGCTCGGCATAGGTCCGTCGGCTACCGCCCAGCTCGACCGCTCTGGCCTCGGGCGACCGGGCGACCCGCTCCTCGAACAGCGCTTGGAGCGTAGCGCCCGCAGGCATCTCGGTAGCGGTGCGATTCCACTCGCTGAAGATCCGACGGCGCTGCACCTCGTCCACAATGGGCAGCTCGGAGATCCGCCGGCGCGGATCCTGGACCACGCCTTCGAGGAGGGTGCGCCAGTTCTCGAGCAAACGCTCGATCGTCTCGCCGTCGAAGACGTCGGTGCTGAACTCGACGCTACATCTGAGCCCTCCGTGGTCCGGATGCAGCAGCAGCGAGAGGTCGAACTGGGACGTCCCGTTGTGGATCGAAAGCGGACTCAGCTCGAAATTCAGGGCCTGCTGCGTCTCCGCTAGCGAAGACGGCTGCGCTTCGAGGACGAACATGGTCTGGAACAACGGCGTCAAGCTAAGGCTGCGCTCGGGCTTGAGCTTCTCGACCACCCGATCGAATGGCAGCTCGGGACGGTCGTAGGCTTCGAGAGCGACTTCCCGAACCCGCTTCAGCACCTCGCCGAAGCTCGGATCGCCCGTCAGGTCACTGCGCAGGACGACGGTGTTGAGGAACAGACCGATCAGACCCTGGGTCTCGCTGCGGTCCCGGTTGGCGACCGGCGTACCGACCAGCAGATCGGTAGCTCCGCTCAGCCGGTGGAGCAGCACCTTGTAGGCCGTCAACAGCAGAATGAACAGGCTCACGCTCTCGCTTTGGGCCTGCTCTCTCAATGCCGTGTGGAGCTCGGCCGACAGGGTGATCGCCCGCACGTCACCGGCCGAGGTACGCACCGACGGCCGTGGACGATCGAAC
>JBCCEE010000900.1:0-1739 GCA_039030415.1 Acidobacteriota bacterium
CGCCTGGTTGCGAGCCTCCTCTAGCTCGTGAGCGCGGATCTCGAGCAGCTTGGTGTTGACCCGCCCCCGCCAATTCTCGCGGTGAAACTGCCGGCCCTGCATCACCAGGTAGATCACGAAGATCACCCCCGAGGCTGCGATCCAGCGCGCTTCGGGAGTGCCCAGCCACAGCAGGGCGGCCGTTGGCGGGATCAACAGAACCGCGAAGAACAACAAGAGGACCGAAAAATCATGGGTGTAGACGAGCAGCGCCATGGTGCAGACCAAGGCGGTGATCAGCATGGCGAGCAGCGCGGCCCAGCCCGTTCCATAGTCGACGATCGCACGGGTCACCAGGCCACTCAGCAACGCACCCGAGAGCAACAATCCGGAGACCACCCCGATGCGCCATAGCCGGGGGCTGTGATCGTAGACGCGATCAAAGTTCTGTAGCAGCAGGTAGCGGGCGATTGCCACGACCAGCGAGGCCAAGGTGACTCCGAAGATCAGGCGCGGCGAGTCGGCCGCAAAGGGCGTCGCCAGGCCGAGGATCAGACACACCGTCGGATAGCTCAAGGTACCCGGCAGCGATCGCTGTGCCATCGATTGAGCCGCCCGACGGCTCAGGTCTTCGAGATGCTCCTCACTGATGTCAGCGCTGCGCAGCTCTTCACGGATCTTTGGCATCGCGTCTCTCGGTCACCGCCTCGAACGTCAGCTTCGAGGCTGAGGGACGCGGTGAACCATCACTAGCAGCAGGACGGCGAAAGCGAGGATCGACGGTCCCTCGCCGGCCACCCAATACCAGGGCATGCCGGCATGAAGATCGATTGCCACCATGGCGGCACCGAAGACGATGTTCGCCGAAGCCATGTACTTCAGAACCGGTGCCAGGCGGCGCAGGTCACGGGCGATGACCAGGTACATGCCACCGTAAATGCCGTAGAGCATCGAGATCGAGCGCGTCAGGTAGTCGACCAGCGGCGTGGTGGGGAACTCACCCAATCCCAGCCGCTGGTGGCTGGCCTCCATCCACTCAGTGGGCATCACGACCGCTCCAAACGCCAGCAGCATGACAGTTCCCGCAAATCTCAGCAGGCGCTTCAGCCACACCTCGATGGCAGTGATGTCGGCGCTGCTAGGGATGTTGGCGGACGGCACACCGTGCGACTCCGGCTTGCTCATGGCGAATCTCTCACGATGAAGGTGGGGCCGCTGGCGGGTAGTCTTGCGAAAGCGCGAGCGCTATCGATGAGGGGAGCGGACACCCGAGACACGCAGCCAGCCCGCGGGTTTCGAAGGCTCGGGAAACGTACTATGGCCGTCTCCGACCGTCAAGCCAGCGGTACCCTCGGACTCCGGCACCGCCCTCGGCCGGCTGTTGCAATCACCCTGGGAAGCTGTGACAAACTCTCTCGAGCCATGGCGAGCCGTTCCTTTCACGCCCTCTTTCTGCGCGCCCGCGATCAGTTTGCGGACTCCGGTCGCGGACTCTACCTGGCGGTGCTGACTCTGGCGCTGCTGCATGCGGCGGTGGTCACCCCCTTCGTCGAGGGTCGGCGGATCGAGTCCGAAACCAGCTCCGAGATCGAACGTTTGGCGGAAGTCGAGCGCGGGCTCGGCGAGCTGAGGCGTTCGCTTCAGGGCATCCGCCAGGAGACCACGCAGCTCGTCGCGCCGTCGCTCGAGCGTCTTTCGCAGGATCTCGAGCTCGACCTGGCGCGCCTGGAGGCGACGCGTCGCCAGATCGCTGCTGATGC
>JBCCEE010000901.1:0-1735 GCA_039030415.1 Acidobacteriota bacterium
CTCGTCATGCCCCAGACCGTAGGCCGACACGCTCCAGCTCAGGCGGTTGCCCAGCGCCTCGTGGCTGACCGCCACGCCCTTCGGGCGGCCGGTGGATCCTGAGGTGAACAGCACATAGGCGGTGTGCTCGATCGCAACAGGTAACTGCTGCGATGCACTGTCGCAAGCGGCAATCGCGGCAGCCTCCTGGTCGAGCCGGATCAGCGCTGCTTCGGAGGCCATGCCGAGGACCGTGGCTTCCTCGGACAAAGAGCGGACAGTCACCAGCAGGCCGATACCCGCGTCCGCAGCCATCGCCGCCAAGCGCTGGGGTGGATTCTTGGGATCCAACGGCACGTAGACCGCACCTGAGCGCAGCACCGCCAGCAGCGCGATCACCAGCTCGAACGAGCGCTCCAGACAAACGCCGACCCGGATCTCGGGGCCTGCACCGTGAAGCCTGAGATAGTGCGCGAGTCGATGGGCCTGACGGTCCAGCTCGCGGTAGCTCAAGCCCTTGCTGTCCAACGAAACCGCCACCGCGTCAGGCCGCTGGGCGACAGAGCGACTCAGCTCATCGAGCCAAGAAGTCGACCCATAGTCTTCGGCCGAATCGTTCCACTGCACTAGGACCTGCTGACACTCCGCCGGGCTCAAGGCCTCTAGCTCGCTCAGCCGGTGATGAGGATTCGCCGATGCATCCCTCAGCAGCCGCCCGAGTGCAGCGCACCAGCGCGCTGCGGTCGTGCGATCGAACAGTCCCTGCCGGGTGCTCAGGCTGCCGCGGACACCGTCGGGGTGCTCGACCAAACCCAGATTGACGTCGAATTTGGCGAACGTGCCTTCGGTCGAAGTCAGAGGCTGCAAACGCAGGCCCTCGACCTCGCCTTCCCGCGCTGGCGTGTTCTGCAGCACGAACATCACCTGGAACAGCGGCGTGTGCTCGAGGTTGCGCTCCGGCTCCAGCTCTTCCACGAGCTTCTCGAACGGCACTTCCTGGTGGGCGTGAGCCTCGAGCACGGTGCGGCGGAATCGCTGCACCAACTCTGTAAAGGTCGGATCGCCCCCGAGGTCGCCGCGCAGCACCAGTGTATTGACGAAGAAACCGATCAGTGGCTCCGTCTCGAGCAGAGTCCGGCCAGCGATCGGGCTGCCGACGCTGACGTCGTTCTCGCCACTCAACCGCGCGAGCAGGCTGTTGAAGCCAGCTAGCAGCACCATAAATAGCGTTGAGCCGTTCTGGCTAGCTATGGCAGCCAGGCCTTTCGAAGCCTCCTCGTCTAGCTCGAACGGCAGGGTATGGCTATGGGAGCTGCGGGCGAGGGAACGCGGTCTGTCGGTGGGCAGCGCCATCACCGGCGGAGCGCCTGCGAGCTGCTGACGCCAGTAACCGACTTCGGCTTCCAAGACATCGCCCGAGAGCCAGCTCCGCTGCCAGGCCGCATAGTCCGCGTACTGAACCGCCAGCTCGGGCACAGGCGATGGACGGTGCGAAGCGAAGGCAGCATAGAGCTGCGACAGCTCGCGGGTCAGTAAGCCCATCGACCAGCCGTCGGTAGCGATGTGGTGGATCGTCAGCCAGACCACGTGGTCCGAATCGCCGAGGCGCACCAAACCCGCTCGCAGCACCGGCCCGTGCTCCAGGTCAAAGGCACTGCCGGCCTCAGACGCCATCAGACGCTCGGCCTCGGCCTCCCGCTCGCCTGGCTCCAGGTGGCTCAGATCCACCAGTGGCAGCGGTACCGCGCGAGCCGGA
>JBCCEE010000902.1:0-1732 GCA_039030415.1 Acidobacteriota bacterium
CCTCGCGGGTGGGGAAGTAGCGATAGAGCGTGGCCCGCCCGACGCCCGCGGCTTCAGCCAGCGCCGCCATCGAGGCGCCCGGGTTCTCGGTGAATAGTAGGGCGGCGGCGTCTAGGACCGCTTCGCGGGCCGAGCGGCGAGGACGATGTTTCCGTGGGTTCATGACGTCTCCTAGAGCTTTACTGAATAGCGTTGGGGATGCGTGAGAGCCATCGTCGAGCCTCAAATAGCGACCGGCCGCTCCGCCGCGTTTTGCCCGGCAGGGCTTCGGTGCTCGGTCCGGGTGAACGGCCGGCGCCTCGTCCAGGAGCTCAGATCGTGCAGCACATGCAGCATGATCGGAACCAGGAAGAGGGCGATCGGGGTCGCCAGCAGCTCGGCAAAGGCTAGCGACACGGCGGCGGGTATCAGGTATTGCGCTTGCTCCGACGTCTCCAGCATGAGCGGCATGAGGCCGCTGACCGTGGTCGCGGTGGTCAGAAAGATGGCGCGAAACCGGCTGCAGCCCGTCTCGATCAAGGCCTCTCGTAGCGCCAGGCCATCGCCGCGCAGCTGGTTGTAGCGCGACACCATGACCAGGCTGTCGTTGACCACGACGCCGGTGGCCGCGAGCACGCCGAAGAACGAGAGAATCGACAGCGGCAGGTCCATGAAGAGGTGACCGAAGGCCGCACCCATGAACGCGAACGGAATCACCGACATGATCACCAGGGGCTTCACGTAAGAGCGCAGCGGAATCGCTAGCAGCGCGAAGATGAGGACCGCGATGAACGCCAGGGCTTCGCGCAGCCCGTCTTGAATCTCGCCCATCTCCTCGAGCTCGCCGCTGCGGCGCACCTCGAGCCCCGGCCAACGCTCGGGGACGTCGGCGAGATCCTGTTCGATCGCCCGCAAAACGTCCGCGGCGCCGGTCACCCGTTTGTCGAGCGTGGCTTCGATCGTCGCCGCGCGCTTGCCGTCGCGACGCACGATCGCACCGGAACCGTATCCCGACTCGAGCACGGCGACGCTGTCGAGGGGCACCCAGCGGCCCTCCGGCGTAACGACCTCGCTCGTCAATACCTCGTGCAGCGATTGGCGGCGCTCCTCCGGGTAGCGCACATAGACCTTGACCTCGTCGTCGTCACGCTGCATGCGCTGAACTTCGTAGCCGCCGAAGCCGTCGCCGATCTGGGCGGCGAGATCGGCCCGGGTGAAACCGAGATGTCGGGCCTCGGGCGTGAGCCGGATGTGGAGCTCGGGTTGGTCGCCCTGCAGATCGGAGCGCACGTCGTAGACGCCGGCTACCGAGGACAGCCGGCTCGACACGAGCTCGACCGCCTTCTTCAGCATCTGCTCGTCACGCCCGACGATCTGCAGGGCAAAGCCACCGCCGGTCTCGAACGAGCCGGAGAACCGCATGTCGTTGGCGCCTTCGAGCTCGCCGGTCTCGAGCCGCCAGGCGTTGAGCACTTCGGCGGTCCCGAGGCTATCCATGGCCTCCCGCGTCAGCTCACCGTAGGCCTCGATGTTCAGACGGCCGGCGACCACGACCATCACTCTGGCGATGGGCGGGGAGGACAGCCCGTGGTCCGCGATCAGCTGGCGGTTGGCCGTCGCCACCGCGGCTTCGAGGCGATCTGCGCCGAGCCGCGTCAGCGACTCGGGGCTGCCCGGGTCCATATTCACCTGGACGGTAATGGTGTTGCCGGGCACCTCGGGAAAGAAGACCATCTGGATCCTGCCCGTAGCC
>JBCCEE010000903.1:0-1728 GCA_039030415.1 Acidobacteriota bacterium
GAGACCATCTCGGACAACGACGAGCTGCTGGTGCAGGCCGGTCTGGTCTACCACTTCAACGACTCGCTGGGCCTCTACGCCAACTACTCCGAGTCTCAGCTCCCCGACCTCAACAATCCAGACTTCTCGATCGCGCCGCCGGTCCGCCTCGGCGAGTCGCTCGAGGCGGGTCTCAAATATGCCCTGTGGGACAACAGGCTCACCGGCTCGATCGGCTACTTCTCGATCGACGAAGATCTCGAGGGCGAGACCTTTCGCCAGGCGGAAGCCACCGGTTTCGAGCTCGACGCTTTCCTGAGACCGTCTCCCCAGTGGACCCTGGCCGGCAGCTTCGCTCATGCTGACACCGAGGTCCTCGCCAGCTCCAACCCGTCCGACGTCGGGGATCCGCTGGTCGACGAAGTGCCCAACAAGGCTTCGCTGTGGGGCCGTTACGATTTCGGGCAGAGCACGAACGGCGCGGGATGGGCCGTGGGCGGCGGCCTCGTGTGGACTGGCAAACGGGTGCGCCCGACGGCCGCGGCCGCGCAGTCGGTGCTCGAGCTGAACGGGCGAGTGCTGCGCTATGAGCCGGTGACCCGCCTCGACCTGTTCACTACCTACACCCTGCCGGTGAACGACACCCTGCTCGAATTCTCACTAAACCTGAGAAACCTCACCGAAGAAGACAACCTCAGCAACGTCGTGCCGCGCGTCCCGCTGCAGGGCGGTATCAAGCCGAATGGCGACCCCTATGTCTTCGACGGTGACACCGAGATCATGCTCGGTCTACGCGTCCGGCGCTGAGCTCGAGGCCGCCGATCAGAGCTGCGGCAGCCGGTACTTCTCGAGGATCTCGATCAGCGCTCGCCCGGTGCGAACGCGATGTCGGTAGTGCGTCTCGCGCGCTTCCTCCCAGTCGCCGCGACGGACCGCATCGACGACCGCGCGATGCTCGATGTTCGACTGCCAGGGTTTGGGCCTGAGCCTGAGGCTGATCTGGCGAGCGCGGTAGCCCTGATCGCGCATGGTGTAAGCCATCCGCCGCAGGCGCTGGTTGCCACACAGCTCGAGGAGCGCCCGATGGTAGCGCTCGTCGGCCTGCGCCCAGGCTTCGAGATCATCGCTTTCCAAAGCCCGATCCATCGCGTCGATGGCATCGACCAGCGGCTGCAGCTCTTCGCTGGACGGAGCCTTGCGAGCGAGCAGTTCGACCGCCATGCTCTCGAGTCCCGTCAAGACCTCGTAGATCTCCTTCATGTCGTCCGGTGACAGCGGCACCACCCGCATGCCTCGGCGCGGCGCGAGGTCGACCAGTCCCTCGTTCTTCAATCGGATGAGCGCCTCTCGCACCGGCGTACGGCTGACTCCGAGCTGCTCCGCCATCTCCTGCTCCAGAGCTTGGAACCCTGGCGGATACTCGTTGTCCAGAATGCGCTGCTTGATCAGGCGGTAAGCCTGCTCGACTCGTGACATGAGGTGTCCTCCAAGCCCATTTTAAACAGATCTCGACGTCGCCCCAGGGATATCCGTCGCGTCGACCCACCGCCAGTGCACGGGAGCGACGCCCGCCACCGGCGAGCGGAAGGTCATCAAGCGATCCCCCTGCAGGCACCCGAGATAGCCGGTGCGCAGGTCCGGACCTCCAAACGCCAAGCTGGTGACGTTGCGCAGCCGTGAGCCAGCGGCTCGATCCAGGTGCTGTCTTCCCATGGCTCCCGCTTCGAAGGCGTCCACCACCCACGCAAC
>JBCCEE010000904.1:0-1722 GCA_039030415.1 Acidobacteriota bacterium
CCCGTCCGTCCCGATCAGCCCGCAGGCTTCAAGGCTTCCTGGAAGGCCGGCTCGTCGCGTAGGGGTTCGAGGTAGGGGTCGATGTGGAACCAGATGTCTCGGAAGGTGCCTTCGGAGAAGCTCTGCTGCAGGAGGGCGACGGCTCGATCGGGCTCGCCTAGGTTGGCGTGGATCCGCGCTTGCCAGAGGGAGAGAAGTCCGAAGACGTAGGGTTGCTCGATCTCCTCGATCTCGGCCGCCAAGCGACGGGCTTCGGCCTCTCGGCCTAGGCTGGCCGCCACGACGCCCAGCGCGCCTAGCTGGCCAATCCGATAGGTGCCATGGGCGTCCATCTGCTTCCAAACGGCTTCGGCGTCCTCCAAGCGACCCGCGCTGAACAAGGTCTCGGCCAAGCCGAAAACCTGTGAGGGCTGGGTCTCGGAGAGGTTTTCGTACCACGAGAGGGCGCGCTCGAACGCCTCTTGGGCGACTTCGGGGTGGCCATGAGTCTGCAGCTCCAGGCCGGTCAGCCGCAGCATGTCGCCGATATCGCCATGGGGTTGCGGCAGCAGGGTGACGAGGCGATCCATGAGGCTGCGGACGGCCTCGATGTTGCCGAGGGCGGCATGCGCTCGGGCCTCGCAGGCCATCACCAGGATCGAGTCCGGATATTGCTCGCGTGCGCGACGCGCATCGGCTAGCTCGGCTTCGTGGTCGCCCAGCATGTGGTGTGCCGCGGTCAACGCGTACCAATAGGGAGTCCAGCCGATCAGCACTTTGCGCGTATCGACGCTGAGGAATGCTTGGATGGCGGCCCGCGGACGGTTCAGCCAAAGCGCCGCCAGGCCGAGGTCGACTACGGGACCGAACTCGGGGGAGATCTCGGACGCCCGCGCCGCCGCCTGGTAGACGCCTTCGAAGTCGCCGACCTGCAGGCTCTGGAGCTGATCCAGGCGATAGCTCTCGTAAGGTGAGAGGTCCGCCCGGCGGCGCTCGAGCTCCTCGAGCAGGGGTTCGGAGCGCTGCCATTCGCCGGCGTTGCCGTGAGCGAAGACCGAGAGCAGGCGCGGCAGCTGGTAATCCGGATCGGCTTGCAGCGCGCGCTCGAAAATGTCCACGGCTCCCAAGTAGTCGCCGTGCCAGAACTGCTCGAGCCCTTCGATGTAGGCCTTGTAGGCTTCGTAGCTCGGCAGATGGCCCATGGCTTCGGCCGGCTGCTCGATGCGGGGATCGATGATCGAGGCGAGCGCGCCCATCACCCGCTGACGCAGGGTCTCGGCGGAGCCTGCGGGCTCGTTGACCGGGCCCACCACCGAGTCGACTCCGCTGATCAAGCGACTGGGCTGACCCTCGGTGATGCGGGTGATCTGGGCGTTGAACCGCAGACTCTCGCCCTGGCGGTAGTAGGCGCCCGAGACCGCCAGGCCAGCGCCGGTCTCGAGCGCCAGCGCGTTGACGGGATCGAGGGCATCGCCGGGCTCAGCGCGCTGGCTGAGAAACCGCGCGACGTGGAGGGCGGTGGCCGGCGGCACGACGTCGACGAAGCCGGTGCGCTGCAGGCCTTGGGTGATGAGCTCTGAGACCATGCGACCGACGGGATCGAGATCTGCGTCACCCGTCTGGTTGTCGAAGATCGCAACCACCACACGATTGCTGGAAGCGGTCGCGGCAGGGGGTGCCGCTCGGGTGACGCAGATCTCCATCCCGTCGGTCGCATGGTCTCAGAGCTCATCACCCAAGGCC
>JBCCEE010000905.1:0-1719 GCA_039030415.1 Acidobacteriota bacterium
GCTTCGCGCAGGCGCTCGAGCTCCTGCGAGAGGGCAGCCTTGTCGAGCGCTGCAGCTTTGGCCAGATCCGCGAGCCGTCCTTGACGACCCAATCCAGCCGCGATCCGAGCAACATCCCGCGCTGCCCCCACACGATCGAGCTGCACCTCGAGGAGGTCACGCACCGTCTCGGGCACCGTCTCGGCTCCCGACGGCTCCGCGTCTAGCGCCTGCTCCACCAGCGCCTCGACAAAGAGCGGTACGCCGTCCGCGCGCTCGGCGAGCCTCTTTCGAGCGTCAACCGCAAGTCGATCCTCGTTGGCCAGTGAGTCAATGAGCGCCTCGACTTCCGCGTCGTCAAACGGCACCAGCCGGAGTTGTGTCATCTGAGCTCGGTGTCCCCAGGGTAGGCGGAAGCCGGCACGACACGTCATCACCAGCAGGGCGCTCGAAGCGGCGACACTCTCGATCACTCTTCCGATCAGCTCCAGGGTGGTTGGATCGGCGTGGTGCAGATCCTCGAAGGCGAGCACCAGCGGATGGCGCGCCGCCGACTCTTGCAACAGGGCCGGAACCGCCTCCAAAGCCTCTCGACGAAGTCGATAGAGATCGAGCTCGTCATCCGCTGGCAGTCCGAGCAGGGCCGCGAAGAGCGACAGCGTCTCCTCGGGAGGGAGGTTGTGCTCAGCCAATGCCGCCTCCAGCCGGACCAGCTGCCGTTCGGTGGCAGCGCTTCCATCGATCTCCAGCAGATGCCGGAGCAAACCGCCGACTGGGTGCAGCGGCAAGTTCCGTGCGAAAGGTGACCCGTAAGCCGAGAGCCAGCGGCGATCAGCTGAGCTCCACCGTGCCTGAAGCTCACAAAGCAGCCGCGACTTGCCGATGCCGACGTCGCCGGAGATCATGACCGCCTGTCCGACCCCTTCACTGGCTAGCTCCCAGCGACTGTCCAGCAAGGCGAGCTCGTGCTGTCGGCCAATGAACGGCGTCAAGCTCTCACTCGCTTCGACTCGGTCATGAACGTCGCGGGCCGCATTGACCCGGAACGCCGCCACGCCGCCTGCTGAGTCCACCTCATGATCATTGAAGAAGCCGGCGACCAGGCTGTGCGTCGCACCGCTCATCCAGACTTTGCCGGGCTCGGCTTGCTCCTGGAGCGCCATGGCCAGATCGAGGGTCTCTCCGAGGGCCAAGTGCTCACCCGAGCCACGGCTCAGAATGACCGCCGGCCCGGTATGAACACCGGCGCTCAGCTCGAAACCTGGAGCGGCCGTCGTGGTCCTGGCGGCGATCTCGAGCCCCGCTAGCACGGCCCGCCGAGCGTTGTCTTCGTGTGAGCGAGGGTAACCAAAGATGGCCACGAAGCGATGCCCCTGGACGTCGCGGAGATGTCCCTCGTAGCGTTCGATCGCCTCGTTGACGACGGTCTGAAACGGCGGCAGCACTTCGAACAGAACCTCCGGATCTAGGGCACCGCCCACCAGCTGGCAGCACAGCAGCGTCAGCTGGCGCCTTTCACCGCGCAGTTGAAATGGCTGGACGTCCTCCGCCAGCTTCGTGGGGGCGGGAGCCTCGGTGAACGACTCTGGAGTTGCAGTCGACGCGCCATCGTCCTGACTTATGGCCCGGACCATCGGCTCCAGCACCTCGACGACCTCTGCCGCCCCCGCGGGACGCGCGTCGGGTTGCTTCTCTAGCAGACGGTCGATCAGCTCGGAGAGCTGGCGCGGCAGGTCGGCA
>JBCCEE010000906.1:0-1715 GCA_039030415.1 Acidobacteriota bacterium
ATCGACGCCGACGAACGGGTGATCGGCGGCTTGCCCGAGGCCGTCAGGGAACAGCTCGCGAATCCCCGGATCGTCGGCCTGACGGTCAAGTTCCGGCCCGCCACCGGCTTCACCTTCTACCGCGAGCCGCGCCTCTTCCGGCGTCACGAGAAGATCCGCTTTCGGGGCGTCATTCACGAGACCCACCTGCCGGATCTCTATGAGGTGGCGAGGAAGGAGCGTCGGGTGATCGAGCACAGCGAGCTCGAGCTCCACCACCTGGGCTATGACGGCGACATCTCCCACAAGCATCCGCGCAACCTGCCATTGCTCGAAGCCCGGGTGCGCGCAGATCCAAGCCACGTCTACTCGTGGTGGCACCTGGGGCAGACGCTGGCGGCTCTCGAGCGGTACGACGAAGCCGAGGCGGCCTGGCGGCAGGGGCTGGAAGTCGTTCGGGGGCACGAGGGCTCGCCTTCGGTCGGCTGTTTGCCGTATCTGGCGCTGCTCGGCCACGGGCTGTCGCACCGCGGCACTTTCGACCCTGCCCTTTGGGAAGAGGCGATGGCCCGCTATCCCGACCATCCCACCCTTGCCTGGCTCGCGGCCCGGCATCGGATCGACGGCAGGCAGTGGCACGAAGCCATCCCCTGGCTCGAGCGCCTGGTGGCGACCGATCTCGACGAGCCGGTGGCGCGCCAGTTCGCCACCGAGGAGCGGCTGTTCCAGGATTGGGCGCCGTCGTCCCTAGCCCTGTGCTACTTCCACCTCGGCCGCTACGAAGAAGCCGCCGAGCTCTACCGGCGTCTCGAGGCGAAGCGCCCGAGCCGCGAGCTCGAGATCAAACGGCAGTTGGCGGAGCGTCGCGCTCGCCATATCGCGAAGAGCCCTGCCGCGAAGAGCCCTGCCGCGAAGACCTCTGCCGCGAAGACCCCTGCCGCGAAGACCCCTGCAGGTCATGCCGACGAATAATGTCGCAGAGCTTCCCGCCGCCCTGCTGGTGACGCCGATTACGCCGGCGACTGGCGGCAACGGGCTGGCGATGCGAGCCGGCCTGCTGCTCGAAGCGCTGCAGCGCGATCATCACGTGCAGGTGTGGCGGGTGCCCACCGCCGGCGGTGACGAAGGCGCCGGCCAGATCGTCGCGCCGCTCGAGGTGGATCCCGGCTGGACCCTGGCGCAGCGCGCGGGTCCGCAGGCCCGTCGGCGTCTGGGGCGTCCCGAGCTGTGTCGATTCGCGACCCACCGGGCGGTTCGCGAGCTCCAACAGGCGATCGGCGGCGTGAGCTTCCAGACGACCCTGGTGTTCCGGAGCTACCTGCTGCCGTTTGCCATGCCGCTCGAGCGCCGGAGCGGCAAGATAGGACCCTCAGACCTAGGTCTGAGGGTCGTCGATCTCGATGATGACGAGACCGCCACGCGGCAGCGCCTGGCTGCCCTCCTGCGTGCCGCTGGCGACTCGCAGGGCGCGCAGCGGGAGGCCCTCGAAGCGGAGCTGTTTCAGAGCTTTGAAGACCAGCACCTGAGCTGGGCGCACCTGCTGCTCAGCGCCCAGCGCGAACACTCCCGCGGGTTGCGTGCACGATTCGAGAGTCAACGCGCTGAAGACCTGCGGGTCGACGTCTTGCCGAACGCTATCGACACCCGGCGGGTGCGAGAGCCGGAAATAAGTGGGCAGTCAAGTAACAATACCCAACGCTATAAATGACGCACGCACATACCCGCGT
Organism: Acidobacteriota bacterium; assembly: GCA_039030415.1. Classification (GTDB taxonomy): domain Bacteria; phylum Acidobacteriota; class Thermoanaerobaculia; order Multivoradales; family J023; genus JAAELT01. Next base: position 1,707 of record JBCCEE010000906.1, read on the forward strand.
ATATTGCAC
>JBCCEE010000907.1:0-1692 GCA_039030415.1 Acidobacteriota bacterium
CGGCAACCTCCTCGCCGAACCCGGGGCGGTCGTCGTGACGGCGTTTGCCCGAGAGCTCACCGATCCGGCGGCGCGGGCCGCCGAGCGCGGCGAGCTGGTCGAAGCCTTGAGCGAGCCCCCGGAAGGGTCGCAGCTGATCGCGGGACCCGAGGCGGTGATGATCGGCGAGATGGAAGGGGTCTCGGTGAGCTTCCGGCACGACAGAGGACTCGAAGAAGAGCTGGCGTTTGCGCTGCTCGGCAATGCACTGATTCGCGTCAACTCGGTGCGCTGGCCGGTCTTCGGCGGCGCGGTCGAGCCCGGCTACGCCAGCCGCGTTCTGGCCAGTCTGGAGATCGTTGGGGGAGCCACCGAGAACGAGCTGCCGCCGAGTTACGACGTGTTGATCGAGCGCCTCACGCCGCTGGCCGAAACCGGCAGCATGGTGGCGCAGAACAACCTCGCCTGGCTGCTGGCGACCTGCTCCGATCCGGCCTACCACGACGGCGAAGCGGCGGTTCGATTCGCCGGCATGGCCGTGCTGCAAAACGAAGACAGCGTCGCCTACAGGGATACGCTAGCGGCGGCCTATGCCCGGGCCGGCCGGTTCGAAGACGCGGTCCGAGCTCAGCGAAAGGCGCTCTCCATGCTAGAAGAAGGGGCGGACCGCTCCGGATTCGAGCAGCGCCTCGAGCTCTATCGCAACGGCGAGGCCTACGTCGAGCGTTGAGCCTGCTAAGGGTCGATCTCGACGTCGACGAACTCGACCACCCCCAGCATGTCCTCGCTGCCTTTGCCGGCGGATTCCATGTCCGTGCGCGGCGGTTGAGGCTGGTCCAGGAAGCCCTTCTCGCCCACTTCGCGAGGTGAGGGCTGCTTCGAGTACGTCTTCATCACCGAGTAATTGAAGACGTCCGTGTCGGCATCGAAAGCAGGGTCCGCCTGCTGAAATCGCTCGAGATAAGACTGGGTGTTGCTCACTCGCCTGCCGATCTCGGCCAGGAGCTCGGCGTCCGGGATCGTGTCGTACTGCTTACGCTTGGTCGACACCACGCACTGGGCAGACGGCTCTTCGCCGGACTCGGGTAGCGGCAGGATGGCGTCGAAGATCTGATTGACCTCGTGTTCGGGACCGGCGTGGCGATTCCACGGCGTCGCGTTGTGGCTACCGTGGTGGCCGACCTTGAGGAAATCGATCTTCTGGTTCAGCAGCTCTTTGCGCTCGTGCCACATGACGTTCCAGCTGCCGTTCTTCTTGCCGTCCCGGAACTTGCTCTTCCACTCGGCGTCGCCAACGAAGAGCAGCCGGCGCTGGCCCCACTCGATCAGCAGCACGGTGCTGACGTTGTTCTGGATCGAGCTGTCGTCGACCGCGAAGGCCAAGCCGCTCGACAGCAGGCGGGACTGCAGCCTGCGAAATTCGGGGCCGGTGATATTCGTGGGAGCGGCTTCGGCGGCGGGCGCCGACAAACCTCGGAAATGCTCGGCCCCGCCCTGCATTCCGCGCAGGCTGTCGTCGGCTTCCTTGCCCAGGTAAAAGCGATCGATGTCCTGTTCCGGACCGAGCACGACGAGCTTCGTGTCCTGGATCGAGATGCCATGATCGTCCGACGTCTGGCCGGCGAAGACGTAGGCGCGCTTTTCTGCCGCCAGGGTCTCGGTCAGCGCTTCGGTCGCGCCCTTGTTGCTGATGCCGTAGAGGGCTACCAGGTC
>JBCCEE010000908.1:0-1685 GCA_039030415.1 Acidobacteriota bacterium
ATTGCCCGGCCGGCCGCGTCTCAATGAGTCGGCGCGGGGCGGCAGCGGCGGTCTGGGTGGGGATCTGCCTCGCTGGCGGTCCCCTGGCTGCAGGTCCCGCGGCAGCCGCTAGCGTCCCGAGCGAAGTCGATCCCGCCGGCTATCTCTGCCGCTCGCTGCCGAGCGCTTTGCGCGACCTCGAAGAGCGCGGCATGCCGCTGGTGTTCAGCTCCCACCTGGTGCACGAAGGCATGCAGGTGCGCCGCGTCCCGGCGTCGGGTGCACCGCGCCGCGTGCTGGAAGGGCTGCTCGCGCCCTATGGTCTGCGAGCTCAGGACGGATCTGGCGGTCGTGTGCTGATCGTGCGCGATTTCGAGGGCGTGCTGCCCGCGAGGATGGACGATGAGCAGGCTCCACGCTGGGTGAGGCCAAACACCGGTGCGGCAGACGGCGGCCACCGTTTCGAAGGCGTCTTGCCGGCCTGGATCGACCGCGGCAACCGCGATCAGCTGGCGGTGGTCCAGGTACGCGAGGACGCGGCGCTCGAGGATCTGCCGCCCTCTCCGTCGGTTCGCTACCTCGTGCTGCGGGTAGTGGAACCGCCCGCCGGGCTCAGCTGGCAGCAGCTGGCGTTTCGGTTGAAGTCCCGGGTGGTCGAGGCCCGGGCAGCGTCGCGCGCGCTGCGGGTCGGGCTGGAGGCCGCCCCGGAAGTCGTCGACCGGTTACTCGAACAGGGGCTGGCGCCCTACGTCGACGCCTATGTTTTTAGCGGCCCTGTCTTCAGCGGGCATGCCGCAGGTGGTGAATCCCGCGTGCCCCAGCGTGATCCTACCGCACGCCTGTGGTGGCGTCCGGTCGCGGACGACCGGCCGCTCTTGCAGACCTTACTGCAGGGCGCCGCCCTGGATGCCGAGCTGGTGCTGCTGGCGGATCGCTCGGTAGGCGCCGAGCACCGCGACTTTCTGCGCCAGATCCAGGCGACGCCGAGCGTCGACCTCGAAGTGCAGCCGAAGATCGAAGGCGTCGACCCGGCCCGTGCCCGGGTGCTCTACGATCTCGAGCGCGGCAGCTACTACCTCGCCCTCTATGGCGATCTCGAGGCCGATCGCAGCTCGCCCCAGCGGCTGGCGCTCTCCGTCGGCGAGGGGGTGACGGTCCGAGGCCTGTTTCCAGAGGGCGTTTCGTTCTCGCAGCTGCAGCTGGGCGGTCGCACCGAGCTCGAGATTGCTGACCTGCCGCCCTACACCCTGCTCGAACTGCTGCCGGCGCGAGTCGAGACCAACAGCGACAACCTGTGGGTCGGCGGCCTGGCGGAGATCGACCCCTACGAGCTGGTGGTGTGGAACCAGGTCTTCCAGGAGCGCGAGGCGCGTAAGGTCGACTCGCTGGTCGTCTTGGAGCGACGGCAGTCGGTCTCGCAGACGCGAGCAGCGCGTCAATATGCCTGGCATCATCGCATCGTCGAGCGCCGTGGCAAGTTGACCGAGTTTCATCATCTGGGCATTGAGCGCAACGGCGTGCCGATCCCCGAGCGCAAGCTGCGAGTTGGACGCGACTTCCGCACCGAAGCGCAGGTCGAGCTCGGGCCGCTCGAGATCGAGCTCGATCGCACCTACCGCTTCGAGCTGCTCGGTGAAGAGGACGTTGACGGCTGGGCGACCTGGAAGGTCGCGTTCGAGCCGCTGGCCAAAGGCTCCTTCCTGTCC
>JBCCEE010000909.1:0-1652 GCA_039030415.1 Acidobacteriota bacterium
GAGACCTCGATCGCACGCCTGGCGCAGATGGCGCGAGCCGTCGGTATCCATCTGATCGTAGCGACCCAGCGTCCTTCGGTGGACGTCCTCACCGGTACCATCAAAGCCAACTTCCCGTGTCGCCTGGCCTACGCCACGGCTACCCGCCACGACTCCCGCACCATTCTCGATCAGGTCGGGGCCGAGAAGCTGCTGGGCAAGGGCGACGCCCTGTTCATCGCTCCCGGCACCTCTCGGATCATGCGCATGCACGGCGCCTACATCAGCGAGCAGGAGACCGCTTCGCTGATTCGCTGGCTCAAGAAGCAGGGCAAACCGGAGCTCGACCTCGACGTGCTCAAGGAGCCCGAGGGCAGCAAAGACGCTGGTGGCGGCAGCGGCGGCGGTGCCGATGACGCTCTATTCGACGAGGCTGCCCGGCTGGTGGTGGCCGAGCGTCAGGGCTCGGCGAGCTACCTGCAGCGCCGCCTGCGCGTCGGCTTCTCCCGCGCTGCCCGTTTGATCGATATGCTCGAAGCTGACGGCATCCTAGGGCCGGCTCAGGGCTCCAAGCCCCGCGAGGTGCTGGTCGAAGTCGACTTCTTCGACGAGATCGATCGCGCTCGTTCCGGGGAAGACTAGTGCGCACACTATTCTTCGGCACGCCTGAGTTCGCCGTGCCGACCCTGGCGGCGATGGTCGAAAGCGGTTTCGCCCCCGAGCGAGTGATTACCCAGCCAGCGCGGCCGGCCGGTCGCGGCCACGGTCTGCGCCAGCCGCCGGTGGCGGCATGGGCGCTCGAGCACGGGCTCACCGTGATGCAGCCGGAAAAGGTCAATCGCCGGGCGTTTCGCGCCGAGCTGAGGGAGGTGGCTCCCGACGTGGCGATCGTGGTCGCCTTCGGTCAGATCTTCAAGCGGCGACTGCTCGATCTGCCGCGTCTCGGCTGCGTCAACCTGCATGCTTCGCTGCTGCCGCAGTATCGTGGCGCCGCGCCGATTCAGGCGGCGATTGCAGCCGGCGACTCGGCCACTGGGGTGACGACGATGATGATGACCCAGGGGCTGGACAGCGGGCCGATCCTGCTCCAGGCCGAGCTGCCGATCGGCCCCCAGGAGACCACTCCCGAGCTGTCTCGCCGGCTCGCCGAGCGCGGAGCCAGCCTGATGACCGCCACGCTGAGGGCGCTCGAGGGCGGCGAGCTGACGGCACTGCAGCAGAACGAAGACCTGGTGTCCTACGCGCCCCAGCTGTCCAAGGCCGACGGCATGATCGACTGGCGCCGCACGGCCGGAGAGACGTACAATCGCTTGCGCGCCTATACTCCGTGGCCCGGTCAGACCGGCGAGCTGCGGGGTAAACGCGTCAAAGTGTTATGGTGCCGGCCGCTATCGGGAGCTTCAGACGAGGAGCCCGGTACCCTGCTTGGGTTGCGGGAAGGTTGTCTCGCCGTCGCCTGCGGTGAAGGTACCCTCCTCGGCTTGGAGCGGTTTCAGCTACCCGGCAAGAAGCCGGTGTCCGCTGCGGACTTCGCCAATGGAGCGCGCTTGACCGCCGGTTTGCGCTTCGAGGTCGAAGCCGTCTGAGAGTCTTCTGTTCCGCCCACTTCCTCCGCCACCTTCCATGAGCAAGCGTCGAGCCTCCGTTCCGGTTCTGCCTTCCCGCACGTTCCA
>JBCCEE010000910.1:0-1648 GCA_039030415.1 Acidobacteriota bacterium
CGACCCATCCGACAGGGTCGGATGGGCCGTCGCCCGGCCCGAGAGCATCGCGGTGAGCACCAGCATCAAATTTCGTTGACTCAATGCCGTCGACCTATCGTCGACCCAGGAGAACTGATGGCTAATTTCAACCTTGCGTTCGGATTCGACTGGAACAGTAAACCGCGTTTCGGCCCCTCCAGTTTTGCCCAGCTGCAGCTTTGCCTCACGGAGATCTTGGAGCCCGAGAGAGAGCGCATCGCGGGTCTGTTTGGCGAGATCCAGGAGAGGGACACCCTCGAGGTCAGTATCGTCGACATCACCGGTGACAACGCTCTGGTGCTCGAGCTGATCACCGCCTGCGTGGTCTTCTCGGGTGCCGAGCGCTCCCAGAGCAAGATCGCGAGTCCGTTGAACGAGCGCTACATCGCGGGCGCTTCGCCAATCCTCTCCGAGAAGTTCGGCTACCGAGACAGCTGCGCCTACAAGGTGGAGAATGCGCCGACCTGGCTGCTCGCCCAGGAAGACGTGTTGCACTCTGGAACCTTCGCCTTTTCGGCTGTGATCTTGGTTTACGAACCCGCCAGCGGTGAGCTGAGAAACTTCATTGTCGATCCTGAGATGCAGGTCGATCCGTTCGAGGAGAAGCGGAATCGAGCTTGACCACCAGGCGGTGGAAGCGCGGGTCGGCCCGCAGCTCGATCAGCTCTGGATCGCGGCGGATCTCGGGCAGCGAGAAGCCGGCCTCGAGGGCCGTCTCCAGCTGTTCGAGGGCGGACCCGCGCTCACCGCACAGCTCGTAGCCGACCGCGACGCGGTAGCGGGTGTAAGTGTCCACCGTGCCGGCACGATCGACCCGAGCGAGCTCTGAGAGAGCTCGTTCGCGCTCGCCGAGCTTGGCGAGCACGAGGGCGCGCCGACTCCACAGCGTGGCGTCTTCCGGCTGCAGGGCGATGCGCTCCGTCAGCAGCTGCTCGGCCCGCAGGAGCGCTTCGCGAGTCTCGGCCTCGCGGTCGGGGATCTGGCGGTAGGCGTCCGCCAGGTTGCTCCAGTAAATGGAGTTGTTGGCGCTGCTCGAGAGGGCTTTGGTGTAGGCGTCTGCGGCTTTCTCGTACAGGCCTTGGCTGAAGAAGATCGTGCCGAGACTCGAGTAGAGGGTCGCGCTGGGTTTGATGCGGAGCGCCTTCTGGAGCTCGACAGCGGCTTCGTCGAGGCGGCCCTGCAGGTAATAGGTCGAAGCCAGGCCGCGGTGACCATAGATGCTGTCGGGGGCGCTGGCGATGCTGTCTTTAAAGGCGGCCTCGGCGGCCTCGTAGCGCCCCGTCTTGAACATCAGGGCGCCGAGGCGATCGTGGAATAGGCGATGGTTTGGATCGAGCGTGATCGCCGCCCGGAAGGCGGTCTCGGCCGCTGCGAAGTCGCGTTTCGATTCGTGCAGCTCGCCGAGGCCGCGGTGCGCGTCGGCCAGGGCAGGGTCGAGCGCCAGGGCCTCCTCGAGCTCGGCGGCGGCCGCTGCGCGCTCGCCGAGCCGCAGGTAGACGAGGCCTCGGCTGAGGCGCGCGTCGGCCAAGTATTCGTCGAGCCGCACCGCTTGCTCGGCAGCCGCCTTCGCTTGCTCGAGCATGACCGGCTCGAGACTGTTGTGCCGGTAGCGATACAGGTAGGTGCG
>JBCCEE010000911.1:0-1627 GCA_039030415.1 Acidobacteriota bacterium
AAAGCCATGGGCCGCGATCTGCCCTTCGGCACCGAGCCGCATCGGGCGCAGCTCGCGGTCGAGGAGACGGATCGCATGATTGGCGAGCGGACGGCCGATCGGCGTCGACGTCGCCCCCGGTTCGACCTCGTGCCAGGTCACGTCCGCCGCGACCTCCGAGGAGCCGTAGATATTGAACAACCTGCGGCCGGGTAGGCGTTCGTAAAAGAGCCGCGCCAGATCCGGTGGCAGGGTCTCGCCGCTAGTAAACCAATAGTGGAGCCGCGGCAGACGATCAGCGAGGTTCGGCTCGCTGAGCAGAACCCGCAGCAGGGACGGCACCAGCACTAGGCGGGTGACCCCGGCCTCGGCCAGCACTTCGAGGAAGCGCAGATGATCGCGAACGGTCTCGTCGCCGACAATGCGGCTCGGCACGCCGGCGAGGAGCGGCGAGAAGATCTCGGCCACTGCGTCGACAAAGCTGAGGAACGTCTTCTGGCAGGCGACCTCGTCCTCGACTTCGACTCCGTAGGGAAGAAGGTCCCACATGGCCTGCAGCCGGTTCAGGGTCGCGCCGTGGCTGCCGACCACACCCTTGGGACGTCCGGTCGAGCCGGACGTGTAGATCAGATAAGCAGCTTGACCCGGCGCCGCGTCGATGTCGAGACTCGTGCCAGCCTCGGAGCGCGCGGCCTGATCCTCGAGGCGGAACTTCAAGGACCGAATCCCGTCGCCTCGGTCCAGCCAGGAGATCTCCTGATCCGAGATCAACCACCGGACGCCGCTGTCTTCGAGCATGAAGCTCAGCCGGGCATGCGGCGCCGTGGGGTCGAGGGGCACGTAGAAAGCGCCGCATTTGAGCGTGGCGAGGAGGGCGATCAAAAGCTCGGGCGAGCGCTCCATGTGAATCGCTACCCCATCTTCTGGCCCCAGGCCGCGGGATCGCCAGCGGCGGGCCAAGCGATTGGCGCGGCGATCGAGCTCCGCGTAGCTGAGGCTGCCGGTCGACGTCAGGAGCGCCGGGCTCGCACCTGCGACCACAGCGCGCTGCTCGAGCTCTCGGTGCAGCCCGCGGCTCGACGCGAAAACGGCTCCTGAGTCCTGCCATTCGACCAGCAGCATATGCCGTTCCGCCGAGCTCCACAGCGGGTCGGCATTCTCCGGCGCCTCCACCGCATCGACAAAGCGCTGCAGTACCCGGCGGTAGGTATCACCGATGGCGTGTATCTGCACCGGCTCGAACCGCGAGGCGCGGTAGTCGAGCACTAGCCGCACACGTCCGCTCACGTGGTCGCGATTGAATTGCGCGGTGAGATCGTAATAGGTTTGCTCGGAGGCGAAGGCGTCCAGCAGGGTGACCTCGGGCAAGGCTTCGATGCCTTGGTAAATGTGGAAGTGGGTGTAATTGAAGACCGTGTCGAAGAGCGCCTCACCACCCCGGGCCTGCTGCAGGACGGCTAGGGGCATTCGGCGATGAGGCAAGAGAGCGCGTTCGGCGCTCAGGCACTCCCGCGCTAGATCGCCTAGGCTTTGCCCGTGCAGCCGTTGGCGCACGCAGACCGCGTTCAGAAAGAGGCCTAGCAGACGTTCGCCGTCCAGGGTCTCGGGACGACCGTTTTCGAGCAGGCCAGTGAGGAGATCCTGCTGT
>JBCCEE010000912.1:0-1617 GCA_039030415.1 Acidobacteriota bacterium
CCAGACCGAGGTTGAGGGCGCCTTCGAGGCGCTCGGTCATCCAGCGATCCGCGTCTTTCGCCAGGTAGCCACGGCGGTAGCGGGTCGTGACCTTCTTGCCGGGCACCCGCACTTCAATGCGATGCTCGACGCCGCTCTCGCCTGGCGGAGGCGCGTAGGCTAGCGAGTAGTAGGTGCCCATGTCGCGGCCGATCTCGGTGAGGTCGTCGCTCAGGCTGTTCTGGTTGAATACCGCGCGGCCCCCGGTCTCTCTCGCGATCAGGGACAGGCCATCGCGCTCGCTGGCCCGCTGCGCCGTCTCGAAGGCGCGGTCGGCCCGCTGGGTGATGCCGCTGTCGCCGCCGCCCCGCGCCGAGGAAAGTGATGGCGAGGCCTCCAGGCCACCGGCTTGCAGTGAGTAAACCGTCACCTGGTTGGTGTTGAGGTGCCGGGTCAGCCGCGTCATCGTCCGGGACACCTCGTCGGTGGCGGAGCTCAGGGCGCTCGTCTGGCCGGTCGGGCACAGCCTGGTGACGAAGCTGGCCAGGGCGGAAGCGGGCTGGAGCTCGAAGCCATCACTCAGGTAGAGGAAGGTCTTGACGCCGGAAAGCCCGGCGAGGAAGGTGCCGGCGCGCGTCAGATGCTCGAGCGAGACGGCGAGACGCTGGGATTTGTCGTGCGCCCAGCCGTCGATAATCGGCTCGATGCGGTCGAGAAACAGGCCGCAGGCATCGTTGTCGCGACCGAAGAAGCTGGTGCCGGCACCGCCGACCGCGGTCCGAGGCGAAGTCGGCGGGCCGGCGTCGCCGGGGATGCCGGTGTTGTTGGGTATCGCCGCCAACCCGCCGCCACGCGAGGTGATCGTCGTCTGGGCCTCCTGCCAGGCGCGGCGCAGCTCGTCCAGCGCCAGCTCCGAGCCCGACGTCAGGCCGAAAGACCGAGTGTCCGTCTGACGGATATCCGCCAGAGCCTTGCGCAGCTGGCGTAGGTTCGAGCCGAAGTTTGCCGCCACGAAGAGTTGGCGGTCCTGGCGCAGGATCAGCACCCGTCCGGGGTCGACCCTACCGGAGGCGAGAAATTCCTCGAGATCGCGGGTCAAGGGCTCGTAGTGGTTCGGGTGGATCCGCAGCTGGTCGAAGTAGATGATCAGATGTGACGGCTCAGCGTCGCCTACCGTCTCGTCCGCCGTCTCGCTCACAGTCTCGCCCTGTGCTTCACCGGCGAGGGCTCGCACCGGCCGTCCCGCACGAAACTCCGTGAAGTTGGTGACGGTGACGACGTCGCCATCGTGGCGGATCTCGAAGTCCTCCGGCGTGAGGCCGCTCACCGGCTCGCCGTCAGCGTCCCGCGCCCAGATCTCGACGTTGACCCGCTCGACGTCTACGGTCTCGAAGAAGACCTCCTCAGCGTGGGCAGAGCTGGCGCTAGCGAGGAGCAGGCCTGAGAGGACGAGGCAAGAGATCGCGAAGCGGTGCGCCCGGGTGAATGTCTCGATCCGTTTGTCCATCGTTGATTCTCCGGCTCGGCGGACGCTGCGGGTTTGGGGTAGGCAGAGGCGAGGATACCACCACCCGCGCTGCAGGGATTCTGGCCTCGGCAAAGAAGTCACTCGCACCTCCGTGTTCCACTTTCTCGACC
>JBCCEE010000913.1:0-1604 GCA_039030415.1 Acidobacteriota bacterium
AAGACATCGTCGACACCGGCTACACTCTGAGGACAATCCTCGACCTGCTGCGGTTCCGGGGTGCTCGCAGCGTCAAGCTGTGTGCCTTGCTAGACAAATCCAGCCGGCGCCAGGTCGAGGTTCCCATCGACTATCGTGGCTTCGAGATCGAGGATCATTTCGTGATCGGCTATGGACTCGACCATGCCGACTATTATCGCAATCTTCCCTACATTGGAATCTACGAAGGTGAGGTATGAGATTTCATCACACCAACGAAGCTCCTGAAGCCATCGGCCCCTACTCGCAAGCGGTGGTCGCTGGGCGCTGGGTTTATACCTCCGGCCAGATCGCGCTCGATCCAGAGACCGGGGAGATCGTCAGCGGTGGGTTTGAAGCTCAGGCGCGCCGAGTCATGGCCAATCTCGAGGCTGTGCTTGCTAGCACCGGCTGTAATTTCCACCACGTCGTCAAAGCCAACATCTTCGTCGTTGATCTCGCGGACTTCCCGAAGCTCAACGCGATCTACGGCGAAGCCATGGGCAACCATCGTCCGGCCCGCTCTACCGTTCAGGTCGGCGCGCTCCCCAAAGGGGCCTTGGTCGAGATCGATCTGGTCGCCCGTCGAGACGGCTAGTCGCTCAGGCGTCCAAATACTCTTGCATCAGCGCAGCGACCAGGCTGGAGTCCTCCCCCGCTGCAGCCTGCTGGATCAGCTCCACCGCTTCGCTGTTGAGCCAGGTCAGAACCGAGAGGTTGCCCTCGAAAACCAATGCCTTGAGGTCGTGGGCGGACGACTCGGCCTCGCGAGCCGCCTTCAATAAGCCCTGCCCGATAGCAACCGATCGATCGAGCCGCAGCCATAGCTCGCCCGCCAGGGCCAGGTCCGCAGCCAGACGGCGATTACGGCGCTGGCGGGGCGTATCGCCGACCTCGGGGCGAGCGATGAAGGGCCGCAGGCCATGGCGGGCAGCGGTTTGGCTGAAGGCGCGCTCCGACGGAGCTTCGCCACCGTGAAAGAGTGCGTCAAACTGCTTCTCGCCGCCCAGCTCGGCCAGGCATCTACGATCCGACGACGGCAGCTCGACGGCAATTGGCTGCACGCAGGTGACCCCGGCGTGCGCCATGACCGCACAGCTCTCCGCCCAAAGCCCCGGGTCATCGGTCCAGCCCGGGATCAGCGGCCAAACGGCGTTGCCGCCGGCTGCCAGGGTGTCCAAGGCCTCTAGATTCGCCGCGAGTAAAGGCCGAAAGAGATCGTAGACGACCACATCGGCGTCGGCTTCGGCAAGATCTCCCGGCTGCAGCTGGAGCAGCGTCGAGGTCCCCGAATTCGCAACATCCCGCAGCCAGGCACTACGTTCCGACACCAGCTCGGGGACCAGCGGCGGCACATAGAGCGTGCCGTTGAGCTCTGCAGCGTCGATAGCCGGCATCGAGGGATCGCCGGCTGGCTCGGTTGACAGGCCCTGGAGCCGCCCGCTGGCTAGATCAGTCCACGGCCCACCGGCGGCGCGCCACCGACGCGGCGCATACGAGATCCAGAACTTCGCGGGCTCCGGCAGGTGCTGCTGCAGTCCTGCTCTGCGTTCAGCACGGCCGGCCATGGCTGCGCTCACGTGTTG
>JBCCEE010000914.1:0-1603 GCA_039030415.1 Acidobacteriota bacterium
CATAGGGCCGCCCAGCGTGCTCGCGGGCGCGACGCAGCGCCTCGTCTCGCCGGCGGTCGGCGCCGAGCCCGGTGAGATCTTCCCGCCGCAGCTCCGGCCGCCAGGTCGAGGAGATCCGGCGTCGCGGCTCCCCCTCCAGGTCGGGGAAGGTGGTTCGCAAGACCTCGTGACGGGCGACCACGGCGTGACAGGCGCGCTCCAAGGCCGCGAGGTTCAAGGCCCCTTGCAGGCGATAGGTTCGCGCGATGTTGTAGACCGAGAGACCCGGTTCGAGGCGATCGAGAAACCACAGCCGCTGCTGAGAGAACGACAGCGGACCCTCGCTCCGCCCCAGGCGCTCGAGGGGTCCCGGCGAGCGATCGGAGCGATCGTGGCGCGTGCTGAACACCTGCGCACTGAGCTCGGCAACGGTCGGAAACTCGAACAGACTGCGCAGCGGCATTGCGACGCCGCACAGCTCCTGGATCCGGGTCATGACCCGGGTCGCCAGCAGCGAGTGCCCGCCATGCTCGAAGAAATTGTCGTGGATGCCCAGCCGATCGTGCCCGAGCACCTCGCTCCAGATGCCGTGGACCATGTCCTCGATCGGATCGCGCGGACCTTCGTGCTCCGGGCTGGACAGGCTGTCGAGCGCTTCCGGGGCGGGCAGCGCCTGGCGATCGAGCTTGCGGTTGCGGTTCAGCGGTAGCTCGCTGAGGGTCACGAAGGCCGCCGGAAGCATGTACTCCGGCAGCTTCGCCTGCAGAAACCGTCGCAGCTCGTCGGTGTCCGGAGCCTCGCCCCGGCACTCGAGATACGCCACCAGGCGACGCTGGCCGGGTTGATCTTCACGCAGCAGGACCGCCGCCGTCGCCACCCGCGGATGGTGACTCAGAACGGTCTCGATCTCGCCCAGCTCGATCCGAAAACCCCGCAGCTTGACCTGATGATCGCGCCGGCCGAGGAATAGGATCTTGCCGTCCGCGGTCTGCCGCACCAGATCCCCCGTAGCGTAGAGTCGGGCGCCCGGCTCGCGGCTGAACGGGTCCGGGCAGAATCGCTGAGCCGACAGCTTCGGGCGCTTCCAGTAGCCCAGCGCCAGCCCGTCCCCGGCCGTCCACAGATCGCCTTCGGCGCCCAGCGGCACGAGCTCGAATCGAGGATCGAGCACATAGACGCGGGTGTTGGCGATCGGTCGACCGATCGAGCCGCGCTCGACGTCTTCGACCCCACCGCTCTGCCGGTAGTCGGCGACGCAGGTGAAGGTCGTGTTCTCGGTCGGCCCGTAGCCGTTCAGCAGCCGCTCCGGACCGGCTTGCTCCAGGACGCGAACCGCCGAGGCAGGATCCACCGCCTCACCGCCGAACAGCATGTGACGCAGCGTGACGAAGGCGTCTGGAATCTCCTTGGCGAGCTGGCTGAACAGCGTCGTGGTGAGGAACATCGTCGAGATCCGGCGGGTCCTGAGCGCCCGCACGAACTGCGGCTGCGAGAGCAGCACTTCGGTGTCGATGATCACCAGTCGGCCGCCGCGCACGAGGGCGCCCCAGATCTCCAGGGTGGCGGCATCGAACGAGCTGTTGGAAACCTGGGCCATGCGCGTCGACGCATCGAGCTCGACGAA
>JBCCEE010000915.1:0-1590 GCA_039030415.1 Acidobacteriota bacterium
CTGGTAGGTTACTTAGAGCAGATCGACCTGCCGCTCGCCGGCCTGCTCGCTGCCATCGAGCTCGACGGTATCGCCGTCGACCCCTCCGACCTCAGAGTGATGGGCAACGACCTGCGCCGCCAACTGGCGGAGATCGAGGAGAAGATCTTCACCCTCGCCGGCTCGCGCTTCAAAGTCGGGTCGGTTCAGCAGCTCGGTAAAGTGCTGTTCGAGGACCTCGGCCTGCCGGTGCTCAAGCGCATCAAGAGCGGCTACTCGACCGACGTCGAAGTGCTCACCCGTCTCGCTCCCCAGCACGAGATCGCCGGGCACGTGCTCGAGCATCGCAAGCTCGCCAAGCTGATCAACACTTACACCGATGTGCTGCAGAAGGCCGTCAACCCGCATACCGGGCGCATCCACGCCACCTTCCATCAGACCCACAGCGCCACCGGCCGGCTGATCACCACCGAGCCCGACCTGCAGCGCACGCCAGCCCATTCGCCCGAAGGCCGGCGTATCCGACGCTGCTTCGTGCCGCGCCCCGGGCACAAGCTGATCTCGGCCGACTGGAGCCAGATCGAGCTACGCCTGCTCGCCCACGCCACCGGTGATCCCTTACTGGTCGAGGCGTTCCTCACCGGCCAGGACGTCCACGCCGGGACCGCTGGCCAGCTTTTCAGCCTGGCACCTGCTGACGTCAGCCGAGAGCAGCGCGACATCGGCAAGCTGGTCAACTTCTCCACCATCTACGGCCAGGGAGCCAGCGCCCTGGCATTCACACTAGGCATCGAGCGTAGGACTGCTCAAACCTACATCGACTCCTACTTCGAGGCCTATCGAGGAGTCCGCGCCTGGCTCGACGCCACGATCGCCCGGGCTCACCAGACCGGCTATGCGACCACCCTCTTCGGTCGCCGTAGATATATTCCCGAGCTCTCCAGCAACCGTCTCACCGAGCGCCAATACGGTGAGCGCATCGCCGCCAACACCACCATTCAGGGTTCCGCCGCCGACCTCTGCAAGCTGGCGATGCTCGCCGTCGCCTATCGCCTGGAGGGCGAAGGGCTGCAGGCCCGTCTGCTGCTCCAGATCCACGACGAGCTACTCTTCGAAGTGCCCACCGCGGAGGTCGACGCCGCGAGCCGCATCGCGCGAGAAGATATGGAGAGCGTCGTCGATCTCAGCGTTCCGCTAGTGGTCGACATCGGCGTCGGGGGCAGTTGGGAAGAGGCGCACTGATACAGCATCGCCCGCGACTTCAAAACCAGAAAATCACTAGTCACACCTAGTGATAAAGTCTTGGGGACTCAGGCTAAGTGCCATATTGGTTCACGAGTCCGCACGAAGAGGCATGTACATCGATGACTTCATCTGGATTCCCCAAATCATTGAGAAACTGTCCTCAAAGCACCGTGTTTCTCAGGATGAGTCTGAGGAAGTCTTCTTCAACCGCCCACGATATCGATTTCTCGAGCGAGGCAATCGGTCGGGCGAAGATGTTTATGCCGCCCTCGGAAGAACCGATGCAGGCCGATACCTAATCGTAGTTTTCATCCACAAGCCGAACCATACCGCGCTGATCGTGAGCGCTAGGAACATGGGACGGAA
>JBCCEE010000916.1:0-1568 GCA_039030415.1 Acidobacteriota bacterium
ATCTGGCCTGGCAGACGAGCGCAGCGCATGCGAAGATGACGCCTTCCTTCGAAGAGATCCATTAGCGTCGCCAGACCTCGCCGCCCTGACCTCGCCGCCCTGACCTCGCCGCCCTGACCTCGCCGCCAGACCATGACGCCACCCGCTCGCCCACCTGCTTCCAAGAATGTATCCCGCAAGCGCCTGCTCGCGATCCTGCTCGGGCTGGCGATCTCGGTCGGCTTCACCACCCTCTTGATCCGTGGACTCGACCTGGGTCGAGTGGCGGAAGAGATCGCGGGGGTCAATCTCAAGATTCTGCCGTTCTGCCTGCTGACGTCGCTGGCCGGTTTTCTGGCGATGTCGGCGCGCTCGGCGGTGCTGCTGCGTCCACTGCACCCGTTCCCGCCGTTCCGGCTGTTCAAGTCGGTGCTGGTGGCGTTCTCTGGCAACAACGTGCTGCCCCTGCGCATCGGCGAGCTGATGCGGGTCGACTACCTGGCGCGCCACGGCCGCTGCTCCCACAGCGCGGTTCTAGCGGTCCTGGCGGTCGAGCGGCTGCTCGACCTCTCCTGCCTGGTGCTGCTGTTCTTCGCCCTGCTGCCGCTGGCGGTGGTCGAGATGCCGGGAGCCTCGGCGCCGGCATTGGCCGGCTCGGTGGTGCTAGTGGCGCTCGGCGGCCTGCTGTGGGTGGCGCGGGACGGCGAGCGCTTCGTGCGCTGGACCCGCTGGCTCACCGCCTGGCTCGGTGAGCGCCTCTCCGGCTGGCTGGCCGAACAGGTCGAGCGCTTCGCCGAAGGGCTCGGCGCCCTCAAATCACCCGGCCGCTTCTTCGCCGCCATCGGCTGCTCCTGGCTCTACTGGCTGGCCAGCGCCAGCGGCCTGGGCTTGATGATGCTGGCCTTCGATCTCGAGCTGCCGTGGTACGCGCCGGCGGTGGTGCTGGTGTTCATCACCTTTGGCGTAGTGCTGCCCTCGGCGCCGGCCTTCATCGGCACCTACCACTACTTCGCCATGCTGGCGCTGACGCTGATGGGCGTCAGCGAAGAGCAGGGGGCATCGTACGCCATCGTGGTGCACGCCGTCGGCATCGTGCCGTTCACCCTCATCGGCATCCTGCTGCTCTCGGGCGAGATCCTGCGCGGCGAGCTACGGTTCGGCCGCGGCGCGACGTCCCAATAGCTCGATCGCACCGTCGGGCGCGGCCCGCCCGGCGCGCACGAATCCAGCGTGACCGCACGAAAGCCCCCAATCCTCTCGAGAAGGTATTTACCGTTCTAGTCAAGCGGTTCTTGCAACCCGCGTTGGGCGCCACCGAGGCTTGGAAGGCGGCAGGGATCAAAGATACCGGGGTGATGGCGACGTTCAGAGCGTTGTCGAGGCTCGTCAACGGGGTCTGCCGACGTCACAGCCCGATGTTCAGAGCGCTGTCGAGGCTCGTCAAAGGGGTCTGCCGGCGTCACAGCCCGACGTTCAGAGCGTTGTCCAGAGATCGGACGGCTCACTGCACGGTGGACCACCCGCTCGTGTCCCCGGACTCGAAGCCATCAGCGAAGAGCGACTGGCTGCGGACGACCAGCACCGCGCCG
>JBCCEE010000917.1:0-1562 GCA_039030415.1 Acidobacteriota bacterium
GATCCGCGGCTTCCGCATCGAGCTGGGTGAGATCGAGTCGGCGGTGAGTGCCCATCCCGCCGTGCAGCGCTCTGCCATCGTGGTGCACGAGGTGACGCCTGCGGATCTCCGACTCGTGGCCTATGTCGTGCCCGATGAGTCTGCGGCTGCAGGCCTCGACTGGTCTAGCGAGCTGAGACCCCACCTCAAGCGGCTGCTGCCCGAATACATGGTGCCGTCCCTCTATGTGGCTCTGGACGAGCTGCCGCTGACCGCCAACGGTAAGCTGGATCACCGCGCCCTGCCGGCACCGGCTCTCGATGGTGGCGGCAAGTCCCTGGAGTATCGGGCTCCGGAGACGCCGGCCGAAGGCATCGTCGCTGGCATCTGGGCCGAGGTCCTAGGCGTCGAGCGTGTCGGTCTCGACGATCATTTCTTCGATCTCGGCGGTCACTCGCTGCTGGCGACCCAGGTGGTGTCCCGGCTGCGCTCGGCGTTCGAGGTCGAGGTGCCGCTGCGGCATCTCTTCGAGGCTCCCACCGTCGAGGCGTTGGCGGAGGCGGTAGTCAGCCTTCAGCAGTCCGGAGCCCTCTTGACCCGTCCGCGTCTGGAGCTGGCTCCCAGAGACGGCCATCTGCCGCTTTCGTTCGCCCAGCAGCGCCTGTGGTTCCTGGACCAGCTCGAGCCCGGCAGCGTTGCCTACAACGTTCCCCTAGTGCTGCGCCTCGAAGGAGAGCTCGATTGGGGGGTCGCAGCACGGGCGGTGAGCGAGATCGTGCGGCGCCACGAAGTGCTGCGCACGACGTTTGGACGGCTAGAGGGGCAGCCGGTCCAGCGGATCGCCAGGGCTCAGCCCGTCCAGTTTCCGCTGATCGATCTGAGCGCCCTGGAGACTCGAGTGTGCGAGGCGGAGGCGCGGCGACTGATGGCTGCCGAGTCACACCGATCCTTCGACCTCGAGCACGGACCGGTGCTGCGCGGCGGCATGGTGCGTCTGGGCGAGGCGGATACGGTGGTTTGGCTGACGATTCATCACATCGCGACCGACGGCTGGTCGATGGGCCTGCTGACGCGTGAGCTGACCCAGCTCTATGGCGCCTTTGCCGCCGGGCGACCCTCGCCGCTGCCGGAGCTGGCCGTTCAGTATGTCGACTACGCGGCATGGCAGCGTGGCTGGCTCAAAGACGAGGTGCTGGCCGACGAGGTCGCCTATTGGCGCCAGCAGCTCGCGGGTCTGCCGCCCGTCCTGGCTTTGCCGACGGACCGCTCCCGAGCCCAGGCACGCAGCACGCGCAGTGACCAGCATCCATTCGCGCTCGATGCAGAAGCGGCAGAGTCCCTGCAAGCGCTCGGACGCGGCACCGGTTCGACCCTCTACATGGTCTTGCTGGCGGGTTTCCAAACCTACCTGGCGCGGCTCAGCGGTCAGGGCGACCTCAGCGTCGGCAGCCCGATTGCGGGCCGGACGCTGCTCGAGACGGAGCCGCTGATTGGCTTCTTCGTCAACACCCTGGTGCTCCGTGGCGATCTCACTGGAGATCCGACATTCCGTGAGCTGGTTGGGCGCGTCAGACACACGGTGC
>JBCCEE010000918.1:0-1560 GCA_039030415.1 Acidobacteriota bacterium
GACAAAGACTCGGCACAGAAGATTCCCGGGGCGGAAGATTTCACCCGGGAAGCGGTGTACCGTGCCGTCTTGAAAGACACCGTGCAGCACCCGTTGACCCTGATGCCGGCAGTGGCGTCGACCCTTGGGGGGCTCTACATGGGGCTGTTCGGGGCCGGCCCGAATTCCGCCCTGCTGACCTTCGGCGGCGCGCTGGTGGCGGCGGGGGCCTGGGTCTACAACTACTTCGTCCGCGGCGAAGACCTGGCCGAGAAGCGAGTCGCCAAGCTGCGCAAGCTACGCGACCGGCACCGTCACGACGAGACCCTCGGTCTCGAAGTGGAATGGTCGAAGGCCGGCTTGGCCGAAGGCGTGCAGCAGGCGCGCGAGCTGCGCGAGGCCTACCAGAAGCTAGAGAAGTTTCTCGCCGGACGCCTGGAGGCGACGGGCGGGGTGCGCGGCAACAACTCCAGCGGATTCAACGTACAGCGCCTCATGATCCTGGCCGAAGACACCTACCGCGAGGGCGTCGACATCCTGCAGGCCGCGCTCGCCACCTACAAGGCGCTCGGGCAGATCGATCACGAGAAGCTGCGGCACGAGCTCGAAGCCTGGCAGCGCGAGCTCGAGGAGGTGAAGGCAGCGGGTGCCGATGCCTCGCGCATTCAGCCCCTGGAAACCCGCATCCAGAGTCATCAGCGGCGGCTGGAGCTGTTCCGAGAGCGCGTCGAGTCCGTCGACCAGCTGTTCGCCCAGAGCGAGGCGCTCGAGTCGGCGCTCGAGACCACCTATCTCGAAGCTGTCAATCTCGGCACCAGCACCGACACCCTCTTCGTGCGCGGCCACTCGGCGTCCGAGCTGGAGCGCGCGGTCAACGCGGCTCGGCGGGTGGAGGATCGATTGCGCGAGATGTCGCAGCCGAACCCAGAAGACGAGGTTTACCTCGCTGCCGGCGAGGTCAAAGACTGAAACTCAAATTCATGAATCAGAGCAAGGCATACGCACACTAGAGCAAGGGAGACGTTGATCATGGCTGAACAGAAGGTCGGAATCATCAGCGCGATTTTTCGCTACTTTCGATTTTGGAACTGGCGCAAGGCGCGCTACATCATGTCGGCGGCGGACGACCAGTTCGCCGGCTCGGTGGATGGCATCGACGCCGCCTTCGAGATGCACCGCGACACCATGGTGCAGCGCTTCAACGGCCTGCGCGACGCCATCTCCGAGGTCGAGTCCGTGCTCGAAGAGAAGCGGTCGCGGCTCGAGAAGCTGAACGAGGAAGAGACCGAGCTGCTTCAGAAGCGCGAGGGCGCGCTCACCCTCGCCGAGCAGGCCAAGGCCTCCGGCGACACCCAGGAATACGAAAAGCACGCCGCCGCCTTCGAACGCTTCCAGGTGCGCATCGAAGAGATCGAGGCGCAGCAGGAGCGCCTCGGTACCGAGATTACCGAGACTTCTAGCACCATGGACCGCTACATGATGCAGCTGCAGGAGATGCAGGCCGAGGTCGAGCGCCTGCCGCAGCAGAAGGCCGAAGCGATTGCCGACTTCGTCTCGGCCAAGCAGATCATCGAGCTCAAC
>JBCCEE010000919.1:0-1556 GCA_039030415.1 Acidobacteriota bacterium
AATCACCAGCAGTAACCACCAGAAAGCTAGCTCGAGGGCGGCGACGTTCGGCTGAGTCGCGGCGGGTGCCCGGTTCAAAACTGGGCACTCGACACCCCTGCCGACACTGCGAGAGCGACACTCGACAGTCGCGTCGGCGCCCTCGATTGAGCCAATCCCGCGACTTGGGCCTGGCACGGTTCGTGCTGTTTTGGACTCCCATCGACAACGACTCGAAAGGGAGCTTCCAATGTCCAAGAACCCCCTCGCCAAATCCTCGTGGCGATTGATCGAATTCCTGACCGGCGATGCCTCGACGCCGCCCATCGACGGCACCGAGCTCACCGCCATCTTCACCGAAGACGCGCTCAGCGGCTCCGGCGGCTGCAACCAATTCAACGCCAAGTATCTGATCAAGGAGCCGAATCAGATCTCGATCTTCGACTTGGCCTCCACCAAGAAATTCTGTGAGCAGCCTCCCGGAATCATGAAGCAAGAAGAGGAGTACTTCCAAAGGTTGAAGGGTGCGAATCAGTTCTTTCTCGGCGGCAGCGGACCGTTGGACCTGGTTTCAGAACAGACCGAGCTCGGGCTCCGGTTCGAGCGCCTCTGAACCGTCTGCCAGACAATGACCCAGCCCGCAATCTACTCATATTTTTGAAAGGGAGATTCACCCATGGAGCTCTTCGAACCCAAGCTCAGCTTCATTCCGCAACTCGACAACACTTTCCTGCTGCGTTCCGTGACCTTGACGCCCAACGGCTGCTACTCGGCCGGGCCCGCCCGCGAAGGACTGCCGGCCGGCCAGGTCGTCACGCCCGAGACCGTGCCGGTGATTCTCGAGCTGCGCCTCTTCGATGGGATCTGTCATCAGGCGATCAAGCCGGTCTACCATCAGCTGCCGGTGGTTCTGGGACCGGGCAAGAACCAGGTCACCGCGTTCGTCGTGCTCGACGGCGAAGTCCTCGGTCAGGCGACGGGCCGGCCCGGAGAGAGCACCATGAAGGCTCTCGCCCCCGACTGCTTTCCGACGGAAGACTGGATCGCCATCGACAATCAGATGCCCCCCGGGCCGCGAGCGCTCTACGTGGCGGGAACCGTGGTGGCGCCAACCCCCGGCTATACCGCCCGACTCGAAGCCGGCGCTTCCATTCCCGTGCCCAACCAGCTGCCGCTGTCGCTGATCGTCGAGAAGCTGCCCGGGGTCTGGCCACCGGTCGTCACGCCCATCCCGGTGCGCTACGACCAGCAGCCCTATGACGGCGGCTACGAGACCGTGGCGATCAACCAAGGCGACTGCCCGACCGTCGTCATCAAGATTACCGAGGCACACTGAGGGCAAGTGCCCAAGGCCCCGTCGACTCGGGATGTCAGCAGCGCGCGGCAGCTGGCATCCCGCATATCGCTGGCCAGCGTTCGCGGAGGCTCGCTTGAGGGACGCCGGAGCAGGTCGTTACACTCTCTGTTCATGCCGCGCCCGCCCGCCGACCGGCCGATCCAGGCCCCGAGTGACGTGACGACCCACTTCGTGGGCGAGGAGCGGCGCGTCGGCGCATCCCGGCAGGCGCGGGTTCCGG
>JBCCEE010000920.1:0-1533 GCA_039030415.1 Acidobacteriota bacterium
AGAAGCCCGACACCGACCGCTACTTCCTGGTCGGCGGTGTCCTGTGGGACGAGTCGACCGACTTTCCGATTCCGCTGGCGGGCATCAACTACCTGTCGCTGGACTGGCGGGAGACCGGCAGCCAGGTGAATTTTTTCTTCGCCGGCCCCCTGGTGACGGTGAACTACGCCAACCCGCGACTCTTCGGCAGCAAGTGGGACGCCGGCCTCAACGTCTTCGGGCTCTTGATTCCCACCGGCGACGAGCTGTTTCGCGACGGTCGCGAGGTGCCGGAGGAGGAGATCGAGAGCTTCGGCGGCTCGGCGTCGTTCTTCCTCGGTCGGCCGCTCGGCAACTTCGGCAAGCTCGACTTCACCTACCGCCTCGACTTCGACAACTTCGACACGGCCGACGACACCGCGGAAGACTTCGTGCTGCCGACCGACACCCTGACCCACTCCTTCCAGACCGAGCTGCAGTACAAGCGCGCCGGCTATCAGCTCGAGCTCCAGGGTAGCTACCACTCGCGCTCCGACTGGGACTTCTGGGGGCTGCCGGGCAACACCGAGTTCGATCCCGAGCAGGAAGACTACGTCCGCTGGCAGGTCGAATTCTCGAAGATCTGGTGGTTCGAGAAGTTCCGCAACTTCGGGCTGTCGATCGAGCACCTCAACGGCTCGGATCTCGACCGCTTCTCGCGCTACGACTTCGGCATCTTCGGAGACGCCTCGGTCGGCGGCTATCAGAGCGGGCTGGTGCGGGCTGATGAGGCCACCGGCATCCACTTCTCCACCGGCGTCAACGCCGGTGAGCTGCTCCGCGTCGAGCTCGAGGGCGATGCGGTCTGGGCCACCAACGAGGAGACCGGGCTCGACAACGAGCTGCTCGCCGGCATCGGCGTCGAGGGCTCGCTGACCCTGCCGTGGAACCTGCTGACCAACTTCGAGATCGGGTATGCGCTCGATGGACCCGGCGAAGGCGACGTCTCGGCGCGCATCGTCTTCCTCAAGCTCTTCCCCGAGGATTGGAAGCCCTGGGGACGCAAGAAGCGCAAGAAACAGAACGCTGAATGAGTCGGCTGGGGCGGCTTTCAGCTGGGCTCGTGCTCGCCGTCGTCACCGGCGGCGCGGCGGGCTCGGCCGATCCCCCGAACCCGAGCGAAGCTGAGCCGACGGCCGAGCTGGAGATCGTGCGGGTCATCGTCGAGCCCGCACGGCCCGGGCCAGAGACCCTCTGTGAGCTGAGGGTCGTCCTGAGCAATCGCGGACGCCACGCCGCGTCGCGCTTCCGTTTCGCCGTGCGGGTCGCCGGCCAGCCCCTCGAGATCTACGGCAACCAGCTCTTCCTGCAGCCCGTGCCCGCCGCGGCGCAGCACGAGGTGGAGCTGTTCAAGTTCTGGTCCAGCGAGTCCGGCCGGCCCTATCCCGACGGTCCGCTCACCGTCGAAGTGCGGCTCGAAGCCGCCAGCTGGATGCGGATCGAAGCGACGCCCAGCGGCGAGGAGCGAACCCCCATCGGCCCCGTTTCTGGGCTTTCGATATCGAAGCGGCTCGA
>JBCCEE010000921.1:0-1527 GCA_039030415.1 Acidobacteriota bacterium
CCGCAGATTGACCGCACCGAGCCGGTCCCGCGCCTGCGATAGCCGCGCGAGCTCAGTTTCCAGCGCAGCCAGCTGCTCTGCATCCGGCGCCGCCTCCGGAAGGGGTGTTGGAAGTTGCGGTATCTTGGCCCGTAGCGCCCCCTCAGCTTCCTCGAGTTCAGACCGGGCGCGTTCGAGCCTTGCTTCTAGACGGGCACCGGTCTCCCGCGCCTCGACCCAAGATGCCTCAATCTGGTCCAACCCGCGCTGGGCCTCGCCGGACGTCGCCTCCAGCTCAGCCAACTGGGCTCCAAGCTCTGCTCGCTCGCCTTCGATCTCGCCGATCCGGGTTTCATGCTCGCGGCGCTGTCGGTCGAGAGCGGCCGGCAGTTCGGCCAGCTGCGCGATCTCGGCGGCGAGGTCGCTGCGGCGATGAGCAAGGTCGGCCAGCCGAGCCTCGTTGGACTGCGCTCGCTCGGCCCAGAGTTGCAGCTCGCCGGACAGCGTTGCCTGCCTTTGAACCTCGGTGGTCTGTCGCTCACGCACGCGATTGAGCGCGGTGGTCGCTTCGGTCAGCAAACGGCGGTGCTCGTCAAGCATCTGCTGTGCTTGCGCGAGGTCGGCGCGCGCAGCCTCACTTTCATGCTCTGCCGCTGTCGCTGACGCTGCAACGTCCCGACCCATCTGTTCGACTGTGCCGCGGTCCTCCTGCAGCTGGGTTCGTCTGGTTTGCAGGCGCGTCCGCTCGAGGTCCATTTCCCGCTGGGCCTCCGTCGCAGCGCGATCTGCCGCACGACAGCGTTCGAGCTCAGCCTGGGCGACGGTCAAGTTCTCTCGGATGGCGGCCGCTTCCGTCCGGGCAATTCGCCGACCCTCCTCGGCCTCCTCGGCGGTTATCTCTGGCTGGTCGGATTCGAGGCCGAGATCCAACGCAGTAGGGGCTCCAACGCTGAGATCGCCCAACTCGCGCTCAAGGCGGCTTTGTGCCTCTTCCAATCCGGTCAGCTCGGCGCCGAGGCCCGCATCGGCTGTACGAGCCTGTGCTTCGGCACCTCGTGCCGCCGCGCAAGTTGAGGTTGCCTTGTGGAGATCGGATTCCGTCCGCTCCACCACGGCGCGGGCTTCCTGCAGGGCCGCTTCGGCAGTGGTTAGCTCGCGGGTCCGAACTGCCAGCTCGGTCGAATGCCTGGCGCACTCTCCCTCCAACTGGCGTAGCCGTGAGCGCTGGCGCAGGCGCGCAACCGCCGGACCGCTTGAACCGGGGAGTCGTACGAAGCCATCCCAACGCCAAAGCCCACCGTCGCTACTGACCAACAGCTGGCCCTGCTTTAGCGACTTCTGCAGCCGACGTGCCGCCGAAGGTTCGACTAGTCCGATTTGGGCAAGTCGGCGCGACAATGCGGACGGTGCACGGATCAGCTGACCAAGTGGCGTGCAACCTTCCGGCAGTGCTGGCCCGTCACCGTCCGCGTGGCCGTCACGCCAGTGTACGGGGGTCGATGGATCAAGGCTTCCGGCCAGGTCGTCGCCCAGGGCAGCAGCCAGAGC
>JBCCEE010000922.1:0-1525 GCA_039030415.1 Acidobacteriota bacterium
ATTCAAGATCATAAGCCTTGAAAATTTTCTTGTAGCCATCTTTTGTGTTGTTTCTTTCAATTTCCGTATCTGTAAACCTGATGCGTTTTTTGATATCAAAAAACCCGACCCCGAGGCGCCGCAGGCGGTGGGCCAGCAGGGTGGCACGACGGTCGAGCTCGCCGTAGCTCACCCAGCCCTCGGCAGATTCGATCGCTAGGGCTTCCGGAGTGCGCTGGCTCTGCTGCTCGAACAGCCGGTGGACTTCCTCATCGCGCGGGAAGGCCGTCGTCGTATCGCTCCACTCCCACAAAAGCTGATGCCGCTGGGCCTTGGGGAGAGTCTCGAGCTCGCTCAAACGCGCGTCCGGGTCGGCGACCGCTCCAGCCAGCACGCCCTCGAGGGTTGTCAGGAAGCGCTGCATCGTCGTGCGGTCGAAGAGCTCCGTGCGATACCCCGCCGCCAGCAGCAGCCCCTGTGCCGTTTTCTGCGCTCGCAACGTGAGATCAAACTTCGCCAAGTCGCTCTCGATCGGCAGAGGCTCCAAGGTGAGATCGCCGACGGCGTGCTCTACCAAAGTCTCGGCATCGTTCAGCGAGAAGATCACCTGAAAGAACGGCGTATGCGCCAGGTCGCGCTCCGGCAGCTCTTCGACCAGTTTCTCGAACGGCAGATCCCGGTTCGCGTACGCCTGCAGGACGCCGGTACGGACCCGCTCGAGCAGCTCGTGCAGAGCGGGATCTCCCGAGAGATCGGTGCGCAGTACCAGGGTGTTGACGAAGAAGCCGATCAGATCCTCGATCTCGAGTTGATCGCGAGCCCCGGTCACGGTTCCCAGGGACAGATCCTGCTGGCCGCTGAGGTGGTGGAGCGTCGTCAGCACTCCGGTGAGGAGTCCCATGAAGAGCGTCACGTGGCGCTGGCGACACAGGGTCTCGAGGTCTCGCGAAAGCTCGTTCGAAAGAGCCAGCGAAACCACGGCCCCGGCATTTCCCGGACTCGCGGGCCGTGGGCGATCGGTCGGCAGCGCGAGCAAAGGGGGTGCCCCCGAGAGCTGCTCGCGCCACCAGGCGAGCTGCGTCTCCAAGATGTCTCCCCGCAGCCAATCCCGCTGCCACGCCGCGTAGTCGGCGTATTGCAGGTCCAGCTCCGGCAGCGTGGCGGAGTGGCCATGCACCGCCGCTTCATAGAGGGCCGTCAGCTCGCGCAGCAGCACCTGTACCGAGCTGCCGTCGAAGACGATGTGATGGAAGACCAGGACGAGGCCGTGCGATTCGCTGGTGAGACGGAGCAGCAGGAGTCGCAGCAGCGGCCCATGTTCGAGATCGAACGGCCGACGCGCACTCTCCCGCGACAGCTGGCCCATCACCCGGTCGCGGGCCGCCTGCGGCAGGCCCGACAGGTCGATCTGCGGCAGATCCAACCGACCCGGCAAAGCGATCACCTGCACCGGCTTATCCGCCGTATCTCGGAAGGTCGTCCGCAGAGGCTCGTGACGCGCCACGATCGTCTCGAGGCCCGAGCGCAGAGCCTCCACCTGCAGATC
>JBCCEE010000923.1:0-1511 GCA_039030415.1 Acidobacteriota bacterium
GACGTAGGCCGAGAGCTCGCTGAGGCGGGATTCGAGCTGCACCACTTTGAGCGATGCCTCCTCTTCGTCCAGGCTCTGGCGGGCGTTTCGCGGCCGCCACGCCGCCTCGGCCAGGCGCTGCTCGCGCTCGCCGGCCTCGCGCTCCCGCAGCCGCAGATCGAAGGCCTCGGCGCGCTCTTGGCCGAGGTGCCGAGCCGCCGCCAGGGCGTCGCGCTCGGAAGCTGATGAGCTGGCGGTCATCGATCAGCGACAGTAGGAAATCGAGGGCGCCAGGGATTGGCTGGATAGAGAGATGGACTCGACAATGAAGTCACCGCTATGTCGTGAGGCGATGGTAGGATGCGGGCTCTGGTTGCGAGATGCGTGCGCGGCGCGGCGTTCAGCACAGGCTCGGCTGCGGCGGCAAGCTATCAGATCGCATCTTGGATGTCATGCCGGAATCCCCTCTGGCCCGCCAGGTGTCGGCTCGTCGCGAGAAGCAGGACGCGGCGACCGAGCGCACCCTCCTCAGCTCAGTCACCCACAGCACCGGACGCTGGCGAGCCCCTCGGAATCGCTCGACTCAAACCAATCGACTCGTTAGATGGAGACACCACGTGTCCACAATGACTGATCAGCAGATACTGGAAATCGTTGCCAACGTCCCCTCGTGGTGGCACTCGATCGATCTCGGCCACGATATTGTGACGCCTGGCGTCAAGACGCTGGAGACGCTACAGGCTAACCTGGCGGCCATGCGGCTGCCGCCGCTGGCCGGCAAGAGCGTGCTCGACATCGGAGCCTGGGATGGCTTCTTCTCGTTCGCCTCCGAGCAGCTCGGCGCGGAACGCGTCGTCGCGCTGGATCACTACGTGTGGAGTATGGACCTCGTCGCTCAAGTCCACCACTTCCACGAGTGCCACACCAAGGGGCTCAAAGCTCCCCAGTGGGAGAACGTACCCAACGTCTGGCGTCCGGAGGAGCTGCCCGGCAAGCGCGGCTTCGATGCCGCACATCGCGCTTTGGGGAGCCGCGTCGAATCGCGCGTCGAGGACTTCATGGCCAACGATCTCGACGCCCTCGGACAGTTCGACGTCGTCCTCTACCTCGGCGTGCTCTACCACATGAAGAATCCGCTGGAGGCGCTCGAGCGCCTCGCCAGGGTGACGCGTGAAGTGGCGGTCATCGAGACCACCGCGGTCGCGGTGCCGGGCTTCGAGCACCTGTCGCTGTGCGAGTTCTACGAGTCTGACGAGCTCAACGCCGATCCCACGAATTGGTGGGGGCCGAACCTCACGGGGCTGGGCGGTATGTGTCGAGCGGCGGGCTTCAGCCGGGTCAAGACCCTGGTCGGCCCGGGCGACCTGCGTGGCCTACCTGCTGGGCAGCCCCACCGCTTCC
Source organism: Acidobacteriota bacterium (assembly GCA_039030415.1). Taxonomy (GTDB): domain Bacteria; phylum Acidobacteriota; class Thermoanaerobaculia; order Multivoradales; family J023; genus JAAELT01. Next base: position 1,381 of record JBCCEE010000923.1, read on the forward strand.
GCGCCATCGTCCACGCTTGGAAGTAAGACAACCGCTCGATCTAGCTGACCTTGGCGAGCAGCGGTAGCCGCTCACGGCTCGAGACCACGACGCCACCAGGCTTTTCGACGGTGATGGCGAACAGGGTAGGC